>JAPLLG010000007.1:315047-630095 GCA_026387665.1 Nitrospirota bacterium
ATCATGGTCGAGCCGGTCCAGACGATATTGATCCCGGGATTCTTGGCAATCTGCAGACCGGTGAACTTCTTCGGCTTATAGCCCACTAATTCGAACTGATACTTCGATTCTTTGATATCGAAGAGGTCCGGGAACTGATAGAAAATCCAGGGCGTCGACTGGACCGTGCTCCGTTCATTGACGGCCAAGCGGATCGCGGGATTCGCATGTTCCACCGTCTTGGAGAAGACTTTTTTCTCGGTCGAGTTGAAGGCAAAGTCCGCCACGAAATCCGTAATCGAGAGTTTCAGGTCGAGCTCAGGGACCGCCTGCTCCTTTTGCCATTCCAGATCGACGGTCTTGAGGACCTTGTCCGTTTCTTTGTCCTTGATATTGATCCGCGCCACTTCAATCTGATCCCAGGAGTCGCCGTAGCTGGATTGATAAAACCAGATGCCCTTGTACACGAGGGGGTCGTTGACCGAAATCGTCTTGGTAACGACAGACTGGCCCCCGTCGATGACCGTCAAAGTACTGTTGTAGGACTTCACGGACCCGTTCTCGTGATAGTCGATCCAGAACTTATCGACCTTGAGATCGAAGTTGCCTCGCGGGATATGATAGGTCTGCCCTTCGAGACAGACCCCGAACTCCTGGAATCCGTAGTAGGTGCCGATCAGGCCGCCGATGATGATGACCGTCGCGCTTAAATGAGCCATATGCGCGCCGACGCGTCCCAAGACGCCCTTCGTCGCATAGAGGGTCACCTCGCCCGGCTCATTCTTCGCCAGCACCTTATAGCCCTTCTCGATGAAATGCTGCGCCAGCTGCTGCGCCACGACCTCCTTGCTGTTTGCGATCGAAACCTCGGCCTGCTGCTTCATCCCCTTCACGAAATCCAATGACACGCTGACGCGGTCCTGCTTCATCGACCGCCAGACACCGGGGAACCGCTTATAGAAACAGGTGAGGGAGTTGACGCAGAGGAGGCCGAGGAGACTGGTGAACCACCAGGTGTGATAGACGTCGATGAAGCCCAGCCGGAGAAACCACCGGTAGGTGTTCTCTCCGTATTCCTGAATATAGGATTCCGGCCGCTCGTTTTGTTGGATCACCGTCCCGATCGTGGCGGTGATGGCAATGAACAGAAAGAGGAACATCGCTAGCTTGATCGAAGCGAAGAACTCGACCAGCTCGCGAGAGAACTCCTCCCATCCCAGCCCTGGAACGGGTGATCGTGGACTCTTCTGTTCGGGAATCGCGTCCGGCTGGCCATTCATCGTATTGACAATCCCTTTTTCGTCACGAGACACACCTTAGTCATTGCCCACTGGATACAAAGACACGGCCTTGCGCATAGCACGATCATGGTCCCGGGAGACGGGGCCTATCCCAAACGCGCCCCTATGGCGTCGTAGATAAAGAAGGCGAGGACCGCGGAATTCGGTCATCTTACAAGTGCCAGAAAAGGGGTGTCAAGCAAGCAGGCCGCGATGCGACTCCACCATTCTACACAGTAAAAGAAATAGACAACAGAAGCCTAGTCATACTAATATCCCTTGGGAATCCGTTAGGTTATTGCCAACTGAACCTTGAGGAGCCAATGAGAAATAACTACCTGTTCACGTCAGAGTCCGTGACCGAAGGGCATCCGGACAAAATTGCCGACCAGATCTCCGACGGGATCCTCGACGCGATCATTGCCAAAGACAAGTTTGCCCGGGTAGCCTGCGAAACGATGCTGACCACCGGCATTGCCTTCGTGGCCGGTGAAATCTCCACCAAAGCCTACGTCGAGATCCCCGACATCATCCGCGAAGTCATCAAGGATGTCGGCTACACCGATGCTTCCTGGGGATTCGACTACCACACCTGTTCCGTCCTCACCGCCATTCACCATCAGTCGAACGATATCTCCATGGGCGTCGATTCCGGCGGCGCCGGCGACCAAGGCCTCATGTTCGGCTTTGCCAGCGACGAGACCTCCGAGCTCATGCCCATGCCGATCGTCCTCGCCCATCGCCTCACCAAGCGGCTGGCCGAAGTCCGGAAGAAAAACATCCTGCCCTGGGTCCGCCCGGACGGCAAATCCCAGGTGACCGTGGAATACAAGAACGGCAAACCGGTGCGGATCGACACCATCGTCGTCTCCACCCAACATAGCCCCGACGTGACGAACAAGCAGATCACACGCGACATCATGGAAAAAGTCATCAAGCCGGTCATGCCGAAAGGGCTCTATGATTCGGCGAGCGTGATCCACCACATCAACCCCACCGGACGCTTCGTGGTCGGAGGTCCGATGGGCGACACGGGATTGACGGGCCGCAAGATCATCGTCGACACCTATGGCGGCCACGGCAGCCATGGGGGCGGCTGTTTCTCCGGCAAGGATCCCACGAAGGTGGACCGGTCAGCGTCCTACATGGCCCGCTACATCGCCAAAAACATCGTTGCAGCCGGGTTGGCCAGGAAGTGCGAAGTGCAGCTCGCCTATGCCATCGGCGTGGCAGAGCCAGTCTCTGTGTTGGTCGACCCGATGGGCACGGAACGGGTGGCGGCCGAGAGCCTGGACAAGCTCGTGCGGAAACATTTCCCCATGACCCCGCGCGGCATCATCGAGCATCTCAAGCTCCGCCGGCCGATCTTCAGACAGACCGCCGCCTACGGTCACTTCGGCCGGAACGAACCGGGTTTCACCTGGGAAAAAACCGACAAGGCCAAGATCTTGCGCAAGGACGCAGGCCTGTAGACTAGACTGGACCGATGACAGGGGGGACGGATTGAACAATCCGTCCCCCCTGTTTCCCCTGACTCCCCATCACCAATCACGCATCACGCAGGAGGTTTTCGTGGAATACGATGTGAAGGATATGAAGCTCGCAGACCAGGGCAAACTCAAGATCGAATGGGCCGAAGCCACCATGCCGGTGCTGCGGCTAATCAAGAAGCGCTTCCTGAAGGAAAAGCCCTTCAAGGGCCTGCGCATGACCGCGTGCCTCCATGTGACGACCGAAACCGCCAATCTGATGAAGACGCTCCAGGCCGGCGGCGCCGATGTCCGGCTCTGCGCCTCCAATCCCCTCAGCACGCAGGACGAAGTCGCCGCGTCGCTCGTCAAGCATGACGGCATCCCGACCTTCGCCATCAAAGGCGAAGACAACAAAACCTACTACAAGCACATCCAGTCGGCCATCGCCCACAAGCCGCAAATCACGATGGATGACGGAGCCGATGTCGTCTCGCTCATTCATTCCAAGCGGAAGGACTTGCTCAAGTACGTGATCGGCGGCACGGAAGAAACCACCACCGGCGTCATCCGGCTCCGCAGCATGGCCGAAAAGAAAGTCCTGAAGTTCCCGGTGATCTCCGTCAACGACGCCGACACCAAACACCTCTTCGACAACCGCTACGGGACCGGCCAGAGCACGATCGACGGCATCATCCGCGCGACGAACCGCTTGATCTGCGGCACCACCTTCGTAATCGCCGGCTATGGCTGGTGCGGACGAGGAATCGCGATGCGCGCCAAGGGTCTGGGCGCCGACGTCGTCGTCACCGAGATCGATCCGGTCAAGGCGATTGAAGCGGTCATGGACGGGTTCCGCGTCATGCCGATGGAGCAGGCGGCATTGATCGGAGATTTCTTCGTCACGGTCACCGGCAACCTGAAGGTCATTCGCCGCGAACACTTCGCCGTGATGAAGGAAGGGGCCATCGTCTGCAACTCAGGCCACTTCAACGTCGAACTGGACATTACCGCCTTGGAGAACCTGAGCAAGAGAAAGCGCCTCATCAGACCTGGCGTCGAGCAATTCACGCTGAAGACCGGCCATCGGGTCAGCCTCCTCGGCGAGGGACGGCTCGTGAATCTGGCGACGGCCGAGGGCCATCCTTCCAGCGTCATGGACATGAGCTTCGCGAACCAGGCGCTCGGAGCCGAGTACTTGGTGAAGAATTACAAGAAGCTGGAGAAGAAGGTCTACCCGGTTCCGCCGGTGATCGACAAGGAAATCGCCCGGCTCAAACTCGCGGGCATGGGGATGAAGATTGATACGTTGACGAAAGAACAAGTGAAGTATCTCGCCAGCTGGGAAATGGGGACATAGCAGGAATGCTGAAAATGTCCCCCAGCGTCGTTCTCAGTCGCCCGTCTCCCTGCAACGTACCCCAAGGGTACGCTTCGGTCGCCGAGCTCCCTGCGGCCTTGCCGGGATGCCATTTTGAGCATCCTGCATTCGGACAGAGTTCGGTGAATGCGCGGAGCTGAGAACAGTCTTCACAGCACCTCAGCAAGAGAATAAACGGAAAGGCCACTGGAAACGGTGGCCTTTTTGTTTAGGCTCAAGGGAACGGCGCCTGACACCTTCTTCCACAACAGAAATACTGATCGATACAGCAACTTGACGAGTTTGTCACTTAGCCTTTAGTCTTTCCCTCAAGACTCTTATGAATCCCAGAGAACAACCCCTGCTATCATGAGAAACAAGACACTTGGAGCCCTAGTTCGCCGAATTGTTTACCAGTTTGGATATGACTTTTGTGCCCATTATAAATATCCGTTGACAGCATTCATCTCTGCGCAGACAGAGTCCACAGACGTACGCGCAATCGCTTCCCGTGGGTGGTCTCAAGAGGAGATACAAGCCAGCCTCCGAAGTATTCTCTCGCAAGATGTTCATCTTCTGAAGTGCTGCGGTGATCCCTGGCATTTGGCTCAAGCTATCGACATTCTTTTCCTCCGCAAGTTAAGCAGTATTCACTTTACCGTGGGTGATGCGCTACCTGATACGGAGCCAGACATTCTGGATACCGCAATTGCAGAATTAGACAACCAACTCTACGAACAGGGAGAGTTTCAAAAGTTTGCGTGCTTTCACCTGTTCAATGTGAAGTTTCTCCCAGAACACCTAATCCAACCGCCCTATGACGGGTGGGTAATAAAGGAGCTCGACGGCACAGCAGTCCCTCGCCTGCTTGGAGAGTCATCCCTTCATAGCTTTATCAGTCCTCCATCAACTGGCACATGGTTCTTGATCTGCAAAGATACTAATGGATTTGAGACTGAACGACTTTACGAGTGGCTTGTCCGACGGTGGAAAGAGGCTCAGCCATTTCGTCAAGTCTTTCAGTATGCCGTCGACGGCATTCTGGACATTGACTATGTGGCGCCTCACTTTTCACCAGATTGGGTTAATGAAATTCAGAAATCTGGCTTGTCCTATCTAGGGCTCCCTCGCCAAGATACCGTTCCCTCGCACTTGATCCCCCATCTAACCGGGAATGAGCAAGAACAAATTAATCGAATGTGGCGAGTTTACACTCGCCATCGGACCCGTATTATCGAAGTAAATCACTCGCTCCGGAAAGCTCTTAGGATCGCAGGCGAGTTCTTTGAGGATTATCATCGAAAAGCTAATAGGGTGGAGCAGTTTACAAGTCTCATGATCGCACTTGAAGCTCTATTCACTCCATCAGATCAAGCCGAGCAGACCTTTCGTATTTCTCTGAGCTGTGCGCTACTCGCGTGCGAATCTCATGACAGTGACGGAAGGCAGGCGGTGTTCGAGTTCTTGAAGAAAATGTTCAAGCGCAGAGGAAAATTGTTCCATGGACAATTCGATAGTTCGGAGGAATCCCCAGATAAACTTGCATCTGATGAGGAGATAAGCCAGCTAGCTTCTCTTGTACGAAAGTCAATTCTTCGATTGCTAACAATGTACCTACAGGGCGACAACGACTTAGAGATTCTCAGAAAGAACTTGCAAAAGGCAGCACTGGATGAAGGCTTACGTAATGAGCTATTGAGAAAGGGTGACTACAAAGAATTCATGGATGACAGTCAGGGTCTCTTACTGTCACTGCCGGAAAAAGGAAATCAGGTACAGAAAACAGAGCCACTCTAAATTTCCTAATGCCGCAGGTGGTGGTACTGGCGGGGGCGGAGATCACTGGGAGCGCGGGGCCCCGCCGATGATCTTAAGGCGGAAACTGACCGAGCCTGCGAGGGAATTTCCGAAATCGCTCTGCCTCCCATTCTGGTGCCTTGTCACGGAAAAATTACTCAGCACTGAGGATCGACTTATTTCAGCCCCCTCGGTTTGCTCTGAACCATACGCCATCGGCTATCAGCCATACGCTCTTCGCAAAAGCCCCCCAATCTTCGCATCCGTTTGACGAGCCAGGATCTGCACTGTACAATGTGCATCACTATGATGCACCTATGATGCACGGAGGCCTGACGCCATGAAAGCCATTACATTGCGGAACCTTCCCCCCGACGTTGCCCGTACCGTTCAACAGCGGGCCAAGCAGAAGAAGACCAGTGTGAATAAGGCCGTCATTGAGCTGCTGGAAGAATCGGCAGGAGGCAAGGGGAAAAAGAAAACACCGGTCCGCTACCATGACCTCGACTATCTCGCCGGAACCTGGACGAAACAGGAAGCCGCCGCGATCGATAAACTCATTGCCGAGCAACGCACGATCGATCCGGAGCTCTGGAAATGACCAGGCTACTGCTGGATAGCTCCGCATATATCGCGTTCAAGAAAAACCACCCCGACGTGATCACCACCCTTCCACAAGCTGAAGAGATCTGGATCAGCCCGATTGTCCTCGGAGAGCTTCGCGCGGGATTTCTCCAAGGAAGCAAACGAGAAAGCAATGAGCGCGAGTTACGAATGTTTCTGGAATCCTCGCGCGTTCGCCTGCTGACAGTGGACGAAGAGACATCGGAACGGTATGCGACCATTCGTGTCGCCTTGAAAAAGGCCGGCACTCCGGTTGCCGCCAACGATCTCTGGATTGCCGCCAGCGCCATGCAACATGGGCTTCCAATCCTGACGTCCGACCGCGACTTTCAAAAAATCCCCCAGGTCATCGTTCTCCACTTCCCATCAATCTGAAAGCGACGAACCACACACCCTCGCTCTGCTTTACTCCAAGCCATTAGCCATACGCTCCCCTAAGAGGCCTAATCTGCCGGTTGCTAGGCAAAGAATGCCTGGCCCCTACGGAACAGATCCCGCGAAATAGACGGATCATGGGCTTTTTGATGGGTCCATCCTCTATTGTGCGCGGCACGGAAGTTGAGATGACTTTACCTAATCTTGCCGCTAACTGAGTCCATCATGCATGAATTGAGGATGCGATGATCACGACGTCCAGCCTGTGGGAATTTTTGAGCCGCGATGCCTCCTTCTTCGGAGGGCCCCAAAGCCCGATGCTGAGCTGGATCGGATCGTTTAGCATCATCTTCTTTTTTCTCTGGCAGGTCCTACGATTACGCAGGGAAGTCGCTAGCGCGCAACGACCCTTCGATCGAGTCCGCCCGATGCTGACGGCTCTGGCTCATGACCGCGGCGACGGCGATCGTGAGCGATTCACAAGCCGCGCGCTGGTGGGATTCTCGGCTCAGGCTAGTCAGCCGGCATCCTCCTCTACCCGTATCGATTGCGACGACCTGCAGACCCTTGAAAAGGGTCTGCAGAAAGAACCCATGTTCCGGCAGGCCTGGGCGCAGTTCCGCAAGACCTTGGTGCTCGAACATGTGCCCTGGTTTGTGGAGCCTCGCATTTTCAGCACCTGCCGGGCGGAAGAAATCTTTACGCAGGATATGCTTCTGAGCCATCGCGTGAACCTGGCCTTCTACAGCCAACTGCCTTCCCTGGTGACCGGCATCGGGTTGCTGCTCACGTTCCTGGCCCTATTCATTGGCCTCAGCAAACTCCACGCAGACGGTCATGACATTGACGGCATTCAGGGGCTGATCAACGGGCTGGCGGGAAAGTTCCTCACCTCCATCGTCGGACTGATTGCCGCGAATCTCTTCACGCTCATTGAAAAACCGATGGTCTTTCGGCTCATGAACGAGCACCACACGTTCCTCGGTCTCCTCGACGAGCTCTTTCCCCGCAAGACCATGGAACAGATGTTGGAACAACTCACGCCGATGCACCGCGCGGCGGGAAGCAACCGGCAGGCCCCGGGGGAAGAGCTTGAGGAGCGCACCGAAGACAGGGGCAAGGACAGTCTGGCGGCCCCCATTGCTGAACTGGCTGCGGCTGTCCGGTCCTTGATGCAATGGAAGCAGGAGGAACAGGCAGCGGGACGACGGATGACGGCAGAACTGCCGCAAGTTATCCGTGAGGAATTCACAGCTCCGATCACAGCGCTGAACGCCTCGATTCAGCGCCTCACCACATTGCTGAAAGATATGCCACGACAGAAGGCACAAGAACCGAGGACCCTTGATGAACTCATGAGCCGCCTGACGGACGGGCTCGCGAAGCAGCGAACGTCTCCCGGGGCCGCGCAGCCTGAGGAACACCGATTTATACCCAGACGCTCGCTCGTATCCACGGAGGGGCCGACCTCATGAAACGCACAACCACGCAGGGCACCGGGCCCTCGCAGACGACCCTCGGCATCACCGATCTCATGACCTCCCTCGTGGTCGTCTTCATCCTGCTCTTCGCGGCGCAGTTCAGCAAAGTCTCTTCTGCTGCGCAGTCTGAATTACAAGACAACAAAGAAGACGTGCAAACGGCTCTACGCGATCACATTCAGCGCCTGGGGCTTTCGCTTGATGCGGATCCCCGCGACCCGCTCGCGCTCGTCATCGTGGTCCCGGAGGACCGGCTCACATTTGAGTTTGGGAAAAGTACGCTCTCGCCTGCGGCGGATCAATTTCTCGTGGACGCCTTGCCCTTCTATGTACGAGCATTGTGCGGGCCGCTGCGCGACAAGATCGACTCACTCGCGATCGAAGGGCACACCGACGATTACGGCAGCGATGCGTTTAATTTGAAGTTGAGCCAGGAACGGTCGCTGGCCGTGATGGTGAAGGGGCTGGAAGTCATTCAAACCGCGGAACCATATTCGTACCAGTGTTTTCAGGAAATCACGTCAGCGACAGGACGAGGAAGACAAGACCTGATGTACGAATCCACCTCCGTCATCAACCGCGAGAAAAGCCGCAGGGTAATCTTCAAGATTCGTCTCCGCTCCGCCGAACAGCGGCATCAGACCGAGCAATCCGCCAAGGGTCTGTAATCCTCTCCCACTCTCTCTGCTCAGACATAGACAGGCCGATACGATCTTCACCCGCTGAAAGGAAGCGACTCTTGCCGATCGCGGCAGGGCTCTCACGGCGCTGAGATTTTACGGCTTGGGTTGCTGAGGAGACGCTTGATGACAGGCTGCGCTAATCGCACAGGGCGTGGCACAGGGGTGACTGGTTGCCAATTGAGATTGACTGCTCCTGCGAACCATTTCAGCGCCGAGGAGAATGATGGCGCCACCCACCACCGTGCCGGGCTGGATCGTCTCACCCAAATATACGTGGGCAAAAAGAATGGCACATACAGGGGCCAGGTTCTGATACACCGCAACGGTCGCCGGGCAGATGGTTTGAAGCGCACGATAGCGCAGGAGGAAAACGGAGGCCGTGGCCACGCCAATGTAAAGCATCGCCGATACCAGCGTCAGCGAGAAATCGTCGGTGGGAGGCTGTCCCCAGACTGACGCCCCGAACAGAAGAAACAGAGCGCTGCTGCCGAACATCACGGTATTGGCGGTCATGGCTCCAAAGCGCTTGACGATATTGGCGCTCCAGGCCAGGTGCGCGGCCATCATGACCGTAAACAAGAGAATCAGCAGATCGCCTAATCCAAAATCTGCCTGAAAGTCGCCCAACTTATCCGACATGGCAAGCCCGCAACCCGTCAATGAGAGTGCGATGCCGGCCATCTTGAGGGGACAGCTCTGGCTCTTCCCCAGCAACACACTCAGCAGTGCGGTAAGCGGCGAAACCATACTATAAATCAAAATGTAATGCGTGGCGCTGGTAAGCTGAAGCCCCCAGGCCGCAATCACATATGAACCAACCCCCAGCCCCCCCAAGAGGGTCAGCCGAAACACATCCCCGGCTGTCAAGGCGCTCAGCCCTCTGATGTCCTGCGCGAGGGTAATCGCAAATAGAAAGAAGAATCCGGTCATCACCCTGACCAGAGCCATGCCAAGCGGATCCACCGTGCTGTGTTGAAAGACATACTTCGTCAGAATCGGCACCGTGCTGAGCAGCAGAACTGCGCTGAGGAGGCACACGACTGGCTCGACGTGAGACGCCGCGCCTGCCGGACTGTTCGACTCCTCGTGGGGCGTGGCCATAAATTAAAACCCGGTAAGGTTGAGGACGTTCAGCTGCTCGATAAACTGCGAAAGGCATTGCTGGTGCTCAGGAGAAATCCTCGTAATGCGGGCGCCAAGTTGAGGAGACGCCACGTAGGTGACCTCGACGGTGCACTGGATCGGAGCCTCCTTGGTCAGAGGAAACTCAAGCTCCAAGAGGTCTCCCATGACCACAGGCAAATCAGTGCGTAATTGAAATCCCTTTTCCGTGAGGTCGAGCACCTCGCAGGAAGCGGTCTCGGCCCCTTTGGCAATCTGCCCGGTCCTCTCGATAGCGACTCTGAAGAATTCACGTTTCTGACTCATAGCGCGACCAACCTTTCGTCCCTCCTGCACACAACACATTTTCCCTTCCCCTTAGCCTGGCGGCTAATGAGAAAGAGCCATTCCTTCAAAAGTATAGCAGACGGTGAATAGGCCCCTATCTGTCGCTCCGTAGGCTGTAACCTATCAAGGGGAATTTGACGGAAAGAAACCGAATAGTGTCTACTGTACCCATCCGGCCCGCGAAGAACTTTCAATAAATTCATGCCCTTGGAGTGACACCCATGGATAGTCCATATCGCTACGACCCAGCGCTGGCGCGGCTGCTCATCCTGGATGAGCTCTTCGACCTCTCCCTCTACAAAGTGCTACGGGACATTTCGGCGGATCCCGAGGCTAGGGATACATTGAGCCAGTTGGTGGTGATTGAAACCAGACACTTAGCTTTTTGGCAAAAATTCTTCGACATGAAGCTGGAGCGCCTCAACCTGGCGCGACGACTGAAGCTTTGGAGCTTCACATGGCTCTGCCGCCTGTTCGGTTCGACGGCGATCCATCTCGTCCTGGAAGCGATCGAGATCTATGGGGTTAAAAAATACCTTTCCCTCTGGAATGCGTATAAAGATCAGCCTCTGGGCGAAGCACTCAAGGGGATTCTACGGGACGAGTTCCAACATGAAGATGCCCTTGTTGCCAAACTCACTGCGCGCAAGATCAATCCTGAAAAGATCCGCAATATCTTCCTGGGACTCAATGACGGATTAGTGGAGATTCTTGGCGCGGTGAGCGGATTCTTCGGAGCCTTCGGCGACGCCGTGACCGTCTTGATTGCCGCCTCAACCACTGCAGTGGCCGGCGCGCTGTCGATGGGAGCCGGCGCATTTCTTGCGCTGAGCTCAGAAAAAGAAGTACGGACGATGGAAGCGGCGAAGAAACAATTTCTGGGGGAAGAAACCAGCTCGAACGACATGCAGGAACAGCCGTTACGCTCGGCCTTATTTGTCAGCGTAGCCTACGTCATCGGCGCGCTGGTGCCGGTGCTCCCCGTCCTCTTCGGCGCTAAGGACGCGCTGATTTCCGTCCTGACGGCCGGCACGATGGTCGTCCTCGTGTCCACGGTCCTCGCGTTTTTGTCAGGGATGGAGATGAAACGCCGGATTCTGCTGAATCTCGCAATCATCACCGTAGCGGTAACCGTCAGCTATGGAATTGGGTTGGCAGCGAAACAGATCTGGGGAATTGCGGTCTAACGAAAAACCATCTTGCAGAATGCTCAAAACGTTCGTCCAGCAAGGCCGCAGGCGGAGCAAGAACCGGAGGCGTACCCTCAGGGGTACGTTGAGGATTCTTGCGAGACGAGAACGAAGCTGGCGGACATTTTCAGCATCCTGCCCTAGCGGGTATGGACCATGGGTAGCTCTCGCAACCCTTCTGCTTCCTGTTGAATGCGGAGCCGTTCCAGCCGAGACTCTTCCAGCACGTGATGGAGCACCTCATCCGTCATTTGCGTCATCTGCGCCGCAACATCTTTCATCTCGCCATGCTCGACGGCCCGTGAAAGCACTTCCGCCTTCGTGGCGCCTTTTTTCTGGCCCATAAACGGCTTGAGGATCAGGTAGGCCACGTCCCGAGCCGGCATAAAACGCAGGAATCGCCGTAGCAACCGAGCCGTTTGCAGGGGATAGTGCAGGAGCTTGTAGAGGAAGAGCCGCTTGAGCCCTTGACGTCGGACCTCGTTGATCACTTCGCCTGGCAAGCAGGTCGGATCGATCTCTGAGCATTTGAAATACTTGTACCAATCGGTCGTTTCGCTGACCAACCCGCGCTTCACATATTCCTGCCAGAGCGGAGTGCCCCGATAGACGCAGAGCCGATTGAAGCCGAACGTATCGAGCGGCAGCTTGGAGGCCAAGTCGAACGTCGCGTTCATATCTTCGACCGTTTCATCGGGATTGCCCACCGTGAAAAACCCGTGCACGATCTCGATGCCGGCCTCCTTGGCATTCTTAACAGCTGTGGCCACCTCCTCCAGCGTCTGCTCTTTCTTGAGCCGATCGAGAATCTTCTGACTCCCGCTTTCGATCCCGAACATGACCGTCCGGCAATGGGCCTTGGCCATGGCGGGAAACAGATGCTGGGCGACCGAGTCCACGCGCCCCTCAATGCCCCACTGGATCGTGAGCTTCTCGTCCATCACGCCTTGGCAAATCGCCTCGATCCGTTTGGGTTGCAGCAAGAAATGATCGTCCACGAAGTAGACCGACCCGTAGCCGCAGGCTTCTAGATACTTGAGTTCACTGACCACATGCGCCGCAGTCCTCGCGCGCCACTTACCTTCGTTGAAGATCGGAATGTCGCAGAAGATGCAGGGCCAGGGGCAGCCGCGAGATGTTTGCATCGTCGTGAACCGCTCCATCGAGAGCACCGCCGGTACGTCGAGCGGCATGGACTCCACGAAATCGAGCTCGAGGCCTTCGCGATCGGGAAAGGGCCATTGATCGAGATGGCGCTCCATCGGGCGACCAGGGTTCTGAATGACCTGGCCGTCCTTGGCCCAGGTCAAGCCAGCCACAGCGACAGGATTTTCGAGCTGTCCGAGAAGATCGAGGAGCAACTGCTCGCCATCGCCACGACAGACGAAATCCACTTCAGGACATTGCAGTTTGACGAGCGCAGCATTCAAGCTCGCAAAGACGCCGCCGAAAGCCAATTTGACCTTTGAATTGACGACCCGAATCTGACGGGCCAAGATCTTGGCGTAGGGGTAGCTGGTAGTGCTAAGGAAGCTGAGGCCGACCAGATCCGGTTGTTGCCGGGCGATCTCCGCGAGGATCACGTCGTTCGGCGTGTCCGGATTCGCCTGATCGAACATCACGCATTCGTGGCCGGCCTGTTTGAGCACCGACGAGAGGGACATGATCCCGATGGGCGGAAAGCCCATCACCCTAATACGGCCGTTTTTTGCGCGAGTTTTAGCTGGAAGGGCGTAGAACTGGGGGTCACGAACGTGGATGAGAAACACACGCATGCGTTCAGCCTAACATGATTCATACGGAAGGGTGAAGATAAATAACGTGGCTCAGGCCGACAAGATCCAGCAGTAGGAGCAGCAATGAAAAGTGGGGATGGGTGATCGACCACCACATCCCCACGTCCTGATTGCCTGAAGCGCGAACGAGATTCTTACTTACCGCCCGAGCGCAACCTTGACCGCATGGCCGATCTCAGCCGGGTTCTTCACCACCCGGACGCCGGCTGCTTCGAGAATTTTCATCTTCTCAGCCGCCGTCCCCTTGCCGCCGGAAACGATCGCGCCCGCATGGCCCATGCGGCGGCCAGGAGGAGCCGTGATTCCGGCGATGAAACTGACGACTGGTTTCTTCACATGCTTTTTGATGAACTCAGCAGCTTTCTCTTCCGCATCGCCACCGATCTCGCCGATCATCACGATCGCCTGAGTCTCGGGATCCTGCTCGAACAGGGCCAGCACATCGACGAAGCCCGTACCATTGACCGGATCGCCGCCGATGCCGACGCAGGTCGTTTCGCCAAGGCCTAATGTCGAGAGTTGATGCACGGCTTCGTAGGTGAGGGTCCCGCTGCGCGACACGACGCCCACGACCCCCTTCTTATGGATGAAACCCGGCATAATGCCGATCTTCGCTTCATCGACGGTGATCACGCCGGGGCAGTTCGGTCCGATCAAACGGACGTCGCGGCCATAGAGCGCGCGCTTAACCTTGACCATGTCATTCACCGGGATGCCTTCGGTAATGCAGATGATCAGCTTCACACCGGCATCGGCCGCTTCCAGAATCGCGTCGGCGCAAAATGGCGGGGGCACGAAGATTAACGACGTATCGCACTGAGTTTTCTTCACGGCATCGCGCACCGTGTTGAATACCGGAATGCCCTCGACTTCCTGGCCCGCCTTGCCCGGGGTCACGCCCGCGACCATCTGCGTCCCATAGGCCTTGCACTGCGTCGCATGGAACGAGCCTTCCTTGCCCGTGATCCCCTGCACCACCACCCGCGTATGCTTATTAACGAGAATGCTCACAATTCCCTCTTCTTTCCTTCTTCCCCAGCTACAACGGGGAAACCTTTCCGTCACTCATGGGAGGTACGGGGTTAAGTCCCCACTGCGCGCGTCCAACGAGGGCCTTCTCAGGCCGCGCGTTGCGCGAGCACAGGGACTTGGCCCCGTACCTCCCTCATCTTCTATGCCGCTTTCCCCGTCAACTTCACAATTTTTTGCGCCGCTTCCCACAAGTCGTCCGCCACTTCCAGCTTGAGACCGGACTCTCCCAACAGCTTGCGGCCTTCTTCTGCATTCGTGCCCTGCAACCGGACCACCAACGGCACATTGATCTTCACTTCCTTGGCCGCTTCAATCACACCATGCGCAATCCGCTCGCAACGGACGATCCCGCCGAAGATGTTGATGAAGATGCCCTTGACGTTCGGATCCTTGAGGAGAATCCGGAATCCTGCAGCCACAGTCTCCTTGGTGGCGCCGCCGCCGACGTCCAGAAAGTTCGCCGGCTCGCTGCCAGCCAGCTTGATCACATCCATCGTCGCCATAGCGAGGCCCGCGCCATTCACCATGCAGCCGATGTTGCCGTCCAGCTTCACATAGTTCAGATTGTTTTCGCCCGCTTCGATTTCGAGCGGTTCTTCCTCGTGGAGATCGCGCATCTGCTGCACGTCAGCATGCCGGAATAGGGCGCTATCATCGAAGGAAACCTTGCCGTCCAGCGCGATGAGCTTCTTGTCGCTGGTGATGACCAGCGGATTGATCTCCACCATGGCCGCATTCTTCTCCATAAACATGCGGTAGAGATTCCCCATCATCTGAATGAAGGGATTCACGACAGCCGCTTCTATGGCAGGCAGCCCAAGCGCAAAGGCGATGTTTCGCCCGTTGTAGCCCTGGAACCCGACAGCCGGATCGATCGCTTCCCGGATGATCTTCTCCGGCGTGTGAGCTGCGACTTCTTCGATCTCCATCCCGCCTTCCGTGCTCGCGATAAACACGGGCCAGCCGCTGTCCCGATCGACGACGATGCTCACATACAGTTCCTTGGCAATCGCAGCGCCTTCTTCGATCAGCAACCGCCGCACTTCCCGCCCCTTCGGGCCGGTTTGATGCGTGACCAACGTCTTGCCGATCAGTTCCTTGACCAGGCCAGGAACGGCCGCCTTATCCTTCGTGATTTTGACGCCACCGGCCTTGCCGCGGCCGCCCGCATGGATCTGCGCCTTGACGACGAAAACAGGAGTATTGAGCTCTGCCGCCCAAGCAGAACCGGCCTCGGGAGAAAGGATCTCTTTCCCGCGCGGCACCGGAATCCCGAACTGCCCGAACAACTGCTTCGCCTGAAACTCATGAACGTTCATGTCACCCTCACAAGAGCTGATAGCTGATGGCTAATAGCTTATGGCTCAGACTGACGGCGTTGCGGCTTCTTGCCATACGCCATCAGCTATAGGCCATAGGCTCTTTATTCTTTACGCGTATACGGCGGCAGGATCATGGGGGACACGACTCCGCTCGCGCTGCCATGCTTCTTGGCTTCGGCGCGGAACCCCTTCAGATGCCCAACCGTCAACTTTCCTTGCGGCATAGATGCGGCGCGAGCCGCAGCCGCCAACCCGGACCGTTTTCCAAACACCATCAGGTCGAGCAGGGAGTTCCCCATCAACCGGTTGCGGCCGTGCAATCCGCCCGATGCTTCTCCCGCCACGAACAGATTCTTCACGTTGGTTTCAGAATTCGTATCGATCTTCACCCCGCCGTTCTGATAATGCAGCGTCGGGAAAATCAGCACGGGATCCTTGCTGATATCGATGTTGAACCGCTCGAACTGCAACATCATCGCCGGGAAATGTTTCTCCATCGTCCCGGGGCCCTGCACGGCATCGAGCAACGGCGTATCGAGCCAGACGCCGACGCGGCCGGACATGGTGCGGATACCGCGCCCCTCTTCACATTCCCGAATAATCGACGCGGACACGACATCGCGGGTATCCAGCTCGTTGACGAACCGCTCCCCCTTCGCATTGACCAAATGGCCGCCTTCGGAACGAATCCCCTCTGTGACCAAAGCCCCGATGAGCTGTTCGGGATAAACGGCACCGGACGGGTGATACTGGAACGTATCGATGTGCACGAGCTTTGCGCCCAGCCGATAGGATAAGCAGAGGCCGTCGCCGGTCGCGCCATAGTGATTGCTGGTTGGAAATCCCTGGATGTGGAGCCGTCCGATTCCGCCTGTCGCCAAGATGACGGACTTGGCCGCCACGACGACGTCACGGTGATTGTCGAGGTCTTTGAAGATCGCCCCGGTACAGTTGCCATTTTCATCGCTCGTCAACTCGACCGCGGCGCAGAACTCGAGCAGCTGGATGTTCTGATTCAGCACCTCGTCCTTGAGCACCCGCATGATTTCAAGGCCTGTGTAGTCCGAACAGGTCAGGAGGCGCGGCTTCGAGCTGCCGCCGCCTTTTTTCACATGGAGGTTGCCGTCCCCGTCGCGATCGAACAGGACGCCCAGGCTCAAGAGCCATTTCGCAATCGAAGGACCTTCCTCCACCATCACCTTGAGCAGCTGATGGTCGTTCTGCATGTGGCCGCCCTTGAGCGTGTCCACGAAGTGGGTAACGGGCGAGTCTTCCGGCGCGACCGAAATCTGCATGCCGCCCTGAGCCATCACACTGTTGGAGTCGCCGAGACGAAGCTTGGTCGCCAGCATGACCTTGGCGCCTGCTGCATGGGCATGGAGCGCCGCTGCACAACCCGCTCCTCCGCCACCCACCACCAACACATCGGTCGTATAGTCCGGCGTCAGATCGAACCCATCGGTCACGGAGCTGTCTCCTTCCAACAAGGTCGCCAGCTCGATCGCCGTCTTGTCCCCGGCATTGGGACCAAAACGGAGCGGACGAAAGGCGCTCTCCCGAAAATCAGGATGATACTTATGGATCAGTTGATCTCGTTCAGCGGGGGAAAACTTGGGAAGGGTCTGCTTGCGTCGAGCATCCCGCGTCTGGTGCACAATCTGTTGAAGCGCATGGATGTCCACGTCTGAAACCTCTGGGTAAAAGGGGAAGCAGTCTTGTTGCGGCTATTTGACCGTCGCGCAGTGATCGGCCAGTTCTTTCTCGTTCATCTTGAGGAGCTTGGTCCATTCGTCGTTGAAACGGCCGTCCTGGATTTCTTTGATGCGGATATCCAGCCCCACCGGCTTCTCGGTGAAATGAGCCCCCTGCGCCCGGCTCACATAGAGGGCCACGAGGTTGGGAGCGATGTCCGCGATACAAACCGGCGTACACATCCCGCACATCACGCAATCCATGAACATCTCGGAGACGCTTTTGAAATCTCCAAACACGGCTTTCCAGACCCCCTCCCGCACATCGATCTTCTGCGGGCAGGCCTCGGTGCAGGCGTTGCAATTCCGGCAGAGCGGCGCTTCGGGATAGAGGTTGAAGAGATCTTGCTTGGGGTCTTTGAGCGTCCGAATATCGTAGGTAGCCTTCCGGGCCGGAAACGGAGGCATCATCGTGATCGACATGCCGTCCTGCACCGCCATTTGGCAGGCTAGACAGGTCCGCACTTTCGGATCGTCCTTAGTCCGATAGTAGGCAGCGCAAGCGCCACAGAACCCGCCGAGACAGCCGGCCCCACGGACGACTTCCTGGCCAGAATACCAGAGGGCCTTGATGATTGTGATCCCCTCCGGCACTTCGTACTTCTTGCCGGCGATCTCGACCGTGACCATCTTGTGCCGGAGGACTTCCGGCTGATCAATGATATTCTCTTTGTCTTCTTGCGCCATGGTCTCCAAAATCTGCTATCAGCCATCAGCTTTGAGCTATCGAACTTTTCCCGTTAGCTCATCGCTGATAGCTGACCGCTGAAAGCTTTCCTAAGCAATCGCATCCACGATGGCATTCAACGTCGCGCTGGGGCGCATCGCTTTTGCAGCCTTCGCGTCATCGGGGTGATAATATCCCCCGACATCGACCGGCTTGCCTTGCGCCGCGAGCAACTCGGCATTGATCTTGGCCTCGTTGTCCGCCATCTCCTTGGCAATTTTCACAAAACGCGCTTGCAGATTCTTGTCTTGCGTCTGTTGGGCCAAGGCCTGTGCCCAGTACAACGCGAGATAAAAATGACTGCCGCGGTTGTCGATCTCGCCCACCTTGCGGGCGGGAGACTTGTTGCTCTCCAGGAACTTCGCGTTGGCCTGGTCCAGCGTGTCTGCCAACATCTTGGCGGCCGGATTGTTGGCCACTTTTGCCAAATGCTCCAGCGACGCAGCCAGCGCGAGAAATTCACCGAGCGAATCCCACCGCAAATAACCTTCCTCTTGGAACTGCTGCACATGCTTCGGCGCGGAGCCGCCGGCTCCGGTCTCGAAGAGCCCGCCGCCATTCAGCAGGGGAACGATCGACAACATCTTGGCGCTGGTCCCGATTTCGAGAATCGGGAAGAGGTCCGTGAGATAGTCGCGCAACACGTTCCCCGTGACGGAGATCGTGTCTTTGCCTTCCTTGATCCGCTCCAGCGACAGACGCGTGGCATCGGCCGGATTCATGATCCGGATGTCGAGGCCCGTCGTATCGTGATCTTTCAAATACTGGTTCACCTTCGCGATCAATTGCGCATCGTGCGCGCGCGCCTTGTCCAGCCAGAAAATCGCCGGAGCGCCGGTCGCCCGCGCGCGAGTCACCGCCAGCTTGACCCAATCACGAATCGGGGCATCCTTGACCTGGCACATGCGCCAGATATCGCCCTCTTCCACCTTATGTTCAAGCAAGGCCTTGCCGGCCGCATCCACCACACGGATCGTGCCGTTGCCTGGAACCTTGAAGGTCTTGTCGTGCGAACCATATTCTTCCGCCGCCTGCGCCATCAAACCGACATTGGGCACGCTGCCCATCGTCTTCGGATCGAGCGCGCCATGCTTCTTACAAAAGTCGATAACCTCCTGATAGACCGTGGCATAACTGGCATCGGGGATCACGCACTTGGCGTCCGCCGCCTTGCCGTCAGGCCCCCACATCTTGCCGCTGTCGCGAATGACCGGCGGCATGGAGGCATCGATGATGATGTCGCTGGGCACATGCAGATTGGTGATGCCCTTGTCGGAATTCACCATCGCCATCGGAGGCCGCTTCTGATAGACCGCTTGAATGTCGGCTTCGATTGCCTTGCGCTGATCTTCCGGCAAGGCTTTGATCTTGGCATAGAGGTCGCCGAGACCGTTGTCCGGGTCCACGCCCAGCTTCTTGAGCGTCTCGCCATACTTTTCAAACACGTCTTTATAGAACACCGTCACCGCATGACCAAAGATCTTGGGGTCCGAGACCTTCATCATGGTGGCTTTCAGGTGGATCGAAAACAGGACCCCCTGCTTCTTGGCATCCTCGATCTGCTCCTCGATGAACCGGCGCAAGGCGTTCTTGCTCATGAACGTCGCATCGATGACTTCCCCGGCCTGCAGCGCCACTTTCGGCTTGAGCACCGTGGTCGCGCCGTCCTGGCCGACAAACTCAATCTTCGCATCGGTCGCCGCCGTCGTCGTCATCGACTTTTCGTTCGAGTAGAAATCTCCGCCCTTCATATGGGAAACATGGGTCTTGGAATCCGGGCTCCAGGCCCCCATCTTATGCGGATGCTTTCTCGTGTGGGCCTTCACGGAGAGGGGTGCGCGGCGATCCGAGTTACCTTCGCGCAATACCGGATTGACGGCGCTACCCTTCACTCTATCGTAGCGGGTCTTCACGTCCTTCTCTTTGTCGTCCTTCGGATTCTCCGGGTAATCCGGAAGCTTATAACCCTGGCTCTGCAGTTCCTTGATGGCCGCTTGCAACTGAGGCAGCGAGGCGCTGACGTTCGGCAGCTTGATGATATTGGCTTCCGGCTGCTTGGCCAGCGCGCCCAACTCTGCCAGGTCGTCCGCCTGCTTCTGCGCAGGCGTCAAGTAATCGGGGAACAAGGCGATAATACGCCCGGCCAGCGAAATGTCCCGCAACTCCACCGATACACCGGCCGCCTTGCTGAAGGCATTGATGATCGGGAGAAACGAATAGGTCGCCAACATGGGCGCTTCATCGGTCTTGGTGTAAATAATCCTGGATGCCTTGGTCGTCATGGGTTTTCCTCTTCTAGCTCGTTGTCAGTTCAGCGCATTCAATGCTGAACCAGCCTTGAACCACGCAATCTGCTGTTCGGTGATGCTGTGGTTCGCCTGGATGGTGAGCGAAGTGCCATCCGTCTTATGTATCGTCACCTGCACCGGTTTGCCGGGAGTCAGATTGTTCAACCCCGTCACGCTGATGCGGTCCTGTTGCTCAATCTTCTCGTAATCCTTCGGGTCAGCGAAGGTCAACGCCAAGATCCCCTGTTTCTTCAAATTCGTCTCGTGGATGCGGGCGAAGCTCTTGGTCAGCACGACTTTCACATTGAGGAAGCGCGGCGACATGGCGGCATGTTCGCGGCTGCTGCCCTCTCCGTAATTCTCGTCCCCGACAACGATGGAGCCGATCCCCTTGGCCTTGTAGGCCCGGGCGATCTGCGCGATGGTCAGATTCGACTCGCCAGTGAGGACATTGGTCCCCTTGCCTGGCTCGGGCGAAAACGCATTGTTGGCGCCCAGGAACATGTTGTCGCTGATCTTGTCGAGATGACCGCGGAACTTCAGCCAGGGTCCGGCTGGAGAAATATGGTCCGTCGTGGTTTTGCCCTTGGTCTTGATCAAGAGCGGCAACTTCTCGAAGTCCTTGCCGTCCCACCGGGGAAAGGGCTGCAAAAGCTGCAGCCGCTCGCTGGTCGGAGGAATATCGACCGTGAGTCCATCGCCGTTTTCTGCCGGAGCCACAAACCCTTCATCGCCTTTGGCAAATCCCTTCGCCGGCAGCTCTTCACCCTGCGGGGGCTGCAATTTGAATTCTTTTCCGTCGGCACCCTTGAGGGTGCCGTTAACCGGATCGAATCCCAAATCGCCGGACAGCGCATAGGCCGTCACCACTTCCGGACTGGCGAGGAACGACAGGGTTTCGTTGATGCCGTCGTTGCGGCCTGGGAAATTCCGATTGAAGGAACTGACGATCGAATCCGCCTTGCCCTTCACTCCGTCAGCGCGCTTCCACTGACCGATGCAGGGGCCGCAAGAATTCGAAAGGACCGTGCCGCCCAACTGCTCGAAAGTCTCCAGAAATCCGTCGCGCTTCATCGTGTGATAGATGCGCTCGGAACCTGGCGAGACGAGAAACGAGGCCTTGGCCTTGAGGCCCGCCTTCAACCCCTGCTGGGCAATGTGCGCCGACCGGCTGATGTCTTCGTACGAGGAATTCGTGCAGCTGCCGATGAGGGCCGCCTTCACCTCGAGCGGATAACCCTTTTCCTTCGCTTCGGCTGCCATCTTGGAGATGGGTCGCGCGAGATCCGGCGTATGAGGGCCGACCACATGGGGCTCCAGCTTCGAGAGGTCCACTTCGACAATCTGATCGTAGTACTTCTCCGGCGATTGATAGACTTCTGGATCCGCCACGAGCGACTCTTTGTGAGAGATGGCCAGGTTGGCCAGATCCGCACGGTCCATGATGTTCAAATAGGCGACCATCTTCTGGTCAAAGGGGAACACCGACGTCGTGGCGCCCAACTCAGCACCCATATTACAAATGGTGCCTTTGCCGGTTGCGCTGATGGTTTCGGCGCCGGGGCCGAAGTACTCGACGATCTTGTTCGTTCCGCCTTTGACCGTGAGTAAACCGCAGAGATAGAGAATCACGTCTTTCGGCGAGGCCCAGCCGCTCAACTTGCCGGTCAATCGGATGCCGATCAGCTTCGGATGGAGCACTTCCCAGGGCAAGCCGGCCATGACTTCGCCGGCATCCGCGCCACCGACGCCAATGGCCAAGCCACCCAACCCGCCGCCGTTCGGCGTGTGCGAATCCGTGCCGATGATCAAGCTGCCGGGAAAAGCATAATTCTCCAACACGACTTGATGGATGATGCCAGCGCCAGGCTTCCAAAAACCGATCCCGTATTTCTTCGCAGCCGAAGCGAGAAAATTATAGACTTCCTTGTTCTCGTCCATGGCGCGGAGCAGGTCCTTCTCGGAGCCCATTTCGGCGCGAATCAAGTGGTCGCAATGGATGGTGCTCGGCACGGCCGCCTGCTTCTTGTTGGCCTGCATGAACTGCAAAATGGCCATCTGGGCCGTCGCATCCTGCATCGCCACGCGATCCGGACGCAGAGACAGCATCGCCTTGCCGCGCTCCCAGGTCTGCGTATCGAAATTATCAGCGTGCGAAACCAGCACTTTCTCCGCCAACGTCAACCCGCGGCCGAACTGCTTTCTGGCCTTGGCAAACACGGCAGGCATCTTCGCATACAAATTTTTGGCTAGATCCATCGACATAGTGACCTCAATTTAAAATTGACAATTTAAAATTAGAAATTGTCATTACTTGAGCGGCGGCACTTCGCGCCGTTTGGGCGCCGCATAGTTGACGAGGTAATCGAACAGCCGGATCAGGCGGCTGTCCTGACGCTTCTGATCCACCCAATGGCCGATCAATCCGATCGTGCGCGAGAGGATGAAGAAGCCGTTCAAGCTGTCGACCGGGAATCCGATATCGACGAGCACCGCCGCCATCGTGCCGTCCACGTTGAGAATCAAATTGTCCTTCTTCACCGAGGTAACCTTTTCCACTTCGAGCGCGAAATCCAGGCAGGGGGTCTTCGTATTCAAGCTCTTGACGTACCCGACCAGCTCCTTCACCCGCTTGTCCGGATTACGCAAGCTCTTGACGCGATGGCCGATCCCAGGGACCGGGCCATGGTTCTTCTTCATATAGACGAGGAATTCATCCACCGTCATCTTGTTGTCGACGGCATACTTAAAGAACCGGCCTGCATCGGTCACAGCGCCGCCAAAGCGGGGGCCGATCATGATCAAGCCTGCTGCCACCGACTGGGACATCCCGATCCCGGCGCAGGCCGCGATGATCGTCCCCAAGGCGCCGCTGACGCAGGGCCCATGGTCGGCCGAGAGCATCATGATGCGCTTGATGATTTCGGCTTCCTGTTTGGAAATGAGCCGCTTGTCCCACAAGAGTCCCACGACATGGGGGATCTCGTAGCCCTTGTTGATGAGCTCGGAAGCCGGATAGCCGTCGTAGCAGGGTTCATCGCCCCGGTCGTCGCTGATGGTCGTGCGGATCAGCGGGGCCACCATCACTTCATCAGCCTTCATGGCCTCTTCAACCGTCTTCGGCAACTTCGGCAAGGAGGCCGGCTCAACCGGCGCCTTGACCAGACCGGACTTCAACATCTCTTGATAGGCTTCTTTGATCGCAGGCCCCAAGGCGCCGAACGTCGCAGGCACAATCGCGCCGGCATTCTTCAACGCATCGGACTTGGCACGGGCCGATCCTTCGCCCTTCAACCCTTCCTTCGCGCCGGCGTGACCGAACTTCATGCCCTTCGGCAAACTTTCCTGGCAGAAACCGGAGACGACGGCCATCAACTTCACCCGCCGCTTCTTGGCCCCGTACCATTCGGCTGCCCGCTCTTCGAGATCGCCGCCCATTTCGCCGACGATGACGACCGCCTTCGTCTGCGGATCGTTTTCGAACATTTCCAAGTAGCTGACATAGTCGGTGCCCGGATAGGCATCGCCGCCGATCCCGATGGCCGTCGTGATGCCGTCGGCAAACTGCGAACAGATCCAGATGATTTCATTGGAGAGGCCGCCAGACTTGGTGATAACGCCGAACGAACCTTCGCGGTAGAGCTTCGAGAGCACCAGATTGTCGAATGCGCCGCCAATGACACCGAGCCGACAGGAGCCGGCTGAGACGATCCCGATCGACGAAGGACCGTTGAAGACCTTCCCGAGCTTGGTCGCATGGCGCCCCAGGATCTTGGCGTCTTTTTCCGGCACACCCTCGGTGATCATGGAGACTACTTTGATGTGGGAATCGTCCAAGGCTTCCATCCCGCCCTTCATGGCCCGATCCGCGCCGATGTAGACGAGGCTGGTATTGATCTGGGGATGGTTCTTGGTGGCTTCCCCGACGGTCTTATAGATGGGAACGGCCACTAAGCCGCTGCCATAGGGGATCTCATGGCTCTTGCCTGCGTCAGGCGGATAGACGAAGGCCAGAACGTTCAGCGAGCGTTTGATCAGGTAGCAGAACTCGGCCATCCGGCGCGCGGCGTTGACGCCGGCGACGCCGCCCTGAATGACCACATAGGTATCTTTATTCGCCAGGATACTCATCGGGATCTCCCTCTTCTTTCAGTGCTGAGTGCTAAGTGCTGCGTGCTGAGTTGAAGAGCAGTTCTTACTACTCAGCACTCAGGCCTCAGCACTCGTTACTGTTTTTGTAGCGCTTTGTCGACGATATCGGTCAACGGCGTGTTGCGGTCGAAGACGTTGATGTCAAATCCTTCGTCTTTGAGCGCGCGCATCGCATCGAGCCCTTCCTTCTCACGCGGGCCACCGCGACGCACCCAGATCTTGACGCCCTTGAGCTTCCCCTCGGACTTCGCCTTGCGGAATCCATTGATGATGCCGCCAAACGTCTTCTTCACGTCGGTAAAGTTGGCAATCGCCCCGCCGACGATGATGTTCTTAATCCCGGGCAACGAGCAGACCTTGTCGGTCAAGACTTCGACTGCCCAGTCCGGCGGATCACCGGAGTACTCGGCATAGTTCGCAAGCTTGCCGCCACGGGCAACGACTGCATCGGAATAATAGACACTGGCGCCACCGCCGGCCGGAAGCATGGCCGTATCGCCGCCAGGGATCTCGATAAACTTGACCGAGCCCTTGATCTTGGAATCGACCGCCATGACTTCCATCTCATGCTTGGAATAGGCGCGGCCGAATTCTGCGGCAAAGGCAAAGTTCCAATCGGGATGCCGGAACTTGGCGTCGCCATCGAGCAGCGTGACCGCATCCAAGGCAATCAACTCGCCATCCTGCTCGCGCAGGACGACGGGGTTCACTTCCAGATACTGCGCATCTTCGCTGTCGAAGCAGGTAAACATCTTGCCGGCAAAATCGGCCATCTTCTTGACCAATGGGCCGGTAAAGCCCGCCTCCTTGGCCACCTTCTCAAGCGCCTCCGCCGAGGGCTGCTGCCCGACTTCCAGGGCCAGACGTTTCACACGCTCCCAATTCGATTCGACTTCGATGCCGCCGCAATTGGCGACCAGAATGTCCGTCCCTTCGCGGGTGGACTTCACCGCACAATAATATTCTTCCTTGTGCGGAATCATTTCAGACACAATCACTTGCGTGACGGTGATGCTGCCCACCTGGCGGCCGAGCATCTCCTTCGCCGCCGCTTCCGCCCCCTTAAAATCCAGATCGACCTTCACCAGGCCGAGCTTGAACCGGGAGCCGAGCGCTTCATGCGCCTTCACGACCAGCTTGGATTTCTTCAGCCATTCATTGGCTTGGCCGAGTTTCGTCAGTTCGTCAACCGAGGTGACGACGACATAGTTGGGGACCGTGATACCCCACTTTTTCATCAGCCCCATCCCGGGACCTTCGAGCACCTTCGCCATGACGTCACTCCTTCAGACAGAATGGTGAGGAACAAATTGTAAAGGAGGAGGATTCTAACGAAATCAGCTGGATGACTCAATACGCCAGAGGAACTAAGCCCATTGGTTCAAAAGGCCTATCGGCGAGGACAACGAACGACACATATGCCTAAATGGTTGAAACCATAGAGCAATATACAACGTGCTGCCTGGCGCACCTCGCAGGGCCAAAATACGAATTATCATGAAAGACGATTAGCCTGGCAAACCGGACAAAAAAATGAGCTGCGTTCGCTTTGGAGACGGCGAATTACCCTCCCGCAACGGTTCGGACAGGGCTGCCCTTCCTTGCCATAGACGAGATGACAGCTCTTGTATTGGCCTTCTGTGCCATCCGGCGCGAAGAAGTCCTTGACGCTTGAGCCACCACAGGCAATCGCCTCGCGCAGCACTGCCTGCATCGTGTCGTAAAGCCGGATCATCGCCGTCTCACGCAGCCTCGCCACCTCGCGGTTCGGATGGAGTCTGGCGCGGAAGAGAATTTCGTTCGCGTAGATATTCCCGATCCCCGCGATGACTTGCTGATGCATCAAGAGTGGCTTCAGCCGTCCCCGCCTGGCTTGCAGGAGACGAACGAACTCTTCGCGCGACACGGTAAGGGGATCGACTCCGAAACGGCGCGCGCGATAGGCCTCGAGCCCCGTCTGATCGAGCAAGGACATCCGTCCGAACCGCCGGGGATTCCAATAGCGCAGTTCCGATTCCCGTCCCCCTGTAAACGACAAGCGGACATGCACATGCTGCGGATGTCTCGTCTGCGTGGCATGAAAGAGCAGAAGCCCCGTCATGCCAAGCTCCGCGACGATATACCTGAGCTCGCCCTCTTTTCTGAACCCCAGCGCCACGCTCTTGCCGTATCGCTCCACATCTTCCAGCCTTGCGCCCCGATACCAGGAAAGCGTGGACAGCCCTTCCCGGACAATATCCGCCCGCCCCACCACACAGTCATTCAACTGCGCGCCGAGAAGACGGGCTCGTATCTGCCTGGCAACGGCTTCTGCTTCTGGCAATTCCGGCATTGAAAGAGATCCTTGTACGGGATTACGAGCTAGAGGCTGGATGTGACACGGAGCCCTGCTTGTCCTTCGCGCGAGCCTCGCGAAGGAGGCGCACCTGCTTGATCGCATCTTCAAGCTTGGGAAGGGGCGTGGCACCGGGGCGTCGCGCCATCACTAACTTCAAGACCTCAGCATAGGTCATGCCCTGCACACAGCAGAGATAGGCCATCACGACCGATACAGACCGGCCCATCCCGGCACGGCAGCAGACGATCACCCGATTGCCTGGATGATGTTGCTCAACCCAGCTCACCGCCTGATCCAATAACAGCGGCTCAGCTTCGGCATACTCAGAAAAGGGAACCCTGCCAGATAACAACCGTCTGGGCGGCTGTGCCGTAAACTCAGCCGCAACCTGCAGCACCACATTGATCTGTGGTGGCGGCTGGCTTATGTCGTTGATATTTCCAACCAGGAGGGTCTCGGTAATAAAATGCATCGTAGCCTCAGTATCGGCAGCACCTCTGCCAGTTCAAGAAGGAGTCCGAATCTTATCCCGTTGCGATCACTTCCGCATGAACGCTATACTGAACACATACCGTTGCAGAACCTTGCACAAGGAGCCGACTCAATGCCCAGCCTGACCGTTGAAGAAGTCGAAACCAGACTGAAAACCGTCCCCTGCGCCATTTGCAAGGAGTCGAACTTTGGAGTCGACCGGCGGTTCATGCAATCGGACGGTGAATGGCGCGGCGTCTGCAGGAAGTGCCATTACAGCTTCCCCATCTATACGGACATGGAGTTCTACCAGCGCACCCAGCCGGATATTCCCTACCGGCTCAAAGAAATGTCCTGCCCGACCTGCAACCAACGGGGCGTGAGCCTCAATTTCCGCATCACCATGTCCGTCCGGGAATCCATCTACTTCCTGACCTGTACGACTTGCCAGCAAACATTCCCGGAGCGCTCATCCCTGGAAGCTTTTGAGTAACTCCCCTTTTTACCCTCATCCTCGTGTATACTTTACTTATGACTGACACACCAAAAACTCCAGCCAAGACCCCAGAATCTCCCGCAGCCGAGAGCGCGCCGAAAACGAGAAAAGAAATCCCGCTCGTGTCGGTGCCCAACGACCGCGACATGATCGCCGCGGAGATGGCCGAGATGTTCGACGAAGACCGGGTCTCGCATCGGCACGGGAACTCAGAACCAGAAGCGGATTAGCCCCATTCAGGCTGGCCTGATCAGCTCCACTGTTCCCTCTGCCGGTATCCGTCCCAGCGTCGATCCTTCTTTCCGCGTTACCCCGTCGAGCCGAATAATCGCTCCGCGATGACAGACTTTCAATGCCGCATTGGTCGCGGAGGCTGCCCGATCAAGTCGCCCGATCTCCGATCGGCCCAGCTCGTTGCAGAGCCAGGCTCTGGTATCGCCCTTCAATTCCCGTAGTTCGCTCACAACCCGAAAAGTCTGAGGACTCCGCGGCACAATAGTACGGCCGTCTGTGCGTAACAACAGATAGGAAAACTTCAGCGCATCTTTAATAAACCCCACCTTCTGATCGATGGCGGCAATCGCAGGAGGCGGCTGCCAGGGTCGCTCCTCATGACACCAATCATCAGGATGGTCTAACGCAGGACAGGCCCCCTCATGCAGGCACGGACTGTAGACCGTGCAGAGGCCCTGTTTGAGCAGGTGATTGCGTACTTGGTGCAAGGCTCTGGCCGTCTGCCGCAACGCCGGTTCGATGATCATGATCGTGCCCTGTGGTGCGAGAAACGGCAGAAGCTGCCCAACAACCGCAGCCCGTTCTGCCGGGGGATCGGACGCGGCCGCAAACAATTCATTGAGGCAGTTTGCCATGATAATGAGGTCGTAGGGGCCCCCCTTCGCAATCTGCTTACCGAGATCGCCCTTGAGCGGATGTTCCAGATTGCCCCCGAGACACCGAAGACCTGCGCTGGCGATCCCAACCTCCTGGCAATAGGCCTCCCATAATTTCTTCGTCTCCTGCAATGGAGCCGGGGAGGAGTCGGACGCCAACACAGACAGAGACTTCGCCCGCTCCGGATTGCGATGCCACAACCAATCCAGCAGGGCCAAGCTTCCAGTCCCTGGGCCACAACCGAGGTCCAGCACCGCCATGGGGCGGTCCGACGCTCCCGCGGCATTGTCGCTCGGCAATTCATCCAATAGAACCTGGACCTTAGAGAGGTTTACGGGAAGAAAGTAAGCCCGATAGGCGGCGGCGTGAGCCGGATCATCCAGATAGCCTGGCGCCAAGGTGGCTCGCGCGGTCGTAAACAAACGTGACAGGTTCAGGACCGCCTGGGCCAAAGCCTCACCCTGAAGGTCCCGCTCAAGTGGTACCTTCGATAAGATCTTCACCACTAGCGGTGACAAACTCGAGGGCTTCTGCTCATTGAAGGGTTGCATGGGCATAGTGTAAGCTGATGATGATTAGGAGGACAACCATGACAGACGCAATTTTATTGGCCTACAAAGAAGTCGAGAACTCCATGGAGCGGTTTACCCTACTCCTCCAGAGCCACGTAGAGACGATGGGTACGGCTACAGCCCACAGTCCGGAGCAAGTCTTCCGTTTGTCGCAAGGCTCCAAGGCCATGAGAGACAGCGCGATGATCTATCTCTCCTACGCCAAATACGTGGCCTACGGGATGCCGGAAACCGAAGACCTGGTGCAGGACGAGCTGCAAGGCTAACCCGTCGTTCGCCGCTCGTGAAGCATATCTCGTTTTCGGAAACAAAAGAGCCCGTCAGGTTTTCAGGCCTGACGGGCTCTTTATTTCTTTCGCGACCGACTAGATGCTGCGCATAAAGTGCGCGACGTCATCCTGATTGACGGCTCCGCCCATGACCGAAGACTGGGCGACGTTGGTCGACTTCTTCCCGGTCAACCCGGACTCGACTTCGTCCACGATCAACTCCACAGGCATCGACTGACCGCCGTACACTCGCGGTCCACCGATGATCTTCGCCTTGGAGAATCCGTAAATCGCGGTGGCCACTTCCTTCGCCAACCAGCCGACATAGTTGAACTCAGGCACCACGATGAGCTTGGCATTTCCGCAGAGCGCCCGCAATTCCTGCGTCGGAAACGGGCGGAGCGACCGGATCTTGATCAAACCGATCTTGATGCCCTTTTCCGCGCAAATACGAACCGCTTCCCTCGACTGAGCCGCGGCGCTGCCTGAAGCGATGATCACCGCCTCGGCACCTTCCACATTCTCGGCCGTGAGCAATCCGCCCATATACTGATTGATATATTTGCGGGACCGTTCGACCGCCGCCCAGACTTCCTGCTGCCACACCGCATGGATGTTGTACGCCATGAAGTTCGACTTCTGCACCGGGGCGTCGCGGGACAAACGGGCGGGAGGATTCTCCGCATCGAGCACCGGGACCGCGCCGCGCCAGGCTTCGCGAGGAGGCAGCTTCATGCTGCGGTCCTGCATGCGGACATAGCCACGGGCGTGGGTCACGAAGAACCCGTCGCAGCAGACACCGACGGGCAGCGTCACATCGTTCTTTTCGCTGATCGTGAAGCCCGCCAAGGTGAAATCGTACATATCTTGTTGGTTCTCGGCATGGAACACGATCATGCCGCAGTTCAACAGGTAGGCCACTTCGATATTGTCCGGCTGAATGGCCAACGGGGCGTTGACGACGCGGCAGGTGAACATCGCGACCACCGGCAACCGGTGACCAGGCCAGGAGGCGATGCCTTCCAAGCCGCGCAACGTGCCGGGACCGGCCGTCGCCGTGTAGCAACGGACGCCGGCTCGTGATCCGCCGGCAATCGCCGCCATCACGCCGACCTCTTCTTCACCGCGGTAATATTCTTTCACATAGCCTTCGCCATAGAGCACGCCCACGAGCTGCATCGTTTCACTCTGCGGCGTGATCGGATAAGCGATGGCCAAATCGACGTTGGATCGCCGAATGGCTTCCTTCGCCGCTTCGCTGCCCGTAATGAACTCTTTCGTACGCGGGGCCTCGAGGAACAGATATTCCGGCGTCACCACCCGCTGCCGCTTGGCTTCGGCATGGGGATCTTTCCGGGCGGCCGGCTTGGCGGCGGCCACGGCTGAATCGGCCGGTTGGCTTGTCGTTTCTGGGGCTTTAACTGTTTCGCTCATTGTGACACCTCTCGGCTATATCGCCTGTGCTGTTCGACTGTCCTTAGCCTTCACGCTTCATCTGCTCGGCGGAATGGCCGAAGGCAGCCGCGCCGGCAACGCCCACCGTCACGGGCGCAAAAGTGAGGGGATTCGTGTGAGTTTTTCCGCCATGCACCCTCGATTGCGTACCGGTAAAGCGCACGTTCTCGCCGTTTTCCGGCAGCTTGATGCCCATTTCTTCGCGCACCCGCTTAAAGACCTGCGCGGTCTTTCTCAGCTTGATGATGTCCGAATCCCGGATCGTCAGCATCGCATCTTCATGGCCCTGCTCCGCGCAGATCGCCATCGTCAGGCAGTTCGTGCCCGCGCGAATCATTTTCAAGGTCAAGTTGGCGTAATGACAATGCACGCCGATGAAAATGCAGGCCTCAATCTTATTGCCCCAAATCGTGAGATTCGGGTGGTTCGGATTGATGACCTCTTCCGGATCGATCTTCGGATACTTCGGACGATAGTCCGGCATGGGGATGATCATGACGTTCGGAATCTGAGCGGCGATCTCCAGCACGGCTTTGGCTTTTTCGACGGCATGCTCGTTCCACGCCCAGAGGACCAAGGGGCCCGGGAAAATCGTGGCGTTGGGGCTGGTCAGCATTTTACGGGCCATCTCTTCGATGACCTTATCTTCGTTGGGCTCCAGCAATCCGTAGAAAAGCCCTTCGCCCGGGTCAGGCAGCGCGACTCCTAACTGAGCCGCCGACGGCGGATGGAATCCGGCTGGACCAGGAACAATGATGCGTTCTCGTGTATCAGGCGTCGTTGCCACTCCCGTACCTCCCTAATTACCTATAACAACCATCGGATTGGACAGGGTCACAATAGTCGACTTTTCTTCATACCGAATGTTGTCGGTGACGGCGGCCAGCGGCAATTGATCGATCATGATCATCTTGATGGCATTGTTTTTCGCCATATTGTCGCAAACCCACACGCACTGCGCGCAGCCCTTGCAGCGATCCACCGCCACATAGGCCGAGCCGTACTTAAAGCCCTTGGACTTGCCCAATTCTTCGCTGTACTGAATGGTGTTCGCTTCAGGACAATATTGCGTGCAGAGCTTGCAGCTCTTCTCGGCGCATATTGAAACATCGATATCGGCTACCAGATACATGGTGACTCCTTCGTGCTAAATCCTGGTTAGGCCCCTACGGTCGCACTGGCTTCCGACCGTTTCACTGTCGGCGCAGCCCAACCGTGATCGACCGCATAGTTCCAGCCGGCCTGAATCACCGCCACATTTTTATCGATCAATTCCTGCTTCTTTTTGAACTTCCGCTCGACGACGCTGTCCAAGGCCGCGGTTCCTCCGGAGACGACAAATCCCTTGCCCAGGAACCGGTCCTTCACCGACTGCTCCAGCGCTTCAACCGTGGTCAGCCCCGTGATGGCGCCAATGCAGCCCATCAGGGCCATATTCGTGCAGAGATCCATGCCCGAGACTTCGAGGGACAACTTGGTGGCAGGGAAGTAATAGAGCTTCGCGCGGCGTTCTTCCAATTCACGGGCCTGATCCTTATGCAGCGACATCGGGCCGTCGTTGTTGATCAGCGCAATCCCGTCTTCCTTCAATCCGAAGTAGAAGGGCATCGTATAGGACTTGCCGTGGGTAATGACCTGCGGATGGAAGATGATGATGATGTGCGGGAAGGTGATCTCCCCGATCTCATAGATCGGCTCATCCGACACGCGGACATAGCTCTCAACCGGGGCCATCCGCTTTTCCGACCCATAAAATGGGACGATCGTGCTTTCGCCGCCGGCCTGGATCACCGCGGTGCTCAGAATGTGTGACCCCGTCACGACACCTTGACCACCGACCCCCGCCATCCGAATGTTGAAGCGCTTTGCCATATCCGAGTCTCCCTCTGGGTCGCTTAAGCCTTGGTTGGAATTGCGGCGGCAGGAGCAGCCGGCTTCGGAAGAAATTCCTTGTAGCCATACCGCTCGGCCAGATACTGCTTGGCCTCTTCGCTCACATATTCCGTGAACTGATACCGGTCGTTCTCGACGTTCTTCGCGTCTTCCATGACCTTGTCGGTCGGAATCGCATACTCAATGTTACAGGAGGTGTAAGCCTGAATGTAGGTGGAGCCCACTTCGCGGGCGATCAACACGGCTTTCTTGATGACGCTCTCGACGCGGCGGGGATTGTTCGGGACGACCGTCGCCACGTAGGCACAGCCGGCCACCTTCGCCATCTGCAACATGTCCATCTTCTCGAACTTCTTGCCCAAGGGGGCCATCTTCAATACGGCGCCACGGTTGGTCATCCCGCTCTCCTGGCCGCCGGTGTTGCCGTACACTTCATTGTCCAACATGATCGTGGTGAACCGCTCCTTGCGGAACCAGGAATGGAGGACCTGCTGGAAACCGATGTCGGCCGTGCCACCGTCTCCCGCAATGACCACCACATCTTTCGGCTTGTCGCCGAACCGCAGCCGCAAGCCACGAGACAGTCCGCTCGCGACACCGTTCTGGTCGCCGTAGTTGCCGTACACAAAAGGGATCGCCGCCTGCGAAATCGCCAACCGTCCGCAGCCTGCCGTGCCGACGGTGATGGTGTCTTCCGGGTTGGGGAAGGCAATGATCGCCAGCCGGATGAACAGGGTCATCGCGCAACCGGCGCACATCGGATGCTCTTCAAGAATTTCCTTGAAGCTCCCCATTTGGGAGACAGAAATCTTCTTGCCAAAGGGGCCATGCTCGACCATGTCCCGATATTCTTTGGGCATGAACTTCTCAAAGCCACCGGAAAATTTTACATAATCAAGACTCATCGGAACACCTCCCTCTATCGTTGCAACGGAAATCCGTTGCCTGTCGGAAAGACGCGGTTATGTGCAACAAACCCGCAGGAAGTCGAGGTTGGAAAAACAGAACCGACCCGCGCATAGACAGTCAAACGAATTTGTATGGTAGCAAAGCCCAAAAAAGACTGTCAATGAGAAACGTCGGCACATCCTCGAACCACATGCGCACGGTAAAATTCTATAACTTCCTGATAATCAACACAACTTCACAGAAGGCCCACCGTGCCAAAAAGAAGGCCTAGCGCATCACCGGCCCGTAGGCCATTCGCCCTAACAACCGGCGTTTTGGCAATATTTCCGCATTAAATCAGAACCAGCAACCCGCGGCACAGCATGAGAGAGAGATTGCCGATTCCGCAAAATCTGTCTAGACTAACCTTCTATGCCAACACGCGTAATGATCCCAGGGGAAGACGACAGCGCGCAGCAGGCCGGCGGAGTCCATAAGCGCCCCCCGATTCCCGACGGGTCGCTCAAGGCCGAGTGCCCGAAGTTCATGAGCCACGGCCCCTGTGGAGGCGTGCGCAAGGGGGGCTTCTGCGAGGTGTACCCAGAGATGACCTGCCCCTGGGTCACCCTCTACATTCAATTGGAAAAAATCGGCCAGCTGGAATGGATGAAACAAGTCTAGAAAGACGTGAGGCGTAAAACGTGAAACGTAAAACAGTAAAAAGAAAATCCACGACGACCAAGCTTGGCTATGACGAGCGCCATGCCAAGAGCGGCATCACGGCCCCCCTGCCGGACATTGAGACCTTCCCGAACCAATACAAGGGCTACGAGATCACCATCGAGATTCCTGAGTATACCGCTATCTGCCCGAAAACGGGCCTCCCGGACTTCGGCACCATTACCCTGCATTACAAACCAGGCAAAAAATGCCTAGAGCTGAAGTCGCTGAAAATGTATCTCCATGCCTACAGAAATCTCGGCATCTTCTACGAAAACGCCGTCAACCGCATCCTGCACGATATCGTGAAGGCCTGTCGGCCGGTCCAGGCACGCGTCACAGGCGAATTTACGGCGCGCGGCGGGCTATCCAGTAAAATCGAAGCAACTTATCCCTAAGAATTCAACGCTGTCCACGGCAGCACCTTCCTCCGTTAGCATAACCATTCCACTCGCATCGAAAACAGTGGCGGCTCGGCCGAGCCCCAACGCTTAGAATCATTACCATGCGGCAGCCACCGGACGATGAGGAGCTGGCCTGCGAACTGGAGCCTGTGGATAGTGCAGATTCAGCTCCAGTGTCTCTCCTCCGATAAGGTATCTACTAAGCAATAAGCCAATCGCCTCTTTCTGTTCTCATTGAGGAAGCCGCATGAACTCACAGAACACGCTTGCCTCAAAGGCGGAGCCCCAATCATTCAAACACCGGCTTACAGTACTTGTCGGTGTCGCGGCCATCGCCACAGGGGGATTCACCCTCGCGGTGTACGATACGGTCACGACGGTGCAGATTGATGGACCGCTCTATACCCAAATTGTCCGGACCAAGGACCTGGCAGCCGATGCACTCCCGCCTCCACTGTACATCGTGGACTCTTACCTCGTGACGCTGGAACTGCTGAGTGCCCCAGCCGAGAAACAAGAAGCCCTCGTCGCACGATTCAAACAACTCGAGCAAGATTTCCTTGCCAAGCAAGCCGAATGGCGCGTCCGCCTGCCTCCTGGGCCGTTGCGGGATAATCTCACCGGGTCGTCCGGCCGGTTGGCACACGAATTCTACGAACAATGGAACCGCGAATTTCTCCCGGCCATAGAACGCGGGGATACCCGCACCGCGACGAATCTCGTGTACGGCCCCCTCACCAACCGCTTTGAGCAGCATCGCCTGGAAATTCTCACACTCGTCCAACTCGCTGACAAGGAGCGTCGCCAGATCGAAGGGCGAGCCGACTCCGTGCTCAAAAACCGGGCATACCTTCTCGGGAGCCTGGGTCTGGGCCTCCTCGGCACAATTTTTCTTGTGGGGTGGCTGATCAACCGTCGGGTCAGCGCACCACTTATCCGCAGCCTCCAAGACAGCGAAGAGCGAACCCGTTCAATCGTCAATACCGCCCTGGATGCCATCGTCGTCATGGACGAGCAGGGTCGGATTATCGAATGGAACCCTCAAGCCGAACAGATCCTGGGATGGACCAAACACGAAGTGATCGGGCGGAAGCTCTCGGACACCATCGTCCCCCCGCAATATCGCGAGGCCCACGACCAGGGATTACAGCACTACCTGGCAACCGGTGAAGGCTCGGCGCTAGGGAAGCGCCTGGAGCTTACTGCGCTGCGCTCCGATGGAACCGAATTTGTGATTGAACTGGCCATTACACCGCTCAAGCTGGCATCGGGAACAATCTTCAGCGGCTTTATCAGGGATATTTCCGAGAAAAGAAAGTGGGATGAAAGACTGCACGAGCAGATGCAACTGTCATTGCTGAACGCAGAGATCAACTCGGCCCTGGTCCAAGGCACCACGCTGCCGACCACGCTCCAGCAATGCGCAACCACGCTGATTCGGCAACTGGATGCCGCCTTCGTCCGCATCTGGCTACTCAACCCCAGCGATCTCTGCGACGACTGTCATAAGGCGGCCGCCTGCACCAATCGCACAGAGTGTTTACACCTGGCTGCCAGCGCCGGCCTCTCGGAGAATCTCAACGGCGAATTCCGCCGGGTTCCGCTGGGCGTGCTGAAGATCGGCAAGATCGCCCAGGGCGGGGGTGTGATGACGACCAACGACGTTCTGACAGAGGACCGCTTGCCCAACAAGCCATGGCTCACGGAAAATGGCCTGCAGGCGTTCGCCGGCTACCCCTTGATGATCGGCACTCGTGTGGTCGGCGTGCTGGCGCTGTTTTCTCGGCATCGACTGAGCGACCAGGCGCTGAAAGCGCTGGAGCGCGTCGCGCAGGTCATCTCCCTCGGCGTCGAGCAGAAGCGGAACGAAGAGGCGCTGCGCGCCAGTGAAGAACGGCTCGCGTTGACGGTGCAGGGCGCGAACGTCGGGATCTGGGATTGGAATCTCAACACCCAGGCCGTGTATTTTTCGCCGTTGTGGAAAAGCCAGCTCGGCTATGAAGACCACGAATTCGTCAACGAATTCTCGGAATGGGCATCCCATCTGCACCCCGACGATCGCGATCGCGCGCAACAGGCCGTCCGCGCAATCATCGGCAGCGCACAGAACCGGTTCAACATGGAATTCCGCTTGCGGCATAAAGACGGTTCGTACCGGTGGATACTCTCTCTCGGCGCCGTCACCCGCGACGGCAACGGTGTCGCATCGCGGATGACGGGGATCCATATCGACGCGACCGAGGACAAGCGTGCGGAAGAAGAGTTACGACGGGCTAAAGAAGCGGCCGAAACCGCGAGTAAAGCCAAAAGCGAGTTTCTCGCGAACATGAGCCACGAGATCCGGACGCCGATGAACGGCGTGCTCGGCATGACCGAGCTGCTCCTCACGACGGACCTCTCCAGCCGGCAACGGCACTTGACGGAAACCGCACATCAGGCCGGCGCGACGTTGCTCAACATTCTTAACGACATCCTGGACTTTTCCAAGATCGAGGCCGGGAAACTTGAGATGGAAACCATCCCCTTCACCCCCCGCCAAATCATCGAGGAAGTCGGAGACCTGTTCGCGGAGTCGGCGCAACGAAAGCACGTCGAGCTGGCCTGCCTCATCACGGAGACGGTGCCCCCTCTCCTGCAAGGCGACCCGTCCCGCCTCCGCCAAATTCTCGTGAATCTGCTCGGCAACGCCATCAAATTCACCGAGCAAGGAGAGGTCTTCCTCCATGTCACCACGGTCGAGAGCACGGCCACTGACGTGCTCCTCCGCTTCGAAGTGAGGGACACGGGCATCGGACTCTCACCCGATGCCCAAACTCGCATCTTTCAACCATTTATCCAGGCGGACGGATCGAGCACCAGAAAATACGGCGGGACCGGCCTGGGGCTGGCCATTGTGAACCAGCTCGTGCAGATGATGGGTGGCGCCATCGGTGTCGAAAGCGTAGAAGGCAACGGCGCAACATTCTGGTTTACTGCACGCTTCCACATCGCGGCCGAGGTGAAACAGGCTGCGCACACAACTGGGAACGGCTGCAGAGGGAAACGGATGTTAATCGTGGATGACAACGCGACGAACCGGATGATCCTGGAACACCACCTTCAATCCTGGGGGGCCACGTATAGCAGCGCAGAGTCAGGATTGCAGGCCCTAGACCTCCTGCGTGCGGCCATCCACGAAGGCCATCCCTACGATGTGGCGATCCTCGACTTGCAGATGCCGGGAATGGATGGATTCGAATTGGCACGGACCATCAAAGCCGATGCGGCCATTCGGGATGTGCGCTTGATCCTGCTCACCTCGTTAGGCCCACAAGGAACGGACAAAACCGAGCAAATCGGCATCCTCGACACCCTGTCCAAGCCGGTCAGACAGTCCCAGCTATACGATTGTCTCGTAACAATTCTCGCCGCCTCTTCGCACGAAGGCGCGCCTCGCGAACGCCAAGCCCGGCTGCACCCGCGCCCAAATCGAGGTAAGGGCCGCAGAATCCTGCTGGCCGAAGACAATGCGGTCAACCGGGAAGTCGCCCTCGGCATGCTGGAACTCGCCGGCTACGAAATACATGTGGCGAAAACCGGACGTGAAGCCGTCGAATTATCGGCGAAAACTTCGTACGATCTGATTCTGATGGACTGCCAAATGCCAGACATGGACGGGTTCGAGGCGACAGCCCTGATCCGGAAGCGGGAAGCGTCTCTCGTGAAACCTGACGAACACAACACGAGAGCGGCAGCACAGGACAAGCACGTGCCCATCATTGCCCTGACCGCTCACGCCATGGCGGGAGATCGGGAACGGTGTCTAGCCGCCGAGATGGATGATTATCTCGCCAAACCGTTCACCCAAGATCAACTGGATGACACATTGAGTCGTTGGCTTAGCCAGACGGACGATTCATCGGTCTACAGTGCTGAATCGGCTTCAACCGACGTCATGGCTGCATCTTCCATCCCGACGAGTCACACGGAGCAAGTCGACCCCGCAAACGTAGTCGACTTCACCGCATGGGAACCCATCAGAAAGCTGAAGCGGCCAGGACACCCCGATCCGCTAGGAAAGCTGCTGGCCAGATACTTGGAAGATTCCCGGCCACTCGTTGACCAATTGCGCCACGCCATCCAAGAGAACGACCCGACGACACTCCACGCTGTGGCACACCGCCTCAAATCGAGCAGCGCCACCATGGGGGCCTTGACCGTGGCGGCTCTCTGCAAAGAACTGGAGGCCCTGGGTCTCAGTCGTCAGATCGAAGATGCCCCACCACCCTTTCGGCAATTGGAACGGGACTTCGAAGCAGTGTGCTCCGTCTTTCAAGCCACGCTCACAAAGAAGGCGCACGATGAAGCCTGACCGGAAAGAGACTCTCCTAGCCTTAGTTGTGGACGACGATGCCGTGAACAGGCTGCTGGCGTGCGCAGCCCTGGAGAGCGCCGGATGGAATGTCGAAGAAGCTGAGAATGGGCGGGAAGGGCTGGAAGCCTTCCAGCGGCTCCAGCCTGATGTCGTGCTGCTTGATGTCATGATGCCGGAAATGGACGGCTATACGACCTGTGCATCCCTCCGAAAACTTCCAGAGGGAACACACACCCCCGTGCTCATCATGACCGGTCTGGACGATTACAACTCCGTCACACAGGCCTACGATGCCGGCGCCACCGACTTCCTGACAAAACCGCTGAACGGACTGCTGTTGACGCACCGCGTCCGCTACATCGTGCGGTCGAGCCGGATCGTACAGGAGTTGCGGGACAGCCAGGCGAGCCTGGTCCAGGCTCGCGATGCGGCGCTCGAAAGCACGCGACTCAAATCGGAATTTCTTGCCACCGTCAGCCACGAAATCAGGACGCCCATGAACGGCGTCCTCGGCATGACCGAATGGCTCATGGAGACACAGCTGACGCCTGAGCAACGTGACTGTGCGGAAGCGATTCGCACATCGGGTGATACCTTGCTCTCGATCATCAGTAACATCCTAGATTTCTCGAAAATCGAATCCGGCAAGCTGCAGCTGCAACAGATCGACTTCGACGTCAAAAAGCTGCTCGAAGACATCGTCAGCCCGTTTCGCCAACGGGCGCAACTCAAAGGGGTAGCATTGGCTTGCCAAATCCAGGAACAGGTGCCGCTATGGCTGCACGGTGACCCCGATCGACTGTGCCAGATAGTGAGCAATCTTCTGGGCAACGCCATCAAATTTACCGAGCATGGAGAGATCGTGCTCCGCGCGGAAGTAGATGAGAGGCAAGACCCGATCGATCCGGACAGGCCGGTCGCGTCAAGGCCCGTCAACGGGAACACCAGACGGCTTGTCACTGTGCGCTTTTCTGTCGCAGATACGGGGATTGGCATCGCCCCGGAGGCCTGCACAAGGATTTTCCAACCCTTCATGCAAGCCGATGGATCGACGACGAAAAAGTACGGTGGCACGGGATTGGGACTGGCGATCTGTCAACAGCTTGTCGATCTAATGGGTGGATCCATCGGCGTAGATAGCGAGCCGGGCCAGGGCAGCGTCTTTCACGTTACCGTCCCTCTTGAACACAAGGCGGAATAGGGCGCGCTCACATTTCCGCGCCGACGCGCATCAGGCTTCTGCTTGTGTTCTCACGGTGTGCAGGATAGGCTCACCCGTCGGAGAACTCTCCCCTCATGGCTACCTACGCAATCGGCGACGTCCAAGGCTGCTTCACTTCTCTCCAGCAACTGCTCTCACACATTCGCTTCGAGCCGACTCGGGATCGCCTGTGGTTTGTGGGCGATCTGGTCAATCGCGGCCCCGACTCGCTCGGCGTCCTGCGATACGTGAAAGAGCTTGGCCCAGCGGCCGTGACCGTGCTCGGCAACCATGATCTGTTTCTCTTGGCCGCCGCGTCCGGAATCGCCGCGCCCCGTGCCATGGATACGATCCAGCCGATCCTGGCCGCGCCAGACCGTGACGAGTTGCTGGCCTGGCTCCGATGCCAACCCCTGCTCTACCGTGAGGGCCCCTTCACGATGGTGCATGCAGGCCTGCTCCCGCAATGGACGATCGAGCAAGCCGAAGGGCTGGCGCGCGAAGTCGAGACGGTCCTGGCCGGCCCGGACTATCAAGAAGTGCTGCGAGCCTCCGTTGCATCTCCCTCCGTCCAATGGTCGGATGACCTGACCGGTCTGCCACGGCTCGCCTCCCTGGCCCACGTCTTCACCAGACTCAGAACCTGCACGGTGGATGGTATGATGAGTACGTCCTACAACGGCCCGCCGGATCATGCCCCATCGGGCTTCTTACCCTGGCTTCACATTCCCACTCGCCGCAGTTCCGAAGCCACGATTGTCTGCGGACATTGGGCCGCGTTAGGTCTGTATCTAAGTGATAACGTCTTGGCCTTGGATAGCGGATGCGTGTGGGGCAGAGAGTTGACGGCTGTCAGACTCGAAAACCGTCAGGTGTTCCAAGTGCCCTGCAACAGCGAGGACTGTCCCGGCTATTAAGCCGTCACAGTTTAGCCCAACCAAACATTACTAACGGGAGATTCAACAGGAGGGTCAGTGGTAGCTCTCAGAATCGCTCGGAAAGATGCCTTCTTCAACTTCTGTTTTGTAGCGCCGTAGCGCTTGCAGTGCATCGGTCTTGAGGTGGGCATAGGGCTTCACGAACTTCGGCACGAAGTCGTCGAACAGACCGAGCAGATCGTAGAGGACGAGGACTTGGCCGTCGCAGTGAGGACCTGCGCCAATTCCAATGGTCGGAATGGTTAATTGTTCCGTCACGCGCTTGGCCAACTCAGCGGGAATCGCTTCAAGGACGATGGCGAAAACACCGGCTGCTTCCAACGCCTTGGCATCCTTCAATAGAGCCGCGGCATGATCCGATTCTTTCCCCTGCACCTTGTACCCGCCATAGCGATGGACCGATTGAGGCGTCATGCCGAGATGTCCCATCACCGGAATGCCGATACTGGTCATCGCCGCCACCCGATCGACGACGGCTGCGCCGCCTTCCACCTTGACCGCCTGGGCTCCGGCCTGTAGAAACCGGCCCGCATTGCGGAGCGCATCCTCGCTGCTGGCTTGATAGGACATGAAGGGCATATCGCCGATCACGAGCGCCCGTTGCGCCGCCCCTGCCACCAGCTTCGTGTGGTAGAGCATGTCCTCCATCGTCACGGAGAGGGTATCGGCCTTCCCCTGCACGACCACGCCCAGCGAATCCCCGACCAGGATCGCTTCAATGCCGGCCTGCTCGACAATGCGCGTGAAGAGCGCGTCGTAGGCCGTCACGACGATAAGTTTTTTCTTGTCGCGCTTGTGCCGCTGAAACTCGGGGATTGTCATCAACCCACTTCTGCTTTGGTGAGAATCTCTGACAGCCGATGGGTGGCCTTGATGGCCATAATATGGACCCCGTCGCAGTAGGGCCGCACCGCCTTGATCGTCCGCACCGCGATGTCCACCCCCACATCCTCCGCGCGCCCGGGACCGGCAGCCCTGAGCTCGTCGATCATCTCCTGGGGGACCGACACGCCGGGGATATTGGCGTTCATGAATTCCGCCATCTTGGCGTTGCGCAGCACGAGAATGCCAGCCAGCACCTTGACCTTGAAGGGGCGAACCGCTTTCATGAAGGACGCAAACTGCTCCGGATGGTAAATCGCCTGCGTCTGGAAAAACTGGGCGCCCGCTTTCACCTTCACTTCGAACTTGGCCAGCATCGGTCCCAACGGGTCCGCTTCCGGCGTCACGGCAGCCCCGATCGTAAAGTCCGTCGAGCCATCCAGCTTGTTACCGGACATGTCCAGCCCGTTATTGAGACCCTGCACAAGCTGCATGACTTGGACTGAGTCCAGATCGTACACCGGCTTGGCTTCTTTATGGTCTCCGACGGTCGGATAGTCGCCAGTGAGGCAGAGAATATTGCGGATACCGAGCATGGAGGCACCCATGAGGTCCGACTGGATCGCAATCCGATTCCGGTCACGACAGGTCATCTGCATCACGGGATCATGGCCGAGTTCATAGAGGAGCCGGCAGACAGAGAGAGACCCGGCCCGCACCACGGCTGCCGTGTTGTCCGTCACGTTGACCCCGTGCACGCGCCCCACCAGCTGCTTAGCATTCTCCAGCACGCCGGAGATGTTGGTGCCTTTGGGAGGATTGTACTCAATCGTGACAGCGAACTGTCCCTGAGCAAGCACATCCTTCAGCCGTTTCGGTTCTCGACTCATGTCCCCTGCCCTCTCTCCAACCAAGAAGGTGGCTGGGATGCTCCATCGTGCGCGCGTCCAACGAGGGTCTGCTGAGACCGCGCGTTGCGCGAGCACAGGAGCGTTCCAGCTGCCTTACTTCATCCCTGCTTGTCGCTTCGCCGACTCCACCGTATTGTCCAGCAACATCGCAATCGTCATTGGTCCCACACCGCCCGGCACAGGACTGATCCAGCCGGCCTTCTGACTGACCGGCTCAAAATCGACGTCACCGCACAATTTGCCGTCCGGCAACTTATTGGTGCCCACATCGATGACCACCGCTCCTTCGCGCACCATATCGGCCGTCACGAACTTGGCCCTTCCGATCGCCACCAGCAGCAACTCGGCCTCCCGGCAGACCGAGGCCAAATCCTTGGTCTTGGAATGGCAAATCGTCACGGTGGCGTTGCGTTGCAGCAACATGAGCGCCAACGGCTTGCCGACGATATTGCTCCGGCCAAGCACGACCGCGCGTTTGCCCTCGATCGTGATCCCCGCCGACTCGATCATCTTGATGACACCCTTGGGGGTGCAGGCCTCGAACACCGGATTGCCTTCGACCAACCGGCCCAAATTATAGGGATGAAATCCATCGGCGTCCTTGTTCGGCGATACCGCCTCAAGGACGACCCGGCTCTCGATATGTTTCGGCAAGGGGAGCTGCACCAGAATGCCGTGAATCTTCGGATCGGCGTTTTTCTTCTCGATCAAAGCCAATAACTCTGCCTGAGTCGTGCTGGCAGGCAGCTTGTGGTCATCCACATAAATGCCGGCCAACTCGCAGGCCTTCTGCTTATTTCGCACATAGACCTGGGAGGCAGGATCGTCTCCCACTAAAATGGTCGCCAGGCCAGGCTTAATCCCGGTCTTGGCCAAGACTGCCGCCGATTCGACGGCCAACCGCTCCCGTACTTGCAGTGCCAATGCTTTGCCATCAATCAATCGTGCCGCCACAACACCCTCCTCAGTGAGAGACTACCAGGGAAAACCAAGGCACCATAGCAGGGCATTTTTGAGCAAGTCAACGACAGGAAGGCGTGAGGTTCGCGGCTGTTTCTTGACAGGCTCTCCGCCTGGCAGCTACGATGGATTCATCAAGCACGATCAATAGCCATCTACTTTGTGAGCAGAACCTCCCCCGTGATGTCCCTTCTAACACGCAGCATCAATCATCCAGCCTCTTGGCTGATCTGGACCCTCTCCCTTGTGACCGTCAGCCCGCTGGGTGCCCAGATCACCGTGACGGAGCTGCAATCCCCCTATAGCTTCGTCAACGATCCGGTCGGAAAAGGCTATTTCATCTCCAGCGTCAACGGCGAGGCGGAGACCGCCGACAACAACGGGTTCATCACCAAACTCGATCCGAACGGCAAGCTCCTCAATCTGAAATTCATCCAAGGCGGAAAAGGCGATGTCACCCTCCATGCCCCCAAAGGCATGGCCCTGGTGGAACATGTGCTCTACGTCGCTGACCTTGATACCTTACGGGGCTTTGACACGACCACCGGCAAGCCGGTCCTGGCTCTGACCATCCGGACACCAGCGACCTCGCACGCAACAGTGCCACAAGCCTCCTTGATCGACGTGACCTTCGATGGCAAGGGCCACTTGTATTGCTCCGACCAAAAGGCCAACACGATTTACCGGGTCGATCTGGCCACCAAGACCTTTTCTGTGCTGGTCACGGACCAAGCCCTGGCAGGCCCCTCCGGCCTGGTCGTCCATCCCAGGTCCGGCCAGATCATCGCCGTGAGTTGGGACAAGGGCAAGATTTCCGAGATCTCTCCGGAGGGCCAGGTCACGGAGCTCGTCTCCAACGGGTTCTTTTCCAACCGCTTCCAAAATCTTCGCGGCGTGGATTTCGACCGTTGGGGCAACATGTACGTATCGGACTTCACGACGGGAAAAGTGTGGCGTATGAGCTGGGACAAGCGGTTCCAAGTCATTGCCGAATTCCTCCCCTCGCCGGGAGACCTGAGTATCGACCGGGCCAACAACCTGATTCTCGTGCCCTATGAATATGCCGATGCCGCAGAGATGAACGGGCTCGAAACCCCCAGCGATGGAAAACCCAAACAAGAAAAACGGACGTTGGCGGACTACGGGTTCATCCCTCCCCCGCCGAAACCGGCGCCGGAAGGATCCATAAGAAAATGAGCCAATGCGCCTATTGCACACAACGGAAAGGCAAGCGGCCTTGCCCCGCCTTGTCCGGCCTGATCTGCAGCCAATGTTGCGGTGAGCATCGAATCGTGCGGGTTGCCTGCCCGCAAGACTGCGTCTACCTCGAATCGGGGAGCGACTATCAGCAGAAGCGGCTGGCGGTGCAGTTCATGCCGTTGCGGCGGGACTTCTATCGCGAGCTGTCGGAGCTCGGCGGCGAGAAGGCCGTGGCTCTGTTCAACCTCGTCGAAGTGGTGATCTTCGGCTATTTCCAGTCGCGCCGCGATGGGCAGGATGCGGAAATCGTGGCGGCACTCCAGGGCCTGCGACGGACGCTGAGTCCGCTCCATGTGCCGGCGGCCCCGGCGCCGGTCTTTGCGGAGCATCTCATGAAGGAGTATGACGCGTTCAAGAAGCAAAACCCGCAGCAAATCGCTGATACGTCCTCCGCGCCGGAGATCCTGGACCGTGCGATTGCCTTCGTCTCAAACTTTTCCGGTACGGATTTTCAATCACACAGGTTTCTGGACGGGCTCGTCGGCTATGTGCGCGCCTACCATCCGGATATTGCAACGCACCTGACCAAACAACGGGAGCCGGGCCACATCATCTTGCCAGGGCAACAATTCATGCCACCTCCGGCTCCAGAGCAACACACTCACGATCCTGGGTGCCAGCACCACCATTAATCAGGATGCTGAAAAATGCCGCCAGCGTCGTTCTCGCATCGTTCAGACCCTCAACGTACCCTGAAGGGTACGCCTCGGCCCTTCACTCGCTGCGGCCTTGCTGTCGACATTTTTGAGCATCCTGCTAGACGGGGTAGGCACAGCCTATGAGCGCAGGAAGCGAACGAACCATCAGAAAAGCGCGCCGAGTGGAGTTACGCTGCACCGTCAGCTTATCGTCGGGGGAGATCAAAGGGGACGCCACGGTCACAAACATCTCGATCGCCGGATGCCGAGCCGAGTCTGGTGTCACCTTGACGGAAGGGCTCAACGTTCAAGTCCTGCTGCACCTGCCGAACCAATCGCCTCCGGTGAAAGTCGAACGGGCTTCCGTTCGTTGGGTCTCGGGCAACGCCTTCGGCCTCAGCTTCATCCTCTTCTTCCCGTCAGAACGAGCCCGCCTCCGCACCTTCCTCGAAAACATCACATAGCCCTGGCTCTTCTACGCGCCCGCTACTCAACAATCGTCACGGTCATCTCAATTCGCTCGTTCGGCAGGTCGTGATCGTTTCTCGGCAAACTCACGATCTTATCGGCAATCCCAAGGCCTTTGATCACCTCGCCGAACGCCGTGTATTTCCGATCGAGGAAGGGGGACGTCTCGACAACGATGAAGAACTGCGATCCCGCCGTGTCCGGCTCGGTCGCCCGCGCCATCGACACGATGCCCCGCTTGTGCTGCACCTCGCTGAATTCCGCCTTGAGATAGATCGGGTTCCCCTTCTCATCCTTCGGCCCGCCCGCCCCATAGGTCTCCTTACGCAGCGAGTTCTTGGTGTTGGGATCACCGCCTTGAATCATAAAGCCTGGAATGACACGGTGAAAAATCGTCCCGTTGTAAAATCCCGCCTTGGCCAAGGCGATAAAATTCTCAACATGCTTCGGGGCCACATCCGGGTAAAACTTGAAGTGAATCTCCCCGAACTTCGTCTTGATAATGGCTTTGGGACGAGGGTCCGGCGCAGCCACCACCGGCTTCACGTCCGGCTTCCCTCCGCAGGCTGTAACCAAACTGAGCGCCACGAGCAACGTACAGAGCCGACCCAGTCTCACGGCAGCAGCATGGCCTGTCATGGTCCAACAAGGTTGCATCAGTTACTCGACTACCGTGACCGTCAGCTCCACCCGATCCGCCGGGAGGTCCCGGCTGTTTCTCGGCGCGCTAACAATCTTATCCACCACGTCCATCCCCTTCACCACCTCGCCGAAGACCGTGTACTGGCCATCCAGGAAATTCGAATCCTTCACGACAATAAAGAACTGCGATCCGGCGCTGTTGGGGTCGCTCGTGCGCGCCATGGAAAGAATGCCGCGCCGGTGAGGGATATCGTTGAATTCCGCCTTCAACCGCTGGCTCGGCCCTCCCTGGCCATAGGTCTCCTGCTTGTTCGGATCTTTGGTGTTGGGATCGCCGCCCTGGATCATGAACCCGGGAATCACCCGATGAAAAATCGTCCCGTTGTAGAAGCCGGACTTCGCCAGCGCCATGAAATTTTCGACGTGTTTGGGGGCCTTGTCCGGGAAAAACACGATTTCCATCTCTCCGAACTTCGTCTTGATAATCGCCTTGGGACCTTTGGCCGTCTCCACTTTCCCTGCCGGGGCCTTGTCGGCTGCCTGAAGCAGGTCCATTCCCAACAACAGAGTCCCACCCAGCGCAAGCACCATCGCCACCCTACGTACCATGATTCGCCTCTGCATCGTCTGCCTCCCTGAAATGAGAATTGGTCTCGTGGTGAAGTGATCCCACCCTGCCGACAGGATCAGCGCCCTAACTGCTGGAGGGCCTGCTTCGCCGCCTGTTGTTCCGCTTCTTTCTTGCTGCGCCCGGCCCCAGTCCCTACAACCTTGCCCTGAACGGATAGCTCGACTTCGAAAAGCTTTTGATGGTCCGGTCCTGTTTCTCGAATGGTGACATAGCATGGCAAGGTGTCATGTGTCTTTTGACACCACTCCTGAAACTGGGTCTTATAGTCTCCCGCTCCCGGCTGCTCCTGCTGCGCGGCAATATTGGCCAGCTCCTCGGCGAAAATGTGGCGCGTCACCACCCGGCTCGCCTCGAATCCTCCGTCCAGATGCACCGCCGCGAGCACCGCCTCCAGCGCATCGGCCAACAGCGAGTCTTTCTCGCGCCCCTTCGAACGGTCTTCCCCGCGCCCGAGTTTGAGATGCTCCCCCAGCCCAAGCCGGCGAGCCACCTGCGCCAACGATCCCTCACTCACCACCTTCGCCTTCAGCTTCGAGAGAGTCCCCTCGGACGACTGCGGCAAGGCGGAGGCCAGGTACTCGCTCATCACCAGAGACAGCACGGCATCGCCGAGAAATTCGAGCCGCTCGTTATGGGGCAGAGGGACCGTTTTCTGTTCGTTGACGTGAGAAGAATGGGTCAGCGCCTCTTCGAGTAAGGCGAGCGCCTTGAATCGATAGCCCAACAGAGACTGGAGGGAATCGGAAGAAGAAACCGAAGTCATAGTGGCGAGTCTATCCCTCGCACAGGCCTGTTAGGCGTCCGGTTTTCTAAAGAGCAGACAGGCATTGACCCCGCCGAATCCGAAGGAGTTCGACAGCGCAACCGTCACCGCCGCAGGCCTGGCCTTATGCGGAATGTAGTCCAGGTCGCAAGCTGGGTCCGGATGGTCCAGGTTGATCGTCGGGGGCAGGATTCCGTGATGAAGCGCCAGCACACTGAATACCGCTTCGATCCCGCCTGCGGCTCCGAGTAAGTGTCCGGTCATCGACTTGGTCGAACTCACCGGAATCTGATAGGCCCGCTGGCCGAACACCTGCTTGATGGCCTTGGTCTCGATGGCATCTGCCATCGTCGAGGTGCCGTGGGCGTTGATGTACCCGACCTGGTCCTTGCCGATCCCGGCATCCTTGAGCGCCAGTTCCATACAGCGGACCGCTCCCTCGCCCTCTTCGGACGGGGCCGTAATATGATAGGCATCGCTGTTCATGCCGTAGCCGATGAGTTCGGCATAGATCCGAACCCCGCGACGGCGCGCATGCTCCAGCTCCTCCAGGACCACGACGCCGGCGCCTTCGCCGAGCACGAACCCGTCGCGATCCTTGTCGAAGGGCCGGCTCGCTTTCGTCGGCTCATCGTTGCGGAACGAGAGGGCCTTCGAGGCTGCAAACCCTGCGACCCCCAACGGCGTAATGGCGGCCTCCGCCCCACCGGCGATCATGACATCGGCATCGCCCGCCTGAATCAGCCGGAACGCGTCGCCGATGCAATGATTGCCCGTTGCGCAAGCTGTCACGGCACAGGAATTCGGCCCCTTGGCGCCCAGTCTGATCGCCACCTGCCCCGACGCCAGGTTGATGATGGTCATCGGGATGAAAAATGGCGAGACACGCCCCGGTCCTTTTTCCTGCAAAATCTTATGGTAATGTTCGATCGACCCCAGCCCGCCGATGCCGGACCCGATATAGACCCCGACCCTCGTGGCCTCTTCCGGCGCCACGGTGAACCCCGCATCATCTACCGCCAGCTGGGCGGCGCCCACGGCGTAATGGATGAACGTATCCATCTTTTTGATGTCTTTTTTCTCGATAAACTGGGCCGGGTCGAAGTCTTTCACTTCACCGGCAATGCGGGCATCGTAGGCCGCGGGATCGAACTTCGTGATCGGACCGATGCCGGATTCACCAGCACAGATGGCCTTCCACGTTTTGTCGATACCGGTGCCCAGAGGTGTCACCACCCCCAAGCCGGTCACGACGATCCGTCTGGTTGAACGAACACTCATAGCGTCTTGCGGCCTCTAGGCCTTTTCCTTGATATAGTCCAAGGCTTTCCCGACCGTCAGAATCTTTTCTGCGTCTTCGTCGGGAATTTCGATCCCGAACTCTTCTTCGAGGGCCATCACCAGCTCGACCGTATCGAGCGAGTCGGCGCCAAGGTCTTCCACGAAGCTGGCTTCGAGCGTGACCTCATCCTCCTCGACTCCGAGCTGCTCACCGATAATTTTCTTCACCCGTTCTTCTACAGTACCCATTGATTTTCCTGCCTCCTTCCCCATCGTAGATCCTCCTTGTCGCTGCGAATCTGTCGCCGCAGCATCGTACAAAATTCCGTCTGCACCGTCGTCACGGCATCAGCATGCCCCCGTTCACGTGCAACACGTGCCCCGTGATGTAGGCCGCCTCGTCCGACACGAGAAAACGCACCGCTGCCGCAATATCGGCCGGCGTACCCAACCGTCCCAATGGGATTTGCTTTTGAAGCGTGTCTTTCACCTCGGGCGACAACCCCTGCGTCATGGCGGTGTCGATGAATCCCGGCGCGACTGCGTTCACCGTCACGGACCGGCTCGCATATTCCCGCGCGACCGTCTTGGTCAAACCGATCACCGCCGCCTTGGAGGCCGCGTAATTGGCCTGGCCCACATTGCCCATCACCCCGACGATCGACGCAATGTTGACGATGCGACCATACCGCTGCTTGGTCATCGGGAGCAAGACCGCTTTGATGCAATTGAACGTCCCGGTCAAATTCACTTGCAGCACCAGGTTCCAGTCGTCTTCCTTCATCCGCAACAGCAGCCCGTCGCGCGTGATCCCGGCATTGTTCACCAGGATATCGACCTTCCCCCACTCCTTAATCACCTGATCGACCATGGCTTTGGTGTCGGTACCGTCCGCCACATTGACCTTGACGTTCAGCGCCTTGCGGCCCAACTGCTCCACCGCCGCAACCGTGTCCTTCGACCGGCTCGGATCGAGGTCGGCGACAACGATATCAGCCCCGGCCTGCGCCAACGCTTCCGCGATCGCCCGGCCGATCCCTTGCGCCGCCCCTGTGACAATTGCAACCTTACCATGTAGTGACATTCGTTCGCTCCTCACATCCCTTCACGCGCTCAATGCGGCGCGAGTCGCCTCAAGCGACTTTGGATCATTCACGTTCAAGGTCACCGCGTCCGGCACGATTCGTTTGATCAAACCGCTCAAGACCGCTCCCGGCCCGACTTCGACGAACGTCGTCACGCCCATCGCAGCCATCGCCTTCACCGAATCTTCCCAGAGCACCGACGAAGGCAACTGCCGCACTAACGAGGCCTGGATATCGCCGGCCTTGCTGATCGCCCTGGCTTCCGCATTATTCACCAAAGGCATCTTTAGATCGGACCAAGTGATCCCGGCTAAATCGCCCGCCAGCCTATCGGCCGCCTTCTGCATCAGCGGCGTATGGACCGGCACACTGACAGGGAGCGGAATCGCCTTCTTACAGCCCCTGGCCTTCGCCAGTTCAATGGCTCGCTCGACGGCAGCCTTTTCTCCGGCAATGACCACCTGTCCAGGCGAATTGAAATTCGCCGCAGCCACAACTCCGACAGCCGAGGCTTCCCGGCAGAGCTCTTTCACAACATCGGCCGTCAGGCCGAGCAGCGCGGCAACCAACCCGGTCCCGGGCGGCACAGCTTCGGCCATATAACGGCCCCGCTTCTGCACGATCGCCACCGCCTCACGATAGGTCAGGCCCCCGGCTGCCACAAGAGCCGAGTATTCTCCCAAACTATGGCCTGCGACCGCAACCGGTCTAATGCCTAACGGCTCGAACGCACGGAGCGCGGCCAGACTGCTCACCAACAGAGCCGGCTGAGTATATTCCGTGAGGTTCAACCGTTCTGCCGGCCCCTCGAAACACAACGCAGCAATATCATACCCCAGCACCGACGAGGCCTCCTCGTAGAGACTCCTAATGCCGGGATTGGACTCGGCCAAGGCTCGGCCCATCCCGACCGACTGGGACCCCTGGCCAGGAAAGACCAATCCAACGTTGGAAGACCTTGTTGATTGGAGAATCGTCATACTACCGGAGTGATTGCACGGGGCTGCTGGTTACTCTCATCATCGTAATACTCGAAATTGGAGCGGGCGCCATGCGCCGCTTCCGTGGTTAGATATCGTCGAATTTCCCTTGAATGTCAACGGGAAAAGTTTCTTGAGCCCGTAAGCTGCACGCTGGTGGCTGATCGTTTTAGGTCCTACCACCTGATGAGCGCCGAGGCCCAGGTCAAGCCGGCCCCGAAGGCCCCCAACATGACCAAGCTGCCCTCTTTAATCCGGCCCTGACGCACCGCTTCATCCAGGGCAATGGGAATCGAAGCAGCCGAGGTATTCCCATACCGATCGAGATTCAGCATCACTTTTTCAGGAGGAAGTCCGAGACGGCTGGCCACTGCCTTCAGAATGCGGATATTGGCTTGATGCGGCACATAGAGATCGAGATCCTCCACACCAAGATTATTCGCAGCTAGAGTCTCGCGCGCCACTTCCTCCAGGGTTCGCACCGCCACCTTGAAGGTCTCGTTCCCCTTCATCTTGATGTACTGCATCCGCTCCGCCACAACTTTTTCAGAGGGAGGCAAACGCGACCCGCCGCCTGGCACCGTGATCAAATCGCAGAGACTCCCATCGGAACGGAGGTGCGTCGAGAGAATACCCCGCTCATTCTCACTGGCACTGATCACGGCGGCTCCGGCCCCATCGCCGAACAGGATGCAGGTGTTGCGATCGGTCCAGTCGGTAATCCCCGACATCACTTCCGACCCGATGATCAACACATGGCGCATGCCGGTTTTGATATAGGCATCCGCCATCGACAGGGCATAGACAAACCCGCAACAAGCGGCCGACAGGTCGCAGGCCGCCGCTTTCGTCGCCCCCAGTCGATGCTGGATCACACAGGCCGTGGCAGGAAGCGGATAATCGCCCGTGCAGGTCGCCAGGAGAATCAGATCGAGTTCGGCCGCACTCACCCCCGCAGCAACCAAGGCCCGCTCCGCCGCTTTCACTGCCAGATCGGAACAGGCTTCACCGGGACCGGCCACATGCCGTTCGCGGATACCGGTCCGCTCGACGATCCATTCGTCCGAGGTGGCCACCATCCCTTCAAGGTCGGCATTGGTCAATACTTTGACCGGTACGTACGATCCGGTCCCTGCAATGCGGGATCTCATGCCGACGATTCCTCAGTGGGCTTGGGTTGAGAGAGGCTCTCTTGAATATCGCGTTGAATCAACTCATCGACGCGACTCTCTGCCAAGCCCTTCGCACGGCGAATGGCATTCTTAATCGCCTTGGCGGACGAACGGCCATGGCAGATCATCGTAATGCCATTGACGCCCAGCAGCGGCGCCCCGCCGAATTCTGCGTAGTCGATTCGTTTTTTCAAGTTCAGCAGCGGCTTGGCAATGAGCGGGTAGGCCAAGCGACCGAAGAAGGACCCGGAAATTTCTTTGAGCAGCAATTTCTTGATCGTATCGGCCACGCCCTCGGAAATCTTCAGCGCGACGTTGCCGATAAACCCGTCGCACACCACCACATCCGCGCTCCCGCTGTACACATCGCGGCCCTCGACATTACCGATGAAGTTGAGCGGGCTGGCCTTCAAAAGCTTGAACGCTTCCTTCGTCACCTCATTGCCCTTGCTGTCCTCTTCCCCGATGCTTAACAGTCCGACGCGCGGATTGGGCTTCCCGAAGAGATGTTTGCCGTATTCATTCCCCATGATGGCGAATTGCGCCAGATGCTGGGCGCTACAATCCACATTGGCCCCGACATCCAGCATGATGGCCATGCCGGTCAGCGTCGGCAGACAGGTCGCAATCGCCGGGCGCTCAACGCCTTTGGTCAGCCCGAGCACAAAGAAGGAGGCCACCATGCTGGCGCCGGTGTTCCCGGGACTGACAACGGCACTGGCCTCGCCACTCTTGACCAGCTCGGTCGCAATCCAAATAGAGGAATTTCTCTTTTTGCGGGCGACCGTCGCGGGCGATTCGTGCATCTCGACGACTTGCGAGGCATGGCGAATCGACAGACGAGGATCGGTGCAGCCAAGGCGGCGGCATTCGGCGGTGAGCAGGGCCTCATCGCCGACGAGGATGACCTCGACATCACATTCCTGGGCAGCCTGGAGCGCCCCCTCAATGGCCGGGGCCGGTCCATGGTCACCGCCCATGGCATCAAGCGCAATTTTCATAGCGACCAGGTACTCATCGAATGATGATGTGTCACGCGGTCACGGTCGACGACCGGCCGTCACCACGCGACATGCGGGAGGAGTGTAAAGCAGTGAAATGATTGACGCAACAGGCGAGAGGCATCATCCCGTCGTGATCCTTGAGCCATCGAACCCTGCGGGCATCGCCCACAGGCACGGTGACCTAGGACTCTTCGACCTGGATGACCGCCTTGCCCTTATACGTTCCGCACTTCAAGCAGGTGTAATGCGGCAGCTTGATCTCATGGCACTGCGGACAGACGGACATGCCCGGAGGGGTCATGCGCAATTTCTGGGTGCGTCGCGTATCGCGGCGTTCCCGTGAATGTTTATGTTTCGGATTTGGCATGGCAACTCCTTCTCACTCTTCGTAGCAGGCGGTCAGGCCTAGGAGGCTGATGATCCGCCGGTCTTGCGTTTCATGCTCTGGACCACCCGAAACGTCGGGATCGGTGGTTCCGCGGCACACTGACAGGGCCCCTCATTCAAATTCTTCCCACATCGCGCGCACAGCCCCAAACACTCGTCGCTGCAGATCGGCTGCATCGGCGCGGCCAGGATCACGTGTTCGCGTAACATGGGAGCGAGATCGAGACGGTTACCCTGATATTGATACTGATCGTCCAGGTCCTCTTCTTCTTCGGCCGCTGCGGCCTCCTCGCGCGCCTTTCTGGGATCGACACGCTTCGGATGCTTCGACGCGGGTTTGGGCTCCGGGATAAAGGCCGCCCGCACAGAGAAAGCCAAGGGATCTTCATACTGTTTCAAACACCGCACGCACTCGCGCACGATCGTGCCTTCCAGCACACCGGTCACGGCAACCAGCCCTTCGACGTTGGTCAGGTCCAGACTGACAGCCAACGGGCCACGGGCTGCGGCATCATCCTCGGTCAAGCCGAGCTCCTCGGCCGTGACCTCGCCAACCAGCGAAAGCCCGTCGTCCGTGATGTCCGCCAGCAGCGGCGTCAGCAAATCCATCGTGGCACCTACCTGCATTCCCATCCCCAACGTCACCGGTTATCTATCGCTCTTCCGCAAAGCTGATGAGGGCGATGTGCCGGGCCCGCTTGACGGCTGCCGTCAATTCGCGCTGGTGCCTCATGCAATTGCCGGAGATACGCCGCGGAACAATCCGACCCCGCTCCGTCAAAAAGTTTCTCAGCAAGCCGACATCTTTGAAATCAATCGCCCCTTTTTCGATGCAAAACCGACAAGGCCTGCGGCGTTGAAAAAACCGTCCGCCGCCACCGTCACGATCTCCGCCCTGTTCACGCTCCATAACCGTCTCCCTCTCTGTTAGACGTGCTCTTCGGGTTCATAGCCGACATCATCATGCGCCGGCGCCTCAGCCCCACCGCCGCCATCCTGGCGCTTCGGCATGAACGTTACCGTTTGGGCCACCACCTCGTGCTTGCTGCGCTTCTGGCCGTCTTCCGTTTCCCACCGGCGCTGCTGCAGCCGCCCGTCGACGATGACCCCGCTCCCCTTACTAAGATACTGTCCGCAATGTTCCGCTTGCTTGCCAAACACCACAATGTCGACAAAACAGACTTCCTCTTTCAATTCCTCGCCCTGCTTATAGCGCCGGCTGACCGCCAGGCCCAGACTGGCCACCGGCGTCCCGTTCGGCGTATACCGCAACTCGGGATTCCTCGTGAGGTTCCCGATGAGGATGACTTTGTTAAACCCGGCCACCGGCGAACTCCTCCGATGACGCCTCGAGCGGACGTGGCGCCACCAGTTCTTTTTTCAGATGGACGGTCAAAAACTTGATGATGGGGTCTTCCAACCGATAGGACCGCTCCAATTCACCAACCGTGATACTGGGGGCTCTGAAGTAGAAGTAGGCGTACGTGCCCTTCCGCTCCCGCTTCACCTCGTAGGCGAGCTTTTTCTTGCCCAAGTTTTCAGATTTGATGAACTGTGCGCCGGTCTTTTCCGCCACTGCCTTCATCTTGGCGATCAGGGCAGCGGTCTCCTCATCGGAGATAGACGTACGAATAATGAACAGAGACTCGTAGAGCTCCATGCGGCAATCCTCCTGGACAAAGGCCCCCGAACAAGTCGGGAGCAAGGTGTAGGCGCGCTGGTTCAGCCAGCGCGAAAGGGTGAAACTACCATAGCCTTGAAGAAACTGTCAAATCAAAGGGGGAAGCGCTCCTACCCATGCGCTCAGCCGGGATGCGCCCCCGCATCGTCCCCCGGCTTCTCCCGTATATTAAACTGGTTCATCGCCACAGCCGTCCCCCGGTGGATCAGACATTCCAAGGCGTCGACGGCGCGCTCCAGACAGGGGTTTAAGACCTCGACCTCTTCTTTCGTGAAGGCCTGCAGCACGTAATCCGCTGAATCCTGACGCGGGGCCGGTCGGCCGATTCCAACCTTGATCCGCACAAACTCCGGCGTCCCGATCGCCTCAATGACCGACTTGATTCCGTTATGCCCCCCATGCCCGCCGCCCTGCTTGATCCGGAGACGTCCCAGGTCAAGGTCCAGATCGTCGTGGATGAGGATGAGGTCGTCGGCGGTGAGTGAATACTCGCGAAGGAGACCTTTGAGCTGAGGACCGGTAAGATTCATCCAGTCGAGCGTGCCGGCGAGTTCGAGGAGTTCCGACCCGAGCCGTCCCGAGCCGCGCTGGGCCATCCCGCGCCTGGAGAGACGGATGGACCACCGAGCGGCTGCCCGCTCGATGACCCACATGCCTGCGTTGTGGCGGGTCTGGGCATAGGAAGCGCCCGGATTGCCCAGCCCAACAATGAGACGCAATGTTACTTCTTCTTTTCGGTTTCTTTCTTCTCAGCTTTTGGTGCAGCAGCGCCCTTTTTGTCGCCGCCCTTGGCATCGGCAGCCGCGCCAGCCTTCGCCGCATCGCCACCAGCCGCGCCTTCAACTTTGCCCTTCGCGGCCACTTCAGGCTCTTTCCCGCCCTCCGCACCGGCTACGCCGCTCGCAAGGAGCGACTCCAGCTTGGCTTCCGTGATCGGCGCCGCCACGCTCACCACCATCTGCTCAGGATCGTCGAGATAGCGGATCCCTTCGTGCACGACCACATCTTTCAGGTGGAGACCCTGAGAAATGTTGAGACCCGACGCATCGACTTCGATGAAGTCCGGCAACACATCCGGCAGACATTCAATATGCAACTCACGCATATTGTGGTGCAGGATACCGCCTTCCTTGACGCCGGCCGGCACGCCGCCGGTCAAATGCAGGGGTACCTTGACGCGAATCGGCTTATTCATCGAAATTTCGAACAAATCCGCATGCAGGACGTTGCCCTCGACCGGATCGACCTGAAAATCGCGCAAGAGCGCGGTCCGTTTCGGTTTGGACTTCGCGCCGGTCAACGTGAGCGACACGAGCGCGGACCCTCCAGACTGGGCCTTCAAAATCTTGACCAAGCTATCCGGCTCAATCGTCAACATCAGGCATTCGCCCTGCCCGTACAACACGCCGGGGATCTTGCCTTCCCGCCGAAGCTGGCGCGCCGCACCTTTGCCCGTTGTTTCTCTTACTGTGACTGCTAGTTCAAATTTCATGGTACTCCTCCGTCCCCTTCTCGCTAATCTTCAGATGCTGTGATCTCGAGCTAGGCAAACAATGAACTGACCGACTCATCTTCATGGATACGCCGGATCGCTTCACCCAAGAGTGGCGCGACCGATAATTGATGCAACTTCGGACAGATCTTTTCCTTGCCCCGCAATGGAATCGAATTGGTGACGATCACCTGCTTCAGGCAGGACTGCTGAATCCGGTCCAACGCCGGCCCGGTCAGCACGGCATGGGTGCACGCGGTCCAGACTTCCCGCGCCCCTTTATCGAGACAGGCCTGCGCCCCCTTCACGATGGTGCCGGCCGTGTCGATCATGTCGTCCAACAAAAGCGCGCTCTTGCCCGCGACGTCGCCGATGATATTCATCACCTGCGTCTGGTTGGGTCCTTCACGCCGCTTGTCGATAATGGCCAAATTCGCTTGAAGCCGTTTCGCAAATGCTCTGGCTCGTTCCACGCCACCGGCATCCGGAGACACCACCACCAGATCACTGACCTTTTGCTTGGTAATGTAATCCAGCAAGACCGGAAGCGCGTAGAGATGGTCCACCGGGATATTGAAGAATCCCTGAATCTGCCCCGCATGGAGGTCCATCGTGAGGACACGGTCCGTGCCAGCCGTGCTGATCAGATCAGCCACGAGCTTCGCTGAAATAGGCACCCGCGGCTGGTCCTTGCGATCCTGCCGGGCATAGCCGAAATAGGGGATGACTGCGGTGATGCGGTTCGCGGAAGACCGTTTGAGCGCGTCAATGATGATCAACAACTCCATCAGGGAGTCATTGACCGGCTGACAGCTGGACTGCACGACGAAGACGTCGGCGCCGCGCACGTTTTCCTCGATCTTGACGCGAATCTCACCGTCACTAAATGACGCAACCGTGGCCTCGCCGAGCTTTATCCCGAGATAGGCGCAAATCTCATGGGCCAGGGCCGGATTCGCATTACCGGAGAATATCTTGATCTCTCGACTCATTGATTTCCCAGATGGTCCTTTGGATGCAACTGCTAAGATTCTGATTTCGTTGCGTGGTTCGTCTCGACGGCGGACATTCGGCAGGCGCAACAGCACTGCTCGCCTACCCCTCTGAACTGCGCGCTATTGAGGAAGCCAACTAAGGGGTCAGACTGTAACGGAATGCACGGAAGGTTGTCAACCGAGGCCTATCGCGGAGGCCCCTCCTGCACGAGGAGTGGACCGGAACAGGTCGGGACGACAAACAAGGCCATTCCCTGCTCACCCGCAAACGTGGCGTGAGCCAGACGCGCGGCCGCTTCATCCGCAAAGACCCCGAACACCGTCGCCCCGCTTCCGGATAACAACGCAATCTCAGCCCCTTGCGCCTGCAGGTGCTGCTTAATCTCCCTGAGCTTCCCATGCGCAGCAAAGACCGGGGACTCGAAGTCATTCGCGGCTGCGGCAGCCAATTGCGGCCAACTCACCCGTGCCTGCCGGTCGAGCTCGTGCTGGATCTGGGATAAAGACGTGACTCCGGTCCTGGCAGCCGCCAATTCCTGGTAGGCCCACTTGGTATTGACCCCGAACCCTGGGTTGACCAACAGGACCCAGCGAACCCCTTCAACCACGACTGGACGAACCGTTTCGCCCCGACCGGCCACAAATGCCGAGGGAGCAAAGAGAAAGAAGGGCACATCGCTCCCCAGCGCTTGCCCGACATCAGCCATCTCCAGCGACGACCAGCCCAACCGCAACAGGCGGTTCAATCCGATAATCGTCGCGGCGGCATCGCTACTCCCCCCACCCAGACCCGCGCCCATGGGAATGCGCTTCCGCAGTGCAATGTCGAGACCGATCGATTGCCGGGCTCGCGCCAAGACCGCGGCGGCGGCGCGATAGACGAGATTGCTCTGATCCGCCGCCAACTGCACGGCATCGCAGCTCAAATGGATGCCAGGCCGGTCGGGACAGAGCCTGATCCGCACCTCGTCTTCGAGCCCGACCGTCTGCATGATCGACCAGAGATTGTGGAACCCGTCGGGACGGCGGTCGAGAACACGGAGGATGACATTGATTTTGGCCGGAGCGAAAACGGTGAGCTCCGAGGAACGCAGTGGCGGATTAATCACGGCCTCCCTTGATCGCATACTTCTCTAATCGATAGCGGAGCGATCGCGTATTGAGCTTGAGGAGCCTGGCGGCCTTTTTCTTGACCCAGCTGGTCCGCTCGAGCGCCTGCAAGAGCAAATCTTTTTCAATGCCGTTAATCAGCCCTTCCAAATCCACCCCAGCCTCCGGCAGATCCGTCGGGACCCCATGCGGCTGTGGCGCAACCACCGGCGGATGGAGCCAGCCGCGAATATCGGCATCCGACACGGGCGCCCCGGCGGAAAACGCGACCACCCGCTCGATCAAGTTTTCGAGCTCCCGCACGTTGCCGCGCCACTCATGGCCCAAGAGCACGTGCATCGCCTCCGGCGTCAAGACCGGGGCCGGCTTGCCGCTTTCCTGAGAAAACTTCTCCAGGAAATGTTTGGCCAGCAACGGGATATCTCCGGTTCGAAGCCGCAAGGGCGGAAGCCTGATCGGGATGACATCCAGCCGGTAGTATAAATCCTCACGGAAGGAGCCATCGGCCACCGCCTTCTCAAGATCCTTATTGGTCGCAGCCACGATACGCACATCCACCTTCACGTCCTGTGTTCCTCCCACACGACGGAACTCCCGCTCCTGAATGACGCGCAACAGCTTCACTTGAATCGTCGGGGTGGTATCGCCGATTTCATCCAGGAACACGGTGCCGCCATTGGCGACCTCGAACAAGCCGGCTTTATTGGCCATCGCGCCGGTAAAGGAGCCCTTCATATGGCCGAAAAGCTCGCTTTCGAGCAGGGTCTCCGGCACCGCGCTGCAATTCACCGCCACAAACGGCATGGGGCTCCTGGCGCTGTTGTAGTGAATCGCCCGCGCCACCAGCTCCTTGCCGGTCCCGCTCTCCCCGCAAATCAGCACATTGCTCTTGGCGTCTGCGACCTTGCGCACCACGTCGAACACCTTCTGGATCGCCTCGCTCTGGCCGATGATTTGCGCAAACGACGATTGGCTCGCCATTTCGCGCTTCAAAAGAATATTTTCCGTCGAGAGCCGTCGCTTCTCCAGCGCGTTGCGAATGATCAACTGCACTTCATCGATCTGAAACGGCTTGGTCAGGTAGTCGTAGGCGCCCTGCTTCATTGCATCGACCGCCGAATCCGCGCTCGCATACGCCGTGATGACGAGCACCACGGTTTCAGGAGACGACGACTTCACCGCCTTCAGCACCGCCATGCCGTCGGCTTTCGGCATACGGAGGTCGGTGATCACGAGATCGAAAATCTCCCGGCTCACATACCCGATGGCCTCTTCGCCGTCCGAGGCTTCGGTCACGGCATAGCCCGCGCGCGTGAGCATGATGTTCAAGACCTCGCGCAGACCTTTTTCGTCGTCGACGACTAGGATCTTTTCCACGGCGTTCGTCCCTCATGCCACAACCGCACCCCGGCAGCGCCGGACCGCGGCATACATACCACAAACCGCGAGCCATGCCCCGCCCGGCTATCGACCTTGATCCAGCCCCCATGCAGATCGACGATGCGATGCACGGCGGCGAGACCCAGCCCCGAGCCTTCTTTCTTCGTCGTAAAAAACGGAAGAAAGATTTTATCGAGATTCTGTTTGGGAATACCTTCCCCGGTGTCGTGAAACGCAATTTCGATGACGTCGCTCTTGCGGCCCGCGATATCAATGTGGCGGCAGCTCGTCGAGATCGTCAACTGCCCGCCTTCCGGCATCGCCTCAAAGGCGTTCGTGGCCATATTCCAGAAGACCTGGCGGAGCTGATTCTGATCAACCTGCGCCGCCAGCGCCTCGGCAGCCAATGTCGTCACAATTTTGATGTTCGAACGGGCGCGCGCTTCATGTTGAACGAGATCGAGTGTCTCAGCAAGCACTTTATTGAGGTCATGCTCGGCGAGATTGAGCGCCGGCGGGCGCGCGTACTGGAGGAATTCGGCAATGATGTTGTCGAGTCTGGTCGCCTCCCGAATGGCGATGTCCATCAGCCGGCCATTGGTTTCGTCTCCCGTGGCATCCCGCCGGAGCATTTGCATCGCACCAGCCAGCGCGCCAAGAGGATTCCTGATTTCATGGGCCATCCCGGCCGACATCTCGCCTAAACTCGCCAGCCAATCCTTGCGCCGCATCTCCTCTTCCAAATCCCGAATCTGCGTCAAGTCTTTGAATACGCCGACCAACCCGGTCTGCGCCCCCTGCCCATGCAAAGGGGACAGGGTCAGACCGAGGATCAGGCGATTGCCGTCCGCCCTCGTACATTCCACTTCAAACCGTGTCGTCGTCAGCAAGGCGTCGCCGAGCGACTCGTCTGATTCCTGATCCGGGTGCCAGTTGAAGATCTCGCGCCAGGGACGGCCTGCCACTTGCGCAATCGTGTAGCCGGTGGCTTCCTCTGCCGCCGGATTGAACGAGGTAATGCAGCCCGTGGCATCTGCCGTAAACACGCCGCTGCTGATGCTGCGAACGATATTTTCGTGAAAGACTTGGAGCCGGCTCAGCCCCTGCTCCTTCTCCCGCAACGATTGGTCCGCCTGCTGCAGCTGGTCCGCCAAGGTGCCGCCAAGAATCCCGACGACCAGAAGGGCGAGTGCATAGATGCCGAAGGTTTGAAAGGTTTCAGGCGCCGCCAGCCGGCTCGGCATCATCCACCCCCACCCCTCCACCAGACCATAGAGCTGAACGTTCGTTAAGAGCCCGAACAGAATGATGCCGAAACAGGCGGCCAGCAGCCCCACCCGCCGGCGGGGGACTAGGCTGGCCACCGCCACAGTCATGACATAGAGCACCGCAAAGGGACTCTCGACTCCTCCGGTCCTGGCCACCAGCACCGTCTCAAGGAGAAAATCGATCCCGACCTGCACCCAGAAAAATATCGTCAGGACGAGTGGGGCGGTCAGGGCACGGAGCAGAAAGACGGAGGGGATCGTCAGCAGATAGGTCGCAATGATCAGGGCGTAGAACGTGTCGATCCGCCCGCCCTTCACAACCTGGAAAGCGAGGGACAGGCCGAGCATCAGGGTCACCAGGGCCATCCGAAGCCCCATGAGCCAATACAGCCTTATGCGCAAATCATTCATGAGTGGAAGACCGCGGTGGAAGAAGGAAGAGCCCTGAAGCGAGACAGGCCCCCTCGCTCCCCGAAGACAAGGGATCGGGCCTTTCAGGCAGGGAGCGAAACCGCACGCCGACCTAGCCGATGGCAGAAGCCATTTTGAAGATCGGGAGATACATCGCGATCACGATAAATCCAATGACAATTCCCAAGAACACCATCATCGCCGGCTCCAGCAATGAGGTCAGAGAAGCCACAGCCTGATCCACTTCGTCTTCGTAAAAATCTGCGATTTTCCCCAACATGCTGTCCAACGCGCCGGTCGACTCGCCGACGGCGATCATATGCGTCACCATCTTCGGGAAGACCCCGCTGGCGGCCAAGGGATCGGCGATCGTCTTACCCCCGCTGATACTGATGCGGGCGCTGAACAGGGTCTCTTCAATCACCTTATTCCCCGCGGTCTTGGCACAGATAGTCAAGCCATCCAGCAACGGCACACCGCTACCAAGGAGGGTTCCCAGGGTCCTGGTGAACTTGGCGACCGAAGCTTTCCGGATTAAATCTCCAACCACCGGCAGCTTGAGCAGCAACGTATCGATGACCTTCCGCCCTTGAGCGGTCGCATAGTATTTCTTCACCCCCACAACCGTCCCCACAATGGCCCCAAGAATGACGTACCAGTACGCGATGAAAAAATTGCTGGTATCGATGACCACTTGCGTCGGACCGGGCAGAGCCATTTTCCCATTCGACAGCTCCAGGAACATCTTGGCAAAGATGGGAATGACGAACAACATGAGCACCGTGATCACAATCACCGCCACGCCCATAATCGACGCGGGATAAATCATGGCAGACTTGATCTGCCCTTTCAGCTTCATCGCCTTTTCAATGTATTTGGCGAGACGCGTCAAGATCGTGTCGAGTAGACCTCCGACTTCGCCCGCATGCACCAAGTTGACGTAGAGATCGTCGAAGACTTTCGGGTGGCGCCGCAAGGCGTCAGAAAAGGTCGAACCGGCTTCCACCTGATTCTTCACTTCCCCGATCGTCTCTCGCAGCACTTTATTCTCAGATTGGGTCGAGAGGATTTCGAGACACTGCACCAAAGGCAGACCGGCGTTGATCATCGTGCCGAATTGTCGCGTAAAGACGACCAGATCTTTATCGGTAAGGCCGGACCCGAAACTGATCTTGAATCCGCCGGCGCCGCCTTTCTTCTCTTCGAGGCTAGTAACGACGACACTTTGCTTGCGAAGCTGGTCCACCGCCTCATCGCGGGTTTTTGCGCTCAGCTCGCCCTTTTTGGAAGCGCCTGACCTGGTTCGCCCGACATACGCAAAGGTCGCCATATGCAACACTCGCCCTTCGATGCAGCCGCCCCGGCCGGTTGTAGAGAGGGAAATACCTGTCAGGCGAGTCTACGGGCCACCAGAAAACCTGTCAAACAAATGCAGAATTTTTGCGCAGGGAGCCAGACACGCGGGCTCACACACGGCAACACCTTAGCTAGTGGTCGCACTCGTGTGCCGATAGCCCCGGTAGAGGTAATGCAGCCCGGACATGAGAGTAAAGGAGACCATGCAGAACAACAGCGGCGGCATGACGGCGGGATTGACGTGATGGGAACTCAGGAATATCACCATCACGATATAGGATAGCTGGAGCAGCGTCGTGCCCTTGCCCAGGAACGTGGGGGTAATATCCACATGAGAATCCGTGACGTGCGCCACCGCCGTTCCCAGCATCAAGATCACATCCCGGCTGACCACGAGGATGGTGACCCACGAGGGGATCAAATGAATCAACGAGAGCGTGATAAATCCGGACGTGAGGAGCAGCTTGTCGGCCAAGGGATCCAACACAGCCCCCAGCTTCGTATGCTGATTCGTGATGCGGGCGATCGCCCCATCGAGCGCATCGGTGATGCCCGCCACAATCAGCACGATCAACGCCTGATCGAACCGGCCGTAGACCAACAACCCGACGTAGCAGGGAATCAGGAGGATCCGGAGGATGGTCAAACTGTTGGGGATATTCATATTTTCCGGAACATATCCTCTGCCGTAGCGGGGGGGAATGATAGGAGGGCGCTACACGGATGTCAACGGCTTGCAGTCGGCAGGGCCTCTCCCTATAATCGGAGCCCTGGGCCATTCCACTTGCCTGTCATGGAGGTCGTGATGAGTTCGCTGCCCCTGCTCTTCAAAAAAGAAGGTCTCGTCGAAAAGCACCAGGTTGAAGGAGTCGATCCGAGCGACCGGTATTTCAATCGCGCCGTCCTCGTCAATCGAACCCCCTCCGGCTACGCCGCCAAGACGATGTATGAAGCCCTGACGGTCGAAGGGCACTCGCATCCGACCATCGGCGCTGCCGTACAGGAACTCATCGGAGCGATGCAGGGATTCGGCTTTAGCAAACTGAGAACCCGCGCCAACTTCAAAGGCACGAAGTATCTCGCCGAAAAAGAAACCTGGGTCGATTATCAAGACCTGGCGTAACCCCTGATTATCCCGGCAAGCCCAGGCATACCAGCGCTTCACTGGCCCACACGCCTCACACAACAGAACAACCGCTCGCAGGACGCTCAAAAAGGCCGTCAGCAAGGCCGCAGGCGAGTCGAAACCGGAGGCGTACCCTCAGGGTACGTTGAGGATTTCGATGAGCCGAGAACGAGGCTGACGGATTTTTTCAGCGTCATGCCCTCGCCACAAACTCCCTGTACACGAGATCGTGAATGAGCGGGCGGAAAATCTTAATCTTCTCGTTCTTCCGGCTGGGGTGGACCCGGTTGGAGAGCAGCACCACTTCCAATTCTGACAGTGGATCGATCCACAGCGACGTCCCGGTATAGCCGAGATGCCCGAACGACTGCTCGGAAAAATAGGCTCCAGAAGAGGACGGAGCAGACGGAGTATCCCATCCCAAGGCCCAACTGGATTGGAAGGCCGATGTTTGACGCGCTGTAAACTGCCTGACCAACGCGCCATCCAGCATCGACTCTTTCCCGTGATAGGCGCTGAGCCAGGCCCCTGACACAGCCAGCACAGACTCGGCGGTCCCGAATAGTCCTGCATGGCCCGCAACCCCGCCCATCGCCCCAGCATTTTCGTCATGCACCTCGCCGCGCAATAGCCGCTGGCGCCTCTCGTCCCGCTCAGTCGGAGCAATTCTTGCCACATCGATGGGAACTTGCCCGTTCCTTGTTACGGGGAAAAATAACAATGGATCGGCTCCCAGCGGCCTTGCGATCGTTTCTTCACACCAGCGGTCCAAGGCCATTCCACTGAGACGCTCCACCAACAAGCCCAGCAGGATAAACCCAAGGTCGCTGTAGAGACTTCGCTCGCCCCGTTCGTAGATCAACGGTTCGTCACGAATCAGCTCCAGCATTGCCGACTTGATGGACTGATTGCCGCCAACCTCTCCAGGAACCAGACCCCGCGCTTCAAGCCTCTCATACAACGGCCGCCAGCCCGGCAAGCCTGAGCGATGGGCCAGAAGATCCCGCACCGTCGCCTGCCCGATCGGCGCCCCTTCCAACTCTGCAAAGATCTGTTGCAGGGAGTCATCGAGCGCAATCTTTCCGCGCTGAGTCAGGAGCAAGAGCGAGGTGACCGTCACCAGCGGCTTCGTGAGAGAGGCCAAGTCATAGATCGTGGACGCTTGCACGGGAAGGCCGGGAGGCTCCGACGACAATCGTCCTGCCACCAGCAGACATTGCAGCTTGCCACGCAGACGCACCGCCAATTGGGCGCCGGGAAAGACCCCCTCATCGATGGCCGATTGCAAGGCCGCTGCAATATGTTGTGGAGTAGCCATAGGCACGACAACCAGTTATCGGTGGGGAAATCTGCTGGCGGCGGGCGGCGCGAAGCGCACAGGGGAACGCATCAGCGAAGGGGGAGCGGCGGCCGGGTCGAACCCATCACAAGGCCGGTCGAGACTCTCCCGCCAACTTGTTCTCCGATGCGGTCGCGGCGTCATGAAACGCTTCCTGCTCTTCCACTTCCAACATCCGCTCGAACATCCGCAGCGACGCGCGCAACCGTTCGACCATGAGCAACCGCTGTTTCTGGAGCGCCGACAGATCCCGCTGTGTATCAGTCAGATCGACTCTGGCCTGACGGATCAATTCGCCGGCCTTCAGCTCGGCCTCCTTGACGACCAGGTCCGCCTCGCGCTGCGCATTCCGCTTCAAATCCTCCGCCAGCGACTGCGCCGACAAGAGCGTGCTCGACAGGGTCGATTCCGTCCGCTTCAGCTCGGCAAGCTGCTGCTCCAGCGACAGGATCCGTTCTCGCTGGACCGTACAGTCCAGGTTCAACGATTCGACCGTCTGCGCCAGCTCTTCAAGAAAGCGATTGACCTCGTCCTTGTCGTACCCGCGAAAGCCGACCCTGAAGACCATTTGCTGAATATCGAGCGGTGTAATTCTCATGGCATCCCCCCTGGTCATCTCAGTTCATCCTCAGGGCCAATTCCTTGAGTGATTGCACAACTGCGATCTGCAAAAACGTAATGATCAGAATCACGATGATCGGCGATAGATCGATCCCCATGCGCCAGCCGACCCATCCACGAATCGGCGCCAAGACCGGCTCGGTCGCGCGATCGAGAAATTGCACGATGGGATTCCAGGGGTCCGGGTTGACCCAGGAGATCAGGGCTCGCGCGATGATCACCCACATATAGAGCCACAACACATAATCGAGAATCGTCGCAATCGCCGTGATGACATTCCCTGCAACAAACATCAGTATCCCAGCTCCTTCGATCGTATCGTCGCCGCTTCGACGGCCGCCATCAACGTCGCCCGGAAGCTCCCCTGTTCAAGTTGATACAGCCCGGCAATGGTGGTGCCTCCTGGTGAGGCCACCCGATCTTTGAGTTGCGCGGGATGCACTCCCGACTCTAACACCAGCCGGGCCGCGCCGAGCACGGTTTGGGCGGCAAGCAGTTCGGCCGTCTGCCGCGGGAGCCCCATCTGGACGCCCCCGTCAGCCAGGGCCTCAATGGCAAGAAACACATAGGCCGGGCCGCTGCCGCTCAATCCTGTCACAGCATCCATCAATCGTTCTTCGACCAACACTACCCGTCCGACCGCTTCGAATACCGTCCGAGCCAATCGACTGTCCTCTTCAGAGACCGCGCTGCCCAAGGCCAGGGCGGTCATCCCCTCCCGAACCAAGGCCGGAGTATTCGGCATGGCCCGCACGACCCTCATCGCCCCGCCCATCTGTTCCGCGATGGTCTTGATCGTCACGCCCGCCACAATCGAAATCACCAGGGACTGGGCCAGGGCCGGGCCCAGCTCGCTCAACACAGCAGGAAGCGTCTGGGGCTTCACCGCCAAGACCACCACATCGGCCCAGGCGATCGCCTCACGGTTGGCAGAGCCGACCCGAACGCCGAACTGGCTTTTCAAGTGATCGCAACGCGCAGTAACCGGATCGGTCGCCCAGATCGACTCGGCAGGGCAGAGCTGGCCCGCAAGCAGACCGCCGATCAAGGCCTCGGCCATCTGGCCGCCCCCGATAAATGCAATCTTGTTGGTGATCGTTGAATTAGACATGCCTTGCTCCAAATATCGCCGTACCGACCCGAACCATCGTGGCTCCCTCTTCGACTGCCACGGGATAATCGCTCGACATGCCCATCGACAATTCCTTCAATGAGACTGTGCTGATCCCTTGGCGCGAGAGACGCTCGGCCAACTCCCGTAAACGACGGAAGGAGGAACGGGCCTGCTCCGGCTCGCTGACCGGAGGAGGAATCGCCATAAGTCCCCTGACTTCCACGTGGGACAGAGCCCCCACTTGCGGCAACAGACGCACAAGTTCGTCTGGCTGAAAGCCCGACTTCGTCGGCTCCCCTTCAAGATTCACTTCCAGCAACACCGCTTGCCTGATCCCTGCTTCCTGCGCCCGTTTATCGATCTCCTCCGCCAGTTCGAGACTATCGACCGAATGGATCAAGTCGAAGACCCCCACGACCGACCGGACCTTGCGCCGCTGCAAATGACCGATAAAATGCCACTGGATCGGCAGTCCCCGCAACGCCTCGATTTTGGGAAGCGCCTCCTGGAGGCGGTTCTCACCGAGGATCGTCAATCCCGCCGCGATGCCCTCGCGGATCTGCTCCAGCCCCACCGATTTCGTCGCCGCGACGAGGCGCACGCTCCCTTCGGGCCGTCCGGATCGCTGCGTCGCATGCCGGATCTGCTCGAACACGTCCCGAACATTCTCGCTGATTGCGCCGCCAGCCCGTAAATCCATTGCATCTGATCAGCCACAGCTGAATTCCCGTTTTGCAAAAAGTCCTCGGGCATTCTACCGAAACCGCCCGTCAAATGTCAGGGCAGACGCGGCTGGCGGCTATTTGCCGGAGACCAGCGTAATGCCGCTGACCATCGTCCCCTTCACCGCACCTTCCCGCCGATAGGAATAGAAGAGTTCCCCATGGCAGATCGTGCAGAGATTCACTGACGAGACCGAGGGGGCAGACACGCCCTCTTCCTCCACTTGCCGGCGGATCAGAGCCTTGAGATCCAACCGCGCCTGATGCCCCTGATAGTCCCGCAGCACCGATTCCCACTTCGGCAATCCCGCTCGCAGTTGTTCAAGCACCGGCTCGTCCACTTCATAACAACAGGGACCGGCGGAGGGGCCGATACTGATGCGCAGATCCGAACTCGTCGAGCCGAACCGAGCCGCCATCAACGCGATCGTCTTCGGAACAATTCCAGCGACGGCGCCACGCCAGCCTGCATGAATCGCCGCCACCACACGCCGGCGCGGGTCATGCACGAGCACTGGGACGCAATCGGCGGTCCGCACCGCCACCGTCACGCCTGGCTGGTCGGTCACCAACGCATCCCACCCGCCGGGGAACTGGTCGGAGTCGGTCAGCGGCCGATCCACCACCAGGGCATCGGTCCCATGCACCTGCTTGACGGACAACAGCCAGCCGCGCCCCTTCGCCCCGGACTGACGGGCGGGCACTCCAACCGCGAGAGCCAACGAGTCGGCATGGCGGCGCGTGCCGAAAAAATGCCGGATTCCGTCCCGCGCGGACGCAAAGGCAGGAACCGTAATGACCGCTGCACTCATGGCCATACTCCGTTCACAGGACTCACCCGTGGGAAACCGGCCGGCTTAGTCGACCTGCTTGCGCAAAAATGTCGGGACGTCCCACTCATCGTCCGCCACCACGGCCACTCGCTCCATCGATTCCCGCGAATCGCTCATCCGCCGCAAAAATGTCGGGCGGTCGAGATCTTTGCTCGTCCGGTCAGAAACCCGCTCTCCCGTCTGGGCGCCGGTACCGGCCATGACTTGCTGTCCGGTGCGTGCCGTCCGCGGCATGATCACGGGCATCGGCGCGGGCAGCTCTTCCCGCTCAAATCCTGTGGCAATCACTGTCACAACCAGGTCGTCGCCCATATCGGGATTGATCACCTGTCCGACGATGATGTTGGCTTCCGGATCGGCTGTCTGCTGGACGATCATGGCCGCTTCCTCGATCTCGTGCAGCGACATGTTCGGTCCGCCGGTGATGTTCAGCAACACCCCGCGCGCTCCCTCGACACTGCCTTCCTCCAGCAAGGGACTGCAGATCGCTTTCTGCGCCGCCTCAATCGCCCGGTTCGTCCCGCGCGCGACGCCCATGCCCATCACAGCCCGGCCCGTATGGGACATCACGGTGCGCACATCGGCAAAGTCCACGTTCACATGGCCGGTCGTCGTGATCACGTCCGCAATTCCCTGGATCGCCTGGCGAAGGACGTCATCGGCCACCTTAAAGGCTTCGAGCAGCGGCGTGGATTTATCCACGATGCCCAGCAAGCGCTGATTCGGAATCACGAGCAGGGTATCCACATGGCGGCGAAGATCGCGAATCCCTTCATCCGCATGCAGCATCCGGCGATGGCCTTCGTAGGAAAACGGCTTGGTCACGACCCCGACCGTCAGGATCCCGAGTTCGCGCGCGATGCTCGCCACGATCGGCGCCGCGCCGGTCCCGGTCCCGCCGCCCATGCCCGCCGTCACGAACACCATGTCGGCGCCTTCGAGACATTCCCGGATCTGATCTTTGCTTTCCAGCGCCGAATCTTTCCCGACTTCCGGCTTCGCCCCGGCCCCGAGCCCCCTGGTCCGATCAGGACCCAATTGCACCTTATAAGAAGCCCGCGACCGATCCAACGCCTGCAGATCGGTATTCGCCGCAATGAAATCGACCCGCGCCAATCCGGACAGGATCATCGTATTGATGGCGTTACAGCCGGCGCCACCGACACCGATCACTTTGATCCGGACAGGGGAGACCACATCCTCTTCGAATGAAAACATTGGGACACCTCCCTTGATAAAATACGCGGAACGGCCTGCCGTCTCGCCTCACGGTTAAAAGAACTCGAACATCCAAGACTTCATACGATCAAACGCCTTACTCAACGGCCGCCTGCCGCGCAGCCCCGCCGTGGCCATCTCCTGGGCATGGTGCCTGGCATGGAGCAGCAGACCGACTCCCGTGGCATGCATGGGATTACTGGCGATCTCGCGCAGGCCGCCGATCCCGGATGGCGCGCCGCGGCGGGCGGGAAGATTCAAGACCTTCTCTGCCGCATCGGGCATCCCTTCCAGCAACGACGTGCCCCCGGTAATCACCACCCCGGCCCCCAACATGCCCTCGTAGCCGGCGCGCGCGATTTCCCGGCGGACCAGCTCGAATATTTCTTCGACCCGCGGCTCAAGAATCTCGGCCACGTCACGGCGCGAAAAGGTCCTGACAGGGCGATCCCCGACCGACGGCACTTCCACCGTCTCATGGCCCTGCACCAATTCTGTCCGGGCAATCCCGTACTGCAACTTGATCTTCTCCGCCTCGGTCTGCGTGGTCAGCAACCCGATCGCGAGATCCTTCGTCAAATTCTGCCCGCCGATCGGCAACACCGCGGAATGTCTGATGCTCCCATCGAGGAAAATCGCGAGATCGGTCGTCCCGCCGCCGAGATCGACCATCACGACGCCCAGATCCCGCTCTTCCAGGCTCAACACCGCTTCACTGGAGGCCAAGGGCTGCAGCACGATATCCACGACATCCAACCCCGCGCGATTGACGCACTTGATGATGTTCTGCGCAGAGGTCACGGCGCCGGTAATCACATGCACGTTGACCTCAAGGCGGTTGCCGGACAGCCCCAAGGGCTCCCGCACCCCCTCTTGCCCGTCCACCGTGAATTCGCGCGGCAGGACATGGAGGATCCGCCGCTCGTGAGGGATGACCGCCAGCGTCCGCGCGCTCTCGATGGCCCGCTGGATATCCTCCCGCGTCACCTCCGACTTTTTAAGCGCCACCACGCCCTTGCAGTTCTCCGCGGAGATGTGACTGCCCGCAATCCCGGTATAGACGGAGTTGATCTGAACCGCCGCCATGAGTTCCGCTTCCTCGACCGCTTTCTTGATCGATTCGACGGTGCTCTCGATATCAACCACGACACCTTTACGGAGACCGCGAGACGGACTGGTTCCGACCCCGATGATGTTGAGGGTCCCCTCATCGGTCACCTCCGAAACTATGGCGCAGATCTTCGTGGTCCCGATATCCAACCCCACAAGAATCTGATCACGCTTCGGCACAGCCCTCACCCCCTTTCACGCACAATGACACGGTTGTCGTAACGCAAATCGATCTCGCTTGCCTCCCGCTTCCGCCCGTCGAATGCCACAGCCCTGAACGATGGCTTCACTTTCTGGAACCGCTCCCACTGCCCGACCAAGGAGTCGTTGCCGAACTGGAAGCGCACCCCGTCGGTCGACGCCACCACATTCGACGGATTCGCGAGATCCACTTCGACCCGCCCCTCGATCGTATTGGCGATCAGCTTAGCCAGCACGACCCCGGACTGCACCGCATTGCGAGCGCGTGGATCGCCCAGCAGCAGGGCCTTCGATTCCAGTCCGACCAATAGGGGCAGTGTAGGATCATCCTGGCTGCCCAGCTTGGCCAGGAGGTGCCCGTTCTCATCGCTCAGCCAATGATCGACGCCTGTGCGAATGATCGCAGTCGGCGTGCGCTCTAAGATGGTCACATGCAGCACATGCGGCAGCCTGCGTTCAACCGCCGCGTCTTTGATCCAGGAATGCGTCCTCACTCGCTCAGCCAGAAAGGTGACGCTGACCTGATGGAGCCCCATGCCAGGCTTCAAGGCCAGCAACTCCTCCACTTCCGGCTTCGTCACATGGTGGATCCCCTCCACCTCGACCGACTGGATTTCCAGCCACTCCTGGAGCACCGGCCCCATCTCTCTAGTCACAAAGGTCAATCCCCAGGCCAGCGCTGCCAGACCGATAATCCATTGTCCTATCCGCAGCGCCCGGCGGCCCCGCGAGAATAATTTTTCCCGACGCGCCTGTTGCCGTTGATCGGCGGCCTGACTGGCGCGCGCGCCCTTCCATTGATTCAGCCGCGGGCCAGCGTTGCGCGCCGACCGCTTCCGCATGAACAGCTTCATGACGTGGCTCCTTCCCCCGACGAACGGTCCAGACGCGCGAGCGCCGACTCCAGAATCCGTTCGGTCAGTTCGTCGTACTCGATCGTGGCCTTCGCCGCCGCCATCGGCAGCAAACTCGTCTCCGTCATGCCAGGCGCCGTATTGATCTCCAAGACGAACGGACGGCCGCGCGGCGTGATGCGGAAATCGACCCGGGCCGCCCCTTCACAGCCCAGCACCTCATAGGTGCGCAAGGCCAGCGCCCGAATCTGCTTGGTCACCGCCGCAGACAAGGGCGCGGGACAGAGATACTGGGTTTTTCCCTTTTCATACTTCGCCGCAAAATCGTAGAACCCGCCAGGCGCCACGATCTCCACAGCTGGTAGCACCAAGGGGGCCGCATGGCGCCGTCCGATGATCGAGACCGTGACCTCATGCCCGGGAATATAGGCTTCGACCATCGCATCCGTATCGTACCGATGGGCCAAGGCCAGCGCCTCGCGCCATTGCGACGGCTTCCGCACAATCGTGACGCCAATGGTGGATCCTTGCGAGGCAGGCTTCACGACCACGGGCCAGCGCAACTTCGCCGGCCGCAAGAGGGCGGCGCTGGAGACGGTCTTCCCTCGCTTCACGACCGTGCCGGCCGGCACAGGAATATGCGCCACAGCCAGGAGCGTTTTCGTCGTCACTTTATGCATGCCGATCGCGCTGGCCTGGACGCCGGAGCCGGTGTAGGGAATGCCCAGCGTTTCCAGGAATCCTTGAATCGCGCCATCTTCCCCGCCCGGTCCATGCAAGGCGAGAAAGGCCACCGCAATCTTCTGTTCGCGCAAATCCTGAAAGAGCGTCGGGCCGACATCGATGGCCACCGCATCGTAACCGCGACGCACCAGCGACCGATGCACGGCGGCGCCGGTCCGGAGCGAGACTTCGCGCTCCGCCGATTGCCCGCCCATCAGCACCCCGATGCGGGCGCGGGTCAGCAGGGGTCGCGTTGTCGAACGAAGGTCGCTCATAGCGCTACGTCTCTCCTACGATTTTCAGTTCAAGGTCCAACCGCACGCCGGCCCGCCGGCGAATGGCGCTGCGGACCTTTCCGATCAGGGCAATCACGTCCGCGGCGCGCGCCTGCCCCCGGTTCACCATGAAGTTGGCATGTTTCGTCGAGACTTCCGCATCGCCCACGCGAGCGCCCTTGAGGCCCACAGTCTCGATCAGTCGGCCAGCAGAATCGTTCGGAGGATTCTTGAACACACAGCCGGCGCTTGGCATCGCGAGCGGCTGCGTATCCCGCCGATAATGGAGATAGTCCTTGACCACTTTTTCAATCTCCGACCGGACTCCCTGCTTCAATTGAAGCCAGACCCCCACGACGATGCCGCGCGGCAACCGCGCCCGGCGATACTCGAACGGAATCTGGCCCGCCTCCAGGTCCACGATCTGGCCTTTCAGATTCACCATGCGAACCGCCTTGACGGCATCCTTCATCTCCCCGAGCTTCGTGCCGGCATTCATCACCACACAACCGGCCACCGTTCCGGGAATGCCCGCCGCCCATTCCAACCCCGCAAGGGAATGTTTGATGGCGTAGCCGATCAACGTCGGCATCCCCACTCCCCCTTCGGCATAGAGAACGTGGCCCGGTTCTTCCTTGATGGCCCGCAGCCGCACCAGGCTGACCACGATGCCGCGGATGCCCCCGTCCCGGATGAGCAGATTCGTTCCGCCCACGACGAACAGAGGGACCTTACGTGCGCGCGCCTGCTGGACCACCAGACAGACATCCTCAATATCAAGCGGTTCCACCACAACATCTGCAGGCCCTCCGATCTTGAATGAGGTATACTCTCGCAACGGAGCCTGGAAGAACACAGGGCCCCGGAGACCTGCCACAGCGGCCCGCACATCCGCCTGCGTGAATCGCGCAGACTGTCTCGCTGCTGTCGTGGCACGCGTCCCACCTCGTTTCATGGCATCATGCGGGAGGGGTCAAACGGGCCAAGAGTCCTGGCCCCGTCTTCCAAATATCCCCAGCCCCCAAGGTAATGACGAGATCCCCCGATTTCAGATGGGGCAAGACCTGCTCCACCAGCTGGTCTTTCTGTTCCACAAAGGTCACGGAGGGATGACCTGCCGCACGAACGATCTCGGCCAGCTTGGCTCCGGACACCCCCGGAATCGGCTGCTCGCCTGCCGCATAAATTTCCGTCAGAAACAGCACGTCCGATTGCGCGAAGGCCTTGGCAAAATCCTCCAGCAGATCGCGCGTCCTGGTATAGCGATGGGGCTGGAACACCACCACCAACCGCCGGTCTCCCCAGCCTTGTTTCGCAGCGGACAGGGTCGCCTTGATCTCCGTCGGATGGTGCCCGTAATCGTCCACGACCATGATCCCGTTGACTTCCCCTCGCAGATGGAAGCGCCGCTCCACTCCCGTGTAGGCCGCCAGCGCCTTTCGAATCAGGTCCACCGGCACATCCAACTCGACCCCGATCGCAATCGCCACGAGCGCATTGGAAACATTGTGTCGGCCCGGCACCGCCAGGCGGAACGGGCCCAGGTTGCGCCCGCGGAACTGCGCCCGGAACTCCGCGCCCCATTGGTTCAAGCTGATGTCCGTCGCAAAGAAATCCGGCGTGACTCCATCTGGTTCACTGAGCCCATAGGTCTGATAGCGTTTCACGATCTTCGGAAACAACGCCCTCAGCCGATCGTCGTCCGCGCACAATACGGATAATCCGTAGAAGGGCACCTTATTGATGAATTCGAGGAAACATTCGTTGATGCGCTCCATGCTGCCGTAATGTTCGAGATGTTCCCGGTCGAGATTCGTAACGGCGGCGATGGTCGGAGACAGACGGAGGAACGACCCGTCGCTCTCGTCCGCTTCCGCCACGAGAAGATCGCCCCGGCCAAGACGGGCATGACTCCCCAGCGCATTCACCTTGCCCCCGATCACCATGGTGGGATCCAAGCCCCCCTGCGCCAGCACATTGGCCACCATCGACGTCGTCGTGGTCTTCCCGTGGGCGCCGGCAATGGCAACGCCGAATTTCAACCGCATCAGCTCCGCCAGCATTTCGGCCCGCGGAATCACGGGAATCTGTTTGGCCTTGGCCGCCACCACCTCGGGGTTCTGGGCCGACACGGCGGAGGAGATGACCACCACTTGCGCTTCCCCCACATTCGACTCCTGATGGCCGACAAAGATGCGACCGCCAAGCTCTTCCAATCGCCGCGTCGTATCGGACGCCTGCAAATCTGAGCCCGTCACTTTATAACCCAGGGTCAGCAGCACCTCGGCGATGCCACTCATCCCCGAGCCCCCGATGCCAACTAGATGAATCTGTTGCGTCTTGCGAAACATGGTCGCGCGCCTTACTCCACCGACCGGTGGATATGAAGATTGCCCCTGACGACGTTGCTCTGCACCATTAGACTCCCGCCTCTCTACCAGACCGGTCGACATCATGATGGCCCTCCATGAGTGCGTAGCATTCGCGGACGATGACCTCCGCCGCGTCGGTTCGTCTCATCGCTAGACTGGCAGCGCCCATCGCCTGCACTCGCGCTGGATCCCCGAGAATATCCGCCACCGCGCGAGCCAACGTAGAACCAGTGAGCGCCGCTTGCGGAAGCACGACGGCGGCCCCTGCCGCCTCCATCACCTTGGCATTCTGCATCTGATGGTTATAGATGGCGGACGGCAGCGGGATCAGGATGGCTGGCTTGCCACATGTCGTCAGTTCCGCCACTGTCATGGCTCCGGCTCGCGCCACCACGAGGTCCGCCTGCCGTAACTCGGCAGGCATGTCATAAAGGAATGGGGTCACCTGAGCGGAGATGCCGGCGCGACGATAGGCCTCAGCCACCCGCGCCTGGTCGGACTCGCCGGTCTGATGGGTTACGGTAAACTGTGGCAACTGCGTCATCAATTCTGGCAATCCTTCTATCACCGCCGTATTAATCGCCTTCGCCCCCTGGCTCCCGCCGAAAATCAACAGATGGAACGGCTTCCGGTTTTCCTGGCTCTGCTGCGCGAAGTCCAGAAAGGTCTTGCGAATCGGAATCCCCGTCACCCGCACCTTGGACCGCGTGAACGACGCGGCCGCTGACTCGAATCCGAGAAACACCAATTGCGCGAAGGGGCCCACCGCTTTATTCGCCATACCGGGCCGTGCATTCGGCTCAAGAATCACGCGTGGCACCCCCGTCAAGGCTGCGGCTAACAGCACCATTGGACTGGTATAGCCGCCGATCCCGATCACCAGATCCGCCCGTCTCGTTCGCAGAATCTTCAAACACTGCCACAAACTTTTCGGCAGGACGCACAGTCCCCTCACCGCCCCGAATAGCCCCTTGCCCATCACCGGCTGGGCACTGATCAGAGCCAGCTCGAATCCCTCATGGGCCAGCACCTTCGATTCGAGTCCCCGCGAGGTCCCCACGAAGAGCACCTGGGTTGCGGGGTCGCGCCGGAGAAACTCTCGCGCCAACGCCACAGCCGGATAGAGATGACCACCGGTTCCCCCTGCTGCAATGACGATCGTCATTCGTGATCCGATCCACCCCGTCCACCTCGCGAGCCGCCCGCATGCCGGTCGCGAGAAATGCTGAGCAAGATCCCCACACCGATCAAACTGACCACAAGCGACGACCCCCCGTAACTGACGAACGGCAAGGTCAGCCCCTTCGTCGGCAAGAGCCCTGTCACCACCGCCGCATTCACCAAGGCCTGACCGCCGATCAAGAGGGTAATGCCCATGCCCAGATGCCGGCCGAACGGCACCCGCGCGCGCGCGGCGATCTGAAAGCCCCGCCAGACGAACACCGCAAAGAGCAGGATCACGGTGACGGTCCCCACGAGCCCCAGTTCTTCTCCCACCAACGACAACACAAAATCCGTATGAGCCTCCGGGAGGAAGTAGAGCTTCTGCTTGCCCTCGCCCAACCCCACTCCGAAGGACCCGCCGCTGCCGAACGCCAGAAAGGACTGAGTAATTTGAAACCCGGCAGCCGACGCTTCCTTCCAGGGAGCCAGAAAAGTCATAAGCCGTTGCCGCCGGTAACTGGACCCGAGGACCAGCACCATGACGACCGGAATAGCGCAGAGAGCCAGCGTCAACAGATGGGAAAGACGCGCCCCGGCGAGGAAACAAAGCCCGATCGTCACCAGCCCGATCACCACGACCGTCCCAAGATCCGGTTCGAGCAAGACCAGCCCGCTCAGCACGCCCAACACGATCAAGGCCGGCAGCAGACCCTCGCGAAACGACGCGATCTTGTCCCCTTTTCTGGTCAGATAGGCCGCCATATAAATGACCACCACCAGCTTGATCATTTCCGCCGGCTGCATCGAGATCGGCCCCAACCGCAACCAGCGCCGCGCCCCCTTGGCCGCCACACCCAGCCCCGGCACCAGCACCATGATCAGCAGCAGCAGCATGCAGAGCAACATCGGAATGGAGAGCTTCTTCCACAGCGTGTAATCGATGCGCGACGTGAGATGCATCAAGAGAAAGCCGAAGGCGAGCCAGGCGATCTGCCGCTTCAGGAAAAACCCTGAATCGTGAAACCGGTTGCCCGCCACAATGGCGCTCGCGCTGAACACCATGACCAGGCCCACCAGGGCCAGGGTCATGGTAACCGCCAACAGCGTGTGGTCCGCCGCCACCCGCTGCTTGCCCGATCGTTGGCTGGTCTGGGACCATGGAAGCGCCAGGGTCCCTGCTGATCGATGCGCCATTGCTCAGAACCGCCCCTCCCTTGCCTGGCACGTCACGCCGGTAACGCATGAACCAATGTCTTAAATTGACGACCACGGTCTTGATAGTCCGCGAACATATCGAAGCTGGCGCAGCAAGGAGACAACAACACGACATCGCCGGACGCAGCCCCCTGCGCCGCGCAATCCACGGCCTCCTGCAAGCTGGCCGCGTCGGTCATCGTGGCGACCCCCTCCCAGGCCCGTCGCAACAAAGGCGCCGCTTCTCCGATCAGAATCACGCGCTTGACCCTCCGGCCGACCGCCTGAGCCAGCCGCGAAAAGTCGCCGCCCTTATCCCGTCCGCCGGCAATGAGCCAAATCGGTTGATCGATACTCTCCAGCGCCTTGAGCGTGGCATCGACATTCGTGCCCTTCGAATCGTTCACGAATCGGACCCCCCGCCGCTCACGGACAATCTCCAACGCATGTTCGAGTCCGGGAAAGGTCGCGAGGACTCGCCGAATCACCTCAAGGGGACAGCCGCACAACACCGCATAGGTCACGGCCGCCATGACGTTCTGCACATTGTGATTGCCGATGATGCGGATCTCGCTCCTGCGACAAATCTCCTGCCGAACTCCTGTGACCGTTGTCACGATCCGGTCTCCTTCGAGATAGGTTCCCCCGGACAGATCGGCCCCGATCGTAGACCCACTCGTAAATCCCAGCCGCTGTGCGGACACACGATGCCGCAACGGGGCCACACGGTCATCGTCGAGGTTGAACAGGGCGAAATCCGACGAGGTTTGATTCTCGAAGATCCGCTGTTTCGCCGCGACATAATCGTCCAGCGACTCATACCGGTCCTGATGATCCACCGTCACATTGAGCAGGGCAGCGACCCAGGGATGGAATCGGTCGATCGTTTCCAGCTGGAAACTGGAGACCTCCACGACCAGATAATCGTAGGGACTTGGCTTCTCCTCTTGCTGGGCGCGAAAATCTTCCAGCGCCGCCTCGCTCAAGGCCGTGCCGAGATTGCCGCCGACAAATGCCCGCTTGCTGCTCTCGGCCAGAAACTTACCGATCAAGGTCACAGTCGTGCTCTTGCCGTTGGTGCCGGTGATGGCCAGAATCGGACTTCGAATAAATTGCGAGGCCAACTCCAATTCGCCGATCACCTTCACCCCACGCCGACGCGCTGCTTCGAGCGAGGCCAAGCGATAGGGCACTCCCGGGCTGATCACCACCAGCTCCGCCTCATCCAGCGACGATTCGTACCGAGCCCCGACGGTCACGCCGACGTGATCGCGATCGATGGAACCGAGGATCGACGTCAGTTCCGCCGGTTCCTTCCGGTCTGCCACCGTGACCTGGGCCCCCGCAGCCTGGAGCAGGCGGCAAGCAGCCACGCCACTTCTGGCCAGTCCCATCACTGTGACTTTGGCTCCCGCAAGTTTCACTGTGGCGACTCCCACCATGCCATCACCGGAGCTTTAAGGTACTCAAACTCAACAAGGCCAACAGAATGGCGATGATCCACAAACGCACCACGACCTTCGGCTCCTCCCATCCCTTCATCTCAAAGTGATGATGGATCGGCGCCATGAGGAAAATCCGCTTCCCGCGCGACTTGAACGACACGACCTGGAAAATGACCGAGACCGCTTCGATCACAAATACCCCGCCGACCATGAGGAGCAGCAGCTCGTGTTTGCTGATCACCGCGACTGTCCCCAGCGCCGCCCCCAGCGGAAGCGACCCGACGTCTCCCATGAACACGGTCGCCGGATAGGAATTGAACCAGAGGAATCCCAGACTCGCCCCCAGGATGGAGGCGGTGAAGACCGCCAGTTCGCCCGCTCCCTCGATGTGTTGAATGAGCAGATAGTCAGACATCACGCGATGGCCGACGATATAGGCTACGATCGTATAGGCCAGGGCCGCGATCATGACCGGTCCGATCGCCAATCCATCGAGGCCGTCGGTCAGATTGACGGCGTTGGAGCTCCCGACAATGACCAGGACGGCAAAGGCGATATAAAACCAGCCGAGATCCGGAACGAAATTCTTGAAGAAGGGAATGCTGAGCTTGGTCGTATAGCCAGGCAGGAAATAGAGAGCGACCGCGATCGCCAAGGCCAGCACGATTTGCGCCGTAAATTTCTGCCCCGCGGTGAGCCCCTTCGACTGCGCCTTGACGAACTTGAGATAGTCGTCCACAAATCCGATCGCCCCGAACCCCACCGTGGCGGCGAGCACCAGCCAGACATAGGCCCGCGAGATATCGGCCCAGAGAAGCGTCGAGATGACCACCGCAAAAATGATGAGCACACCTCCCATGGTGGGCGTGCCGCTCTTGGCCAGATGGCTCTTGGGACCGTCATCGCGGATCTGCTGGCCCAGCTTAATTTCCTGCAACTTCCGGATCACCCAGGGCGCCAGGACGAAGGCAATCAAAAATGCCGTCACGGCCGCATAGATGATGCGGAAGCTCAAATACCGAAAGACGTTCAGGAACGAATATTCGGTATGAAACGGATAGAGCCAGTTATAAAACATGCCGTCTATACCTCAACCAAAATGAACCACACCGATGCCTTACGATGCCTGCTTGATGACCGCCCTCATCCCCGTCAGAACCTGGACCACCTGCTCCATCTTCATGCCGCGAGAAGCCTTCACCAGCACCACGTCACCCTGCCGCACCATCTTCTTGAGCCGATCGGCCGCGGCCACCGCATCCGCCGCTTCCTCGATCTGCGCATCGGCCATCCCGCCGCGCCTGGCTCCCTCTGCGATGTCCCGACCCAATGTTCCACAGGCGATCAGCCGCGACAGACCCTGCGTGGCCAGGAACTGCCCGACCTCCCGGTGCATCGGGCGGCTCTCAGGGCCGAGCTCCAGCATATCTCCCAGGACGGCAATCCGTTCGCGCGCCGGGCTCCACTGCGCCAACAGCTGAAGCGCCGCTTTCATCGACGCCGGGTTGGCGTTGTAGCAATCGTTGATGATATGGACGCCATGATGGGTCACCACCTGCGACCGCATCGCGGCGGGGCGGAATCGGCCCAGCCCCTGAACAATCATCGAACCGGACAGGTTCAACGCCGCACCGACTGCCGCAGCGGCAAGCGCATTGGTCACGTTGTGGGCTCCATGCACCTTGATTCGCACGGCGATGGGACGGCTCTTTCCGGGAAGGTGCAGGCGGAAGGTCGTGCCCTGGCGGGCGTCGGACGTGACCTCGCTCGCGCGGACATCGGCCATCTCTGAAAATCCGAACGACATGACGCGGCATTGCGCGCGCGAGGCGAGATAGTCGAAGTAGGGATCGTCGGCGTTCAAGATCGCCGTGCCATCGGCCGGAAGCATGTCCAACAGTTCCGCCTTGGCCTGCGCCGAGCCTTCCATGCTCCCGAAGAACTCCAGATGATCGGGGCCGATATTGGTGATCAACCCGACCGTGGGCCGGACAATCTCACAGAGCCTGGTCGTCTGCCCCTGATGATCCACTCCCATCTCGATGACCGCCGCTTGATGGCGAGCTGTGAGCCGGAACAGGGTATGGGGCACGCCGATCCGATTATTGAAATTCCCCTCGGTCTTCAACGTGCGCCACCGCTGCGCCAACACCGCCGCCACCATATCTTTCGTCGTCGTCTTGCCGTTGCTGCCGGTCACCGCCACCACGGGGATCGAGAATCGGCTGCGATGATGGGTCGCCAACTGCTGATAGGCGAACAGGGGATCCTGCACGCCGAACAGAAAGGGGGCCGACCGTCCCTCAAAAAGCCGCGCCGACGCGGAGCCGGACGGCAGGCGGTATTCATCGTGCACGATCGCGCCAGCCGCGCCTTTCGCGAGCACGGCCGGCACGAACTCATGGCCATCGAACTGCTCGCCTCGCAACGCGACAAAAAGATCCCCGCGGCGAATCGATCGCGAATCCGTGCTGACCTGTCTGATCCGGCGCTTCCCCGATACCGAATCCCGGCCAGCGAGGATCTTCACGCTGATGACTTCCCGCAATTCTTCAACCGTAAAGAGTCCCATCGATTCCTCGCCCTGTCCGACCTTGGCTATGCCCTGAATCGTCACGCGCAACCCTGCAGCTGCTGGATCGCTTCGCGCGCGACCTCCCGGTCGTCAAAATGAAATTTCTTCGTCCCGATGATTTGATAGTCTTCATGCCCCTTGCCGGCAATGAGCACCATGTCGCCGCGGTGCGCCTCGCGGATCGCCGCGCCGATCGCCTCACGCCGGTCCGGCACCAGGCGATACTGCACATGGCTCCGGTGCGCCAGCGCCTCGCGCACGCCGACCTCGACTTCACGAAGGATCGCCATCGGGTCCTCGGTGCGCGGATTGTCGGAGGTCAGCACCACCACATCACTGTACTCCACGGCGGCGCGGCCCATCTTAGGCCGCTTCCCTCGATCCCGATCACCGCCGCAGCCGAACACCGTAATGATCCGATCGGTCTTTAAGACCTGGGCGGCCGTGAGCAGCCGGACGAGGGCATCTTCCGTATGGGCATAATCGACGACCACGGTAAAGTCCTGCCCCGACGAGACCCGTTCGAACCGGCCTGGGACATTCGTAATATGGGCAGCCGCTTCGCAGATCTGATCCGCCGTTGCCCCATCATGCAGCGCCACTCCGATCGCCCCCAGCAAGTTGTAGACGTTATGTTCCCCCACCAGCCGGCTCTCGACCGTGAACGAACCGGCAGGAGTCGCAGCGGTAAAGGTCGTCCCCGACAGAGAGAGACGCACAGCTTCCGCCTTGAGCTCAGCCTTGTTCTGCAGGGCATAACCCCAGACCGGCACAGGACAGGCGGCCCGGATCGCAGTCCCTCTCGGATCATCCATATTGACGATGGCGCGTTTCCCCGTCTTCTGCCCCCCGGCCAATCCGGTAAATAATTTCAGCTTCTCTGCAAAGTACTCATCCATCGTGTGATGAAAATCGAGGTGATCCTGCGTGAGGTTCGTAAAGACCGCCACGTCATACTCGCAGCCGGACGTCCGGTCTAACGCGAGGGCATGGGACGACACTTCCATCACGGTGGCATCGAGTCCATGTTCAACCATCTTCGCCAACAATTGCTGAAGATCGAGCGCGCCGGGCGTCGTGTGCGAGGCGGGAAAGGTCTCCTGCCCGATCTGATACCCCACCGTGCCGATCAACCCCACCTTCCGACCGATTCCTTCCAGCAACGATTTACAGAGGCACGTGGTCGTAGTCTTTCCGTTCGTGCCGGTCACGCCGATCATCTTGAGACGGGAAGAAGGATCTCCATGGAACCGGCTTCCGAGCAGCCCGAGCGCCTTGCGCGAATCAGCCACCAGCACGAGGGGCAACGGCCCTGAAGCCACAGGAACCTGCGCAACAATCGCGCCGGCTCCGGCCTTGATGGCCTGCTCGATAAAATTGTGGCCGTCGACTCGCTCGCCCTTGACGGCCACGAAAAGACTCCCGGCCGTGACCGCCCGTGAATCGTCCGTAATCCCCTGCACCGGACGAGTCATCTCGCCGCGCTGCTCCAGAATCGCGACCTGCCCACGGAGCGCCGTGAGCAATTGCGTAAGGGTGAGAGGATCGCGCGTCATAGCTATTAGTAGTCCCTCGTCGCTAATGCGATTTTCACTGTGTCCTCCCTGGACACTCCGAGATAGTTCAACACCTGCTCCCCGACCCGCCGAAAGACTGGCGCCGCCACGGTCCCGCCCCAGGCTTCGCCTTGCGGCTCATCGATGACCACGATCATGGCCAAGCGGGGCGATTCAGCCGGCACATAGCCGACGAACGACCCGACAAACAGAGTGGAGGAATAGCCGCCGGTTCGCGGATCGATCTTTTGCGCCGTCCCCGTTTTGCCCGCCACACGGAACCCGGGAATCGCCGCCTTCGTGCCCGTACCGTTCGTCACAACCCCTTCCAACATCGTCGTCACCGTCTTGGCCGTCTCCTCCGACACAACACGCCGCTTGGCGTGCGGCAGCACTTCCTTCAGGAGGAGCCCCTTCTGATCACGCACTTCGGACACCACATAGGGCTTCATCATCACGCCCCCGTTGGCGAGGGTCGCCACAGCCGACACCATCTGGAGAGGCGTCACCCCGATCTCCTGTCCCATCGAAATCGACGCCAGCGTGCGGCGGCCCCAGTCCTTGGGCGCCTTCAAGAGCCCGTTGACTTCGCCCGGCAGATCGATCTCCGTCCGTTGACCGAATCCGAACGCCTGGAGATAGCGGTAGAGCCGCTGGTCGCCGAGCGCCATCCCGGTTTTCGCGGCGCCGATGTTGCTGGACTTTTGAATCATCTCGGAAAACGTCATCCAGCCGAGCTTTTCATGGTCGTGAATCGTCGTACTCGCAATCGTCATCTTGCCGTTTTCACCGAAGATCATGGAGCCGGGCGTCATCACCTTTTCTTCCAGCGCCGCCGCCGCCACCATCGCCTTCATGGTCGATCCAGGCTCGTAGGTATCGGTCAGCGCGCGGTTACGCCACCGGTCCGGCGTCAACGAGCTGACGGCATTCGGATCGAACCGCGGACTGACCGCCATCGCGAGAATCGCGCCTGATTGCGGCTCCATAACAATGATCGTCCCGGACTTGGCATGGGTGCGAACGACCGTCTCGTCGAGTTCTTTTTCTGCAATGTATTGAATGACCTCGTCCACGGTCAGCGTCAGGGCCTGACCCGGCGTCGGCACTTGCTCTTTTACGCCCTTGGGGAAAATCGTGCGGCCCAGCGCATCGCGCTGCAGCACGGTCACACGTTTTTCTCCATGCAGTTGCGCATCGTATCGACGCTCAAGCCCCTCCAGCCCCTGCCCATCCATCCCGGAAAATCCAAGGACATGAGACAGCAACGGCCCATTGGGATAGAAGCGCTGGCCCTCCATCACCACCCCGATGCCGCCCAACGACAACTGTTCCAACCGCCGCCCCTGCTCAGGCTCGACCTTTCGCGCCAGCCAGACGAAACTCTTATTCTGCCGGAGCTTCTTCTCCAGCTCGCCGCTTCGAATATGGAGCACCGGGGAAAGATGGCGGGCCACGGCCGAGGGGTTCTCCAGCGACGTGGGCACGCCGAACACGGAGGGCACCTCCACATTCATCGCGAGCACCTTGCCGTGACGATCCGACACCATGCCCCTGGCACCCTCGAACGACACAGTTTTTTGATGTTGGCGATCGGCCTTGGCCGTGAGCTCTGCCGCTTGAAGCACTTGGAGCGTGACTAACCGAAACAGAATGATGCTGAACCCGCAGAAAAACAGGAACAGCATCACATAGCGACGACCGCGTGAGGGGCCGACTGTCACTCGTTTACTCTCCCGGTTACCACATGCCTCGCCAAACGAACCTGCTCCACGGGCGGAGACGACAAGCCAGGCGCGTCCATCGGCTGATGCACCATCATGACTTGTCCCTGCTGCGGCGGAAGCATCCCCAGCTTCTCCGTCGCCACCTTCGCGATCCGCTCAGGCGCCGCCAGCGAAGAAAACTTCACTTGCAGCTGATCCCGCTCCCGCTCCAGCAATATCTTCTGACTCTTCGATCGCTCGATCTGATACCCCAGCCGAACGACATCCACCCGTTCCCACACAAACACGAAGACCAACATCACACCGGCTAGAATCGTTAGCGTCTTCATGAATGACCCTCCATGGCTACCCGTTGAGCGGCGCGCAGCTTGGCGCTGCGCGACCGGGGATTCCTATCTGACTCTTCGCTGCTGGCGACCTGCGGTCTCTTCGTGAGCACCGTCAACAGGGGGTCCTCCTTGCCGGAGAGCGCCCGAAACGTGTGCTTCACAATCCGATCTTCGAGCGAATGAAACGAGATCGCACAGAGACGTCCGCCGGGAGACAACACATCCACCGCATCGCGCAACGCCGGCTCCAGACAATCGAGCTCCTGATTGACGGCAATGCGAAGGGCCTGGAACGTGCGGGTCGCGCAATGGAGCCGACCATGCCGGTACTTGGCAGGCACCGACCCTTCGATCACGGAAACCAGCTCCTTCGTCGTCGCCAGCGGATGACGCTCCCGCGCGCTCACGATGGCGCGCGCAATGCGCCGGGAAAACCGTTCCTCGCCGAATTGAAAAATCACGTCGGCCAACTGCGTCTCCGGCCATTGATTGACCAGATCGGCTGCAGTCCCGCCCGTCGATTGATCCATACGCATGTCCAACGGACCATCTCCCTGAAAACTGAAACCCCGAGCCGCTTCATCCAACTGCGGAGACGAGACTCCCAGATCGAACAAAATCCCATCGACTCGACTAATGCCATTCGCAGCAAGATGCTGCTTCAGATCCACAAAATGCCCATGTATAAGGAGTGCGCGGTCGCCGAATCGCGCGAGTCGTTCGCGACTCGCCGCAATAGCCATGGCATCGCGATCCAGCCCGATAAGCCTGCTACCAGACCCACTTGCCTCGAGAATTCTTTCAGCATGCCCACTGTACCCCACCGTGCAATCAAGATAGGTTCGGCTCTCTTCTTGAATAAGCCAAAACAGGACCTCTGCCGACATGACCGGTAAATGTCTAGAATCCTCCATAAATATCAGCGACCAAAGCCACCCACTTTCTCCCACATGCTGGCGAGTATACACCCACCAAAAGACTTGTCAATAAGAAATTCATGTACTTACGAGGCCTGGAGCCCCCTTCCGTTTAGCCCTAATGGTCCCCGCACCTGTGGATAAGAAATGACTGCACTTTTTTGTCCATCCAGATCCTGCCAGCTAAAGCTGGCTGCGGATCCGGAAGAAAAATGGTCGTTCTGGCCGATGAATAAGAACGCTGCCTCGCCAATTGAAAAATCTGCCGCCTACACGCAGTTGGAGGGTTTCGTTGACAAGAATTCCGGTCGGGTTGAGAATGATTTTATGTCTTTACTGAGCACAGCCAACGCCTTCCGCCTCATCCTCCTCATGGGAACCGTTATCCTGACGTGCAGCGGGACCAGCATCGCCACAGCGTCAGCCGCATCACCGCTTTACTGGTGTCCTGATCGAAAAGCGGATCAACAATATTCCGCCACCAAAGGCCCTGGATGCGTGCCGCTCGTTGAGAAAAAGAAAACAGAGACGACAGAGCAAACAGGCGAAGCTGCTGCGCGCGACCAACAGCCCCGCGATTTTAAAATTGAGAATCTGCAGCGCGAGGTCTCGACATTTCTGAACAGGTATCGCCTCTTTCTCGCTTGCTGCAAAACCGATCCGGACGAGCTTCAGCAGATTGAAGAGCTGGGAGAAGAAGTGGGAGAGCTGTTGTCTGCAACGCAAGCCAACCTCTCCAACTACGCCCTGGCAGCACGAGGCATCATGCTTCGCGAACTAATTACTCCTGTGGCCAAGGCCAGAGCCGACCTCAAAATCTTGCGCACGAGATTGGAACAAATCGGCGAATCGTCAGGCCGGCTCAGGCAGGCAGATGTTGAAGGGGCGGGGCGTGAGATCCGCAAGATACAAGAGCTTGAAGAGTCCATCGACCAAGACATTCGTGCGCCACAGCTACCAGGGAGCGCCAAAACTGGAGCGGATATCGGCGTCGCGCCAGCCGTGGGACCGAACATTGGGAAAACACCTAGGGCCGGATCAGCGATAGGCAGCGAGGGCCGGACCGGTCAGGATATCGGAGTCTCACCGAGAAGCAGCAGGGACATTGGCACCAGCGGCCCGAGCGGATTTGATATTGGCGCTACCGGACGAGCAGGCCCCGCGATCGGAGAATCGACGCTCAACAACGAGACCTCGTCAGGCGTGAACTCATCGCTCCAACGTTCAACTGTCGGCTCCAGCCTACAAGAACGCCCAACTGGCCCACAGCAGTAACGTCTCCCCGACCATCAGCCTCGCGGCGAATCTGCCACCACCGGCGGCATCGGCTCCCACGTCTCGCCCGCATCCTTGCTGCGATACAATCCGCTCCCGTTCGTCCCGAGATAAAACAGTTTCGGATCGATGGAACTCTGCGCCAGAGACCGCACGTTCGACGTCGCCAAACCTTTATTCATCATGGTCCAGGTGTTGCCGCCGTCTTCGCTCCGGTGGACGCCTTCCCTGCCGCTCAGATACAGCACGCCTTTTCTCGTCCGATCCAAGATCATCGAAAACACCATTTGGTCCTGCAGGGACTGGCCGATGCGCGCCCACGAGGCCGCCCCATCCGTCGTCTTATAGAGCCCTGCGAGCGTCGCGGCATAGACCGTATCCGGCTCATAGGGATCGACTAGAATCGCCGTGACATTCAAGGCGCGCGACGACTTGATGATGGCCGGATCCACCAGTCCGTTATTCACCTTCTCCCAATGGCCCGCTTGATCGATCGATTTATAGACGCCGCCGCTCGTGCCCGCATAAAGGATCTCAGGCCTCGTCGGGTCCAGGCCAAGCGTCACCACCATCAGCACCTCCTTCATGCCCTCCATCCGCTTCGTCCAACTGTCGCCAGCATCCTTCGTTTCAAACACGCCCATCGTTGTCGCGGCGAAGAGATGGTTATTGTCAGCCGGATCGAAGACGAACTGATTGACCACGGAGGAGACCGTCACATCGTCCAGGCCGGCTCGTTGCGAGACCCACCGCTGGCCTCCGTCGTAACTCTTGTACACCGCATCGCCCTTCGTGCCGGCATAGACCGTGGCAGGATAGACCGGATCGAGCGTCATCGAAATCACGCGTGAGTGGCTCATGCCCCGAGACAGATTCGTCCAGGTCAGGCCCCCATCACGCGTCTTATAGATGTAGTCGTTCGTCGCGACGTAGATGATGTCGGGATTCTTCGGATGAAGCTGGATCACAACAATCGCATCGCTGCGATTGCAGCCAGCGAGGGAGGCGACGAGGAGAAACGCGAGGAGAAGAATTCTAGCCATGCACAAGACCAGACTTTACAGGATGCTCAAACAGGTCATCCAGCAAGGCCGCAGGGAGATCAAGCGCCGAGGCGTGCTATCGTGCACGTTGAGGCGCTTGATCGACCGAGAACGAAGCTGGTGACCTGTTTCAGCATCCTGTCTTAGCGGTAGTTGGTGAACTGTAGATCAATCCCAAAATCCTGCCCCTTGAGAAAGGCCATGGCAGCCTGGAGATCGTCCTTGCTCTTGCTCAGCACGCGCACCTGCTCGCCCTGGATCTGCGCCTGCACTTTCAGCTTGGACTCCTTGATAGCCTTCGTCACTTCCTTCGCCTTGTCCGCTGCGATCCCGCTTTGAATCTTCGCCACCTGGCGCACCGTTCCGCCCAGCGCCGCTTCGATGGTCCCATAGTCAAAGGCCTTCAATGAGACCCCGCGCTTCACGCACTTGGCTTTGATAATGTCGATCACCGCATTGAGCTTGTACTCGTCGTCGGAGACCAGAGACAGCTCCTTCTCTTTCTCCTTCAAGGTGATTTCCGTCTTCGAGTCCTTGAAGTCGAAACGCTGCTTCACTTCCTTCGACGCTTGATCGACGACATTCTTCATCTCTTGCATATCCACTTCCGACACCACATCGAATGAAAATTGCTCAGCCATAGCTCCCCTCCGCTTCTCGCGCTTTTCCTGCTACCTATTTAACAGCAGCCGCCACCAGGCAACTGCAATCGCTTTGCTTCATCCTGACGAACTGTCGTCTGCAATCGTCCCGGCGTTCCCCCGCCTGCCATCACCACGACTTCGCTGCTGGTGAAGGGCCGCTTCAAGATCACATAGCCATACCACTGCCTGATACTATCGCCCAAGACGATCACCGCGAGCAAGGCCACCACCGCCACCAGCCCCGCATCCAGATAGAGGGCAAAGGCCTGCCCACCGTCGGCAGTAGCGGAGGCCTTGGCCACGAACAGGCCGAACATCTCATAGGACCCGACCAGGGTGACAGCCCCGACGAACAGCATCGGCAGCGCCGTAATCCAGAGATATTGCGCCTTCCGCATCTTGATGAGCACCGTCGTCCCGATGCAGAGAGCCAGGGTGCCGAGCAACTGATTCGCCGCCCCGAACATCGGCCAGAGCGTCGAGATGCTGCCAGTGCCGATGAGATAGGCCCAGGCCCCCACGATCAGCCCGCTGCTCACCGCCACACCGGGCCACCAATTCATCCGCCGCAAGGGAGCATAGAACCGCCCGCCCATCTCCTGAATGAGATAGCGCCCCACGCGCGTGCCGGTATCGATCGTCGTGAGAATGAACAGGGCCTCGAACACCAGTGCAAACTGATACCAATAGGCCATCAAACCTGCCATGCCGGGCAAGGCGGCAAAGATCGAGGCCATGCCGACCGCCAGGGACACGGCCCCGCCAGGCCTGCCAGCCACATCCGCCTCGACCAATTGCGAAAGCTCCTGAATCCGCGAGACAGGAAAGCCCATCGCAGCCAGCGCCTCAGGCGAGAGCATCGTATTGATCGCCAGATAATCGCCGGGGACCAACACGGATGCCGCAATGAGCGCCATCACCCCGACAAAACTCTCCAGCAACATCGCCCCATAGCCGACCGTGGCCTGGGATTCCCGCTCGATCATCTTCGGCGTGGTCCCGGACGAGACCAACGAATGAAAACCCGACACGGCCCCGCAGGCGATGGTGATAAAGAGAAAGGGAAAGAGCGTACCGGGAATAATCGGGCCGCCTCCGCTCGCGAAGATCGTGACGCGCGGCATCTCGATCGTCGGCGCCATCAGAATCACGCCCACTCCCAGCAAGGCCACCACGCCCAGCTTCATAAATGTGGAGAGGTAGCCGCGCGGCACCAACAACATCCAGCCAGGCAAAACTGACGCGAGAAACCCGTAGCCTGCCAGGCCCCACACCAGCGTCGTCCGCTCGAACTCGAACCAGCCGGCCACAGAAGATTGAGCGACCACCCGCCCGAAGATCACAGCCGCCACCAACAGCACCACGCCGATCAAGGAGACTTCCGCCACCCGGCCTGGCCGGAACTTTTGCAGATAGAAGCCCATGAGGAAGCCGATGGGAATCGTCATCACAATCGTGAAGGTGCCCCAGGCATTGCGATAGAGCGCGTTCACCACGGCAAAGCCCAGCCCAGCCAGCGCCACCACCACGATAAAGAGCACCGCCACCGCCGTGGCCGTCCCAGTGACAAGACCCAGTTCATCATGCGCAATTTCAGGAAGGGAGCGGCCATTCCGTCTCATCGACGCCACCAGGATAATAAAGTCCTGCACCGCCCCGCCCAGCACAGCTCCTATCACTAACCAGAGAAAGCCCGGCAAGAATCCGAACTGCGCCGCCAGCACCGGCCCCAGCAAAGGTCCTGCTCCGGCAATCGCCGCAAAGTGATGGCCGAACAGGACATACTTATTGGTGGGATGAAAATTGACGCCGTCATTCAACCGCACAGCCGGCGTGACCCGCTGATCGTTGAGTTCAACGACCCGTTGCGAAATCCAGCGGCCATAGAAGCGAAAGGCCAGCACATAGATACAGGCAGCCGCCACGACCAGCCAGAGCCCATTCACCTTTTCCTGTGGATGGGCGAGCCCTGTCACAAAGGCAAGCGCAACGGCACCGAGAATGGCGACCAGGCCCCAGATGAAGACTAAAAGGTGTTTCACGCGCGGCATACTAACAACCCGCTGGATGCTTGTAAATCAAGCCGAGTCTGGCTATCCTGATAGGCAATGGCACCCTCCAAAACACCTCTCATCGCCTCGTCACCAGATGTGCTCGGCGGTACGCCCGTCTTTGCTGGCACCCGGGTGCCAGTCCAGACCCTGATCGAATATCTGGAAGGCGGCGAAACAATCGACGATTTCCTTCAAGGGTTCCCGACCGTGACGCGCGACCAAGTGATCGCCTTCCTTGAAGAAGCTAAGACCCGCATGCTCGCCAAGGCTTCGTGAACATTCTTCTCGACGAGTGTATCGACCGACGATTCGCAAAAGAGATCGAGGGACATGAGGTGGTAACCGTCCCTCAGGCCGGATGGGCAGGGATCAAGAACGGCGAGTTACTGACACGAGCCCAAATGCAATTCGACGCCTTCGTCACCGTTGACTGCAATCTAGCCTTTCAACAGAATATCCCGCAGTTCACCATTGCGGTCATTGTTCTGCAGGCTCCAACCAATCGATTGAAAGACCTTCGCCCGCTCCTGCCAAAACTCCAGCAGATTCTTCCAATTGCTCCCAAAGGTGAAGTCAGCCGAGTGAGCCTGTAACAGGCACCTTCGAAGCACCAGCATTCACGGCGACATGCTCGGCACCCTAGGATAAATAAGAAGAGGGCAGCCTGGTCAATCTCTTGTGCTCGCGCAACGCGCGGCCTGAGAAGGATGGGAAGGGAGCCGCCGGACCATCCTTCTTGCTCGCAGAACGCGCACGATCAGAATGTGCTCGTCCGATGCGCGCAGTGAAGGACAGGCCGGCGACTCCCTTGGGAGAGAAGATGTGTCGTGTTTCTGAAAAGACCGCAAGAGGCCCTCGTTGGACGCGCGCAGTGAGAGATCAACCAGGCCGCCCCCTAGAGAGACAACGAGCGAGCTTGGAAGGAGCATCTGTAACCTCGCTCGACGCCCACAGTCGGACCGGCCGGCGCACCCCCTCTAAAATAACAATGAGCAAGCTTAAAAGAATCGCATGTAAACTGACTTGACCCGCGGTTTACAAAGCCGCAGGTCACTCTGTTGGTCTTTTGTCTGGTTGCTGCTATATTCATTGGCAATGATCAGACCTATGAAATCGAAAATCGACAAGAATTATCTCCTATGGCTCACTGGTACAGTTGTCATTGCCATTTTTTCAAATGCGATCTGGGAATTCTTAGTTAAGCCAGCTTTATTATCTGTCCAAAACGGCATTCTTAATCTTACGACCCTCGGTATTCGGAGTTTCAAAGATGCTATTTATGCCGAAATTGCGAAGGGCCACCATGATCGAGCAAGCGACGAATTGCTTTTCCTATTTGTTGCTCTGATGATTGGTGTAGTGGCGTTTATTAACTCTACCCACTTTGAGCGTCTTGGTCGAATAAGAAAGAAGCATAAGGAACTTGCCAAAAGCTTAGATCGCTTACAGCAAACTAGTGGCACCGACGAACCGCTTCACACAATTGAATCCATCAAGACTACTCTCGTATCGACTGAACGAAACCAGGTGATACTCCGGAGGCTGGCTCTTCTTTTTGCTGGACTTGCTCTGTTCTTCGCTATTAGCACCATAACTATGGCGGCAAAAATCAAGTACATTTCATCAGCTGTTACTTATTATGATCAGCTAATAAAGATCGCAACTCCGTACATAACTGATAGCCAGAGAAAACTTATCGATTCACAATTTTCGCAAATCAAAAAAGAAGAAGATTTTGACCGTATAGTGACTCATCTCAATTCCATCGCCATATCGAACAGCCAGACGGTTCCCGCGTTCAAAGTTTGGTAACGTCAAATCATTTCCATTTCCTGCTACCTCACTGCTACCAGGCCAGAACAAAACAGGCCACCTACGCCCGTTTCAGAGTTATCCTGGATCGTAGTTTCTTGTGGGGTTAGGTTGTCGGTGTGTGGATCGGGTGAAATTCGCAAACCGCAGGTCGATTGACGAATCCCTCTACCTCGGTATCGAGCGATGAGCCGTTCTTCTGCTTTTCCTTTGAGGGTGGGCTAGAGGGTCTCCCGCTGCGCGTGTCCAACGAGGGCCTTCTGAGGCCGCGCGTTGCACGAGCACAGGAGACCGTCTAGCCCGCCCTCCCATCCCCTGAGTCGCGAGTGAGACTTCCGGAATCGCCACCGATCGCCCGCCGACAAAGGTCAGACAGAGCAGGCCCAGCCCAATCCAGACCAGTTCACGGAATCGCCTAAGCGAGGTCCCTCTACCACCAAAAACCTCTTTTACCTGAAATGGCCGAAGCAGTCCCCCGGCCCGCTACCGATCACTTCTGCAAGAAGGGGAGTAGATCCGTGTGGTGGCCAATCATTTTCCACTTGCCCTGCTCTTTACGGAAAAGATTGGTGGCACGGATTTCAACTTTCTGAGGTTGGCCATCAGGCCCGACATTTTCCCCGACCTCGTAGTTACTGACGATGGCCAGATCGCGCCCCACAGTCATATGCATGTCCTTGGGTTCGACTTTGCCGCCGAGCTTCAAGCCCGCCTGCGCTTTCCATTCGGCCTGGACCTGGTTCCACCCGAAACGAAGGCCGCCTGAAGGGCCCATATAGGTAATATCGGCCGCGTGAGACCACACGTCCTCCATGGGCGCGGAACTCCCAGTAAAGAGGACGTTCAAAGCAGAATAGAACTGTTGCGTGGCCTTGGAAACTGCTTCCGTATCCGGCTTCGCGGCCTGTGCGGAAACAGTGAAGAGTCCGAGAACCGCACCGATCGTGATGGCAATACCGACAACCAGCGTCTTCATCTTCTGCTCTCCTCTTTATTGACGTCCAAGAATAAATGTCGCGCGGCAATTTCATCTCAGTGGCGGCGACTCTACAGGGGATCACAACATGACACAAGGTATCTCAGCGGCTGACTGACCCGATGCAACATACGTCTGCGGCCGCCCTACTACCGAAACAGGCCAAGCTAAGCCGATTGACGAGTCACTTTAACTGCCCCAGCGCTCTCACCCCCCACCCACTGACACGCCGCAGAGTACGCCTCTTCAATCCAGACGAGTTCGCGGAATCGCCGGAGCAACGCAAAGGCAATGTTGGCGGGTTATGGCTTGGCGTTTTCTCGGAAGAAGTCTGCAATGGCGTCTTTTCCAACTTGGCCCTGGGCGGCCTGTAAAACGAGCGTTTCAAAAGCCAATTCGTCCGCCTCAAGCGTGAGGCCGTTTAGCTTCAAGAATACGAACGCCGCCATTGTTCCCGCTCGCTTATTGCCATCAATGAAGGGGTGATTTTGAACGATATGATAAAAATACGCGGCGGCCATTTCGAACAAATCGGCATGAAGATATTGATCGCCAAACCCGGCTTCCGGCATTCCGAGTGCAGAATGCAACAGCTCAACATCGCGGACACCAAGACTCCCACCATACCGCCGAATTTGGTCGGCATGAATCTCAATGACATCCTCGATTGAGAGAAATATCGGGCCAGGCATTCGCTACGCCAACCTTTTTAGCATCTTCCCATATCGACGATTACCTTCCTCCAACGCCGCTTGGAACTTTTTCTCCCGCGCGGGAGTCTGAGCCGGTGTCACGATGAGACATTTCCCGTCTGTCTTGATGTTGAGGGGCGTGTCTGCATCGATCTCCAGGAGATCGAGCACGCCGCGATCAATCACCAGGGCCAGACTATTGCCGTGCTTCGTCAACTTCTTCACCATACGCACACCTCCATACTGGTACTACAATGTGGTACCAGTATAGCATCGGCGCTTCGCATGGTAAAGCATTCCGCTCTTACGCTTAGCCAGGGAGGGCACCGCTGTGTTTCTGGAGAAAGGGAAAATGTCAGGAATCGTCTCTTGAGTCGCGAGTGAGGTCCTCTTCAATAGCCACCGATCGCCCGCCGACAAAAGTCAGACAGAGTAGCCCCAGTCCAATCCAGACCAGTTCGCGGAACCGCCGCAGCAGCGCGAAGGTGATGCCGGTGACTTCGCTATAGCCGAAAGCTGTGAGCAGTAACAAATTGCCTCCGTCTTGGGCGCCAAGGCTGCCGGGAATGAAGAAGGTACCGCCTTTGATAAAGACGGAGAGGGCGCCGATGGAGATAGCGGAGAGGGCCATGGCAGGACCGCCGAGATAATAGATGATGACGTACACCTCCAAGGCCTCAGACAGCCAGCCCAACAAGAAGAGCCCGGTGGAGGCATAAAAGGCCGGACGTTTGTGGCGGTAGAAGTCCAAGATCGTGCGATCCAGCGACCGTAGCTTTTCCTCTCGCGCTTCGAGATAAGCAATCTTCAGCCCGACCTTCCGCAGAAATTCCAAAAGCCAGGTAAAGAGCCCTTGCCGCTGCACGAACACGAAGGCCGCTGTCCCGAAAGCCAATAGGCCCACGCTTAAGAGCGCCGCTGCCACGGTCTGACCGGATGAATCGTTCCCGCCCAACAGCCACACGCCCAACGCAATGCCGAGCAGAATGAACAGGACTTCGGCAATCGTCATCGTCGTTTTCGCAATGATGACCGAGGCGAGCCCCTCCACCATCGGCACATCGTGTTTCTTGAGCAGATAGGCCTTGAGCGGTTCGCCCCCGACATAAGCGGTCGGTGTGGTCATGTTCACCACTTCCCCTGCCGTCCTGATCGCAAGGATGCGCCAGAAGGGAATCGCCTTGGCCGAGGGCCCCAGCGTCACTTTCCACCCGTAGGCTTCGATCGCATACATGATGACGGAGGGAATCAACATGACGAGGAGCGCGACCGGCCCGAGCTGCGCCGCCGCGTCATAGATATTCCCAGGACCGATATGCCAGACGATAAGGCCGAGAGTGAGGAGACCGACGATGAGTAGGAAGAGTCTAAACACTGGTAGTAGCGGAAGGTCTGATTACCCAGAGCATCAAACAGGAAAACACCATGGAACCGATTGAGGCCATCCAGAGGAACCAGTCCAGCTTGCCCAGGATCGCGAAGAGCAGCACGACAACGGAAAAATCGCGGCTCGCAACGTTCTTGAGCATGAAGTCGGCCCAGGCAGCCTGCACCGGGGTCTTCCAGCAGTTTGCGGATTTAATCTTCTGCGCGAGGGTGACGAACCAGAACGACAGTCCATTGCCCAGGATCGCCGCAGCCCCAAGAGCCAGGGGAATCCAGGCGCCCTCGCTCCCGGCCAGACGCAGGTAGGAGCCCACTGCGATGCCGGCGAAAATCGCCATATGCACCACGTTGTCCATCGCGATATCGAGCCAGGCCCCGAAGGGCGACTCGGTGAAGGTCAACCGCGCCACTTCTCCATCGCAACAGTCGATGACCGCCGCGAGCTGGAACAGGAGCGCGGCCACGATGCCGGAGCTGTAGGTTCCGAGGCCGAAGCCCGCGGCTGAGACCAGCCCGACCACCGTCGCAATCATCGTAATGGCGTTCGGCGAGAGGCCTGAGGCGAGAAAGAGACGGGTGAACCAGCGGGAAACCTTCCGATTGAAAAACCGGTCGACGAATCCTTCGAGGTCGCCCTTGAGGGAATTGAAGAGCTTCTTCTCGGCAGCCTTCACATCGGCTGCCTCGCGCACGATCTGATACCAATGGAAGCGGTTCGTTTCGGTGGATAGAACCCGCACCTGCCCCTCCACCGCGGCCAATTCGAGCCATCGGCGCACCGGCACGATACCTGTTTCCAAACCGGCTTGCCCGGCCGCCTTCATGAAGCTGCTCGGCAGCACGACGAGATCCGTGGCGATCAGCGAGGCCTCGTCCTGTCTCGATGTCATGGAGAGGAGTCGTCCCTCCTGCACCTTCACGCGCAGGCTCGACCGGCGGGGCTGTCGATCCCGTTCGTGATGGGCCTGTGCGACGACGATCGCCTGACCCTCCTGCACCTCCCGGCGCAGACTCTCGATCAAGGGGCAGGAAAAGATTCCTTGCACCCCGGACAAGAGACAGAAGCCACGCACTTCGGCTGCGAGGGCTTCCCAGGTGCGGGCATCGTCCAGAGGAAATTCGCGAATCGGCATCCAGCGCACGGGGATCGTCACGCGGGGCCCTTTGCCCAAGGCCTGTTTGAGTTGATCCTCTTCCGGACCGACCAGAACCATGAGTTGCCGAATGCCGGCTCGCTGCAGCGTCAAGACCGTCCGATGGAAGAGGCCGATGCCCACTACGCTCGTAAGCGGACCGGCATCATCGGCATACAATTCGGCCGGCTCGCCGAACAGACTGACCGAAGGCAAGAGAATCGCCGTGCTCAATCCCTGCACGTCTGTCTGTTTCTGAACTGCGCTTTCGTTCATAGTTCTCGTCGCTCGTATCTCGTCAGAAGAAAAGAGCATATGGCGTATGGCTTATGGCTGGAATTCAGAGCTGGAACTGCCGAGCCAATGTCGGCTCCTCTTCCTGAGAAACGGTGCGTTTCCAAGCCATCAGCTATAAGCCATTAGCTATCAGCTCCGCCCTCCCGCTACCCCAGGTTACAGTTTCGGCAACACGTCCCGTTCCGCTTTTTCTATGTCTTCCAGGAAATCGATTTCGGTCCAGGGGAGCCCGCCGATCTTCTCATGCCCGACTTTGACGTCGGCGAAGAACCCGACCAGCGCATCCTCATATTCCATCTGCCAAGCCTCACGGTCCACATGGGTCTTGAGCGAGGCCACCACGTGGGGCGCATCGGCATGACGGACCTTGAGGAAGCCCACACCTTCTCCGGCGTAGTCGTAGCGCGAGGGCATTTTCTTGGTCAGGGCGATCACGCGCCCTCCCTCGACCACGACCATACATTCTTCTCCGGTCTGCTTGACGGTTTCGTCCATGAGCAGCGCGTTCGCGCAGGGGGATTGCACCAGGCGGCGCAAAATCTCTTGATGGAACAGGACATCCGCATCCATGACGATCGCATCGTCGTCCAGCGCGTGGCGCGCAATCCAGAGCGAGGAGATACTGCCACGATGGAACTCCTCGTTGACGAGGAAGTTCACGCGCACGTCACAGGAGTTCGCCTCCACCGCCGCGCGAATCATCTCCTGTTTGTAGCCCACGACGATGTCGGCGCGCTGGATCCCAACGCTCCGGAGCGACGTGAGGTAGCGATGCAGGAGCGTCTTCCCGCCGATCTCGATGAGACATTTGGGCCGGTGCTGCGTGACCTGCCACAAACGTTTCCCGACCCCGGCCGCGAGGATGATGGCTTTCATGCTTTCGTACAGATCCGTTCAAACGCGTCGAGGAATCCGACGATCTGCGGCTCCGTCAGGACGCCCATGTTGGCCACGCGGAAGATCTGGCTCTCGAATTGGCCTTGGCCCGCGTAGATCACGTAACCCTGCTCTTTCAGCTTGTCGTGCAGCGACTGATAAGTGATGCCTTCTGGGAGATGATAGGCCGTGATCGTGTTGGACTGTTTGTCGGGAGTCAGGACCGGCTTCACGCCCAGCTTCGCCATACGATCACGGATCAGCGTCGCGATCTTCTTGTAGCGCTGAATCCGCTTGGCGACCCCTTCCTCCATCAATTCGTTCAAGGCTTCGTCGAAGGCATAATAGATCTGCACGGCCGGCGTGAAGGGAGTCGTCCCGGCTCCCTGGTTATCCACATACTGCGTGAGGTGGAGATAGACCGACCGTCTGGGATAGCTGCGCATCTTCTCCAGGAATCCCTTGCGGATGAGCACGAAGCCCAGGCCCGGGAATCCCTGGATGCACTTGCCGGATGTGCCGGCCACCATATAGATGTGGGGACCTGCGATATCCAACGACTCTCCTGCCAAGGCGCTGACCGCGTCCAGAATGAAGACCCGGTTCTGACTGTCGACCACGTCCGCGATTTCCTTGACCGGATTGATGAGGCCGGTGGTCGTCTCATGATGGACCATCGCCACGGCCTGCACTTCCGGATGTTGCCGGAGCGCCAGCCTGAGCCGTTCAGGATCGGGCTTCGTCGTCCAGTCGTATTTGAGTTCGGACACGCCCAGCCGATAGAGGCCGATCATCTGGGAGATGCGCTCGCCATAGACGCCGTTGTTCAGCACCAGCATCCGCTTGCCTTGCGGGAGCGACGACATGACAGCAGACTCGACCGCCGCAGTCCCCGATCCGGTCAGCACCACGGCGGCATAATCCGCCTCCGCGCCCGGCACAAAGAGCTTCAGCAGCTTCGCCTGAATCCCGTGGAGGAGCTCCGTGAACTCCGATTCCCGATGGCAGATATCAGGACGCAACAAGGCCTGCCGCACCCGCTCCGACACATTGACCGGTCCTGGATTCAATAAGATCATCTTGTTCCTTCCCACTACCCTAATTAAGTGATCGAGACCGCTCCGACTGCGCGCGTCCAACGAGGGTCTTCCGAGACCGCGCGTTGCGCGAGCAAGGAGGCGGCTCGATCGCTTATTCGATCGCTTTCATGAACCGCTTTGTTATGTCCGGCGGATCCAGCATCACGCGTCCGGCATCTTCCACCATCTCGTTGACTTTCACCAGCAACATGCTCGGCCCGTCCTTCTTCAGCATGTCCTTGAACTCGTAGACGAGGTCTTCGCGTTCCCGCACCCGCTCGACGTTCACATAGCCTGCCGCCTTCGCCACCTTCTCCAGCGGCACCACATTGGAAATCGTCGGCTGATTGCCGGTCGTCCCGTAGACTTCGTTATCGAAGACCACATGGATGAAATTTTTCGGCTTGAGCGCGCCGACCGTAGCCAGGGTGCCCATCCCCATCAGCACGTTCCCGTCGCCGTCGAAGATCACCACTTGCTTCTTCGGCTTGGCCAGCGCCACGCCCAGCCCGATCGCCGCAGCCGATCCCATAGACCCGATCATGTAGAAATGGGTCGGTCGGTCGGCAATTTTCTGAGCTTCCCGCGAAGGGAAGCCGTTGCAAATGATCACCGGCTGGTCGGTGAGCAGCTCCATCAAGGCCGCCATAGCCATCGCCCGACTCTGCATGGTTCCTTGCTCCGGCCTCATGGGTGCAACCCTTTCACGACACCTTTGGTAATCAAGAGGGCGACGGGGACCCGCTGCTTCATGAAAGTCTCCGCCAGCCATTTCAGATCCTCGACCGCCGTCTTTTCCGTCAGGGTGCGGTGGGGGATCTTCATGATATCGAGAAAGGGCTCCATCACCTCGCCCATCACCAGATGCTCCGGCGCATCCTTGCCATGCTGGCCGCGCCAGGACACGATCAGGATGCAGGGCTGGCGGTAAATCGCGTTCAACGAAATAATCGTATTGAGGGACGTGCCCAGCCCGGAGTTCTGCATGAGCACGGCCGGGATCTTGCCGGCCATATAGGCCCCGGCTGCCATGGCCACCGCTTCATCTTCTCGCACGGCCGGGACATAGATCCGCCGTTCCATCAACTCGGCAATGATGCCGCCCAGGATCGAGTCAGGGACCCCCGTAAAGAAATCCACCCCGATATCTTGCAGGGCTTGAACGAATGCGTCGCTTTCAATCATCGTGTCGGTTCCTCGCCGCTAAGCACATGGAAAAACGCGCCATTATAAGCTATGCCTCGCGACATTCTCAACAAAACTGAGGGAGTTGCGCCATCAAATCGACCGTGGTAGCGTTCTGCCATGATTGAACGGCAACGGAATCGCACAGGCCTGTACTTACTCCTCTTGGGACTCCTCCTCTCAGTAGGCCATCCCCTGTCCGCCCAGGCAGTCCCGATGGTCAACGATCCGAACGGGTTCCAGAACCTGACCTGGGGCGCCACCCTGACTGAACGGCAGGATCTGGAAGTCGCCCGAGCAGGCCCCCATGTGAACGAATTCCAATTGCGGAGCGGCGCGCCGTCCTATGCAGGGATCCCGGTCGAAAGCGTCCGCTTCTTAGCGGTCGACGATCAATTTGCCCGTGTGACCATCCGCTACCAGGGCGACGATCGCCACAAACAGATCCTGACCTATCTTGAACAACAGTTCGGCTCTCTGGATCGTATCCCGGGCCAGATGCTGCGGGGCCTCAATCAACAATATACCTGGCGCGGCATCGATACGGAGATCAGCCTGACCTATCATGCCAACACGGAGCGGGGATTTATCTTTATCGATAGCCGGACCCTGGCTCCCCGGTTCAACGACCGCATCACCGATTCAGCGGAGTAACAGGATGCTGAAACAGACCGCCAGCACAACGACCGTATCTCGTGAAGCATATCTCGTCCGGGATAAGAGCGTATGGCGAATGGCGTATAGCTGGGAGCAAAGATCCTCCCTTTCTTCATTCCGGACCATAACGCTATGGGCTATAGGCCATATGCTCTTCTCAGGAACGAGATACGCTTCACGCTTCACGAACGACGGACACACCATAAGGACGGCCTTTTTGAGCATCCTGGTCCAAGCGCTCAGTGTGCTCGCCCTCTCCGCCAGCCTGGCCTTTGCCGTGCCGATGCAGAACGACCCCAACGGCTTCGAAGGTATTCCCTGGGGCGCCGCCTTCTCGGAAACCGACACCTTCGTCAAAGTCGAGGATGCCGGCCGCGCGCAAACCTATGAACTGAAGACTGGAGCTCCCTCACTCGGCCCTGCGAAGGTCGATTCCATGCGGTTCCTGACCGTCGACGGGAAGTTCGCGCGCGTCACGGTCCGCTACCAAGGCAAGACCACCCACGAACAGGTCCTGGCCTATCTCCAATCCCGCTATGGTTCGCTCGACCGCACACCGGGACAATTCACCGGAGGGCCCGTCAAGTTTTACAGTTGGACCGGCTTCGAGAGCGACATCAACCTCCGTTACGAAACCGCCACGGACCGCGGCATCATTTTCTTCGAGAGCCAGGAACTCCGCCTCAAAATCACCGAGGGCAATTCCGCCACCGTGTTTTAACCGGCCGCCTCTCGCACATTTTCCACTCGCCTCGCATCAGACCAGCTCCACTCCCCATCGCGCCCCCCAGCCAAACCGCATCAATTACTTACAATACAAGAACAACCTGCTACTGTAGCCAACCTTTCACGCACATGAACGGAATGTCCTGGCCCTGCAAGACAAAATCTCCGAGTGAAAACTACCCACAAGATATGTAAAGCCGATAACGGAGGGACAATGAAACGCCATCTAATTTCTTTAACCGGCACAATCCTTATTATGCTTGCAGGCATGGCGACGTCAGGGTGCTTATCAATGATGGCCCCGTCACCCCACATAGGCAACTCACTGAACTATGTCCGCCAACACAAGGGTGAAGGTACGAGGCGTGCCCTGCTGGGCAACGAAACAGAACTGATGGGCCAAGCGGCAAAGAGCTTGGAGGAGGCAAGTTTCACCGTCATTCGGGAACCTCACGCGATCTTGGGCAAGATCGCGTTTGGCGACCTTGATGACGATCTCCAATCCTACGCCTTCTATTTCTATCCATCCCAGGCCAACGGCCACACCGATGTCGAAGCCCTCACCGCAAGCCGTTGGCTGAAGGATCAACAGCAACAGGAACAGCAGAAACAGGCATTACCACACTTTTTTCCCTTAGCCTATATACACACGAGACTTCAGGAGGACGGATATGACCCTAACGTAAAGGAAGGGCACATGTTCGCGTTAAGCAGGGCTGCATTTTATGGTTATCGGGGGACCGCAAAGAAATTAATAAGCAAAGGTGCGAATGTGGATGTATCGATCAGTGAACTAGAAGCATTTGCATCGAATGCTTCGGCCGGCGCCAGGCTCAATTCCCAATATTTGGACAGGCCTGCTAACAAAAGAGCATATGATATATCCCAAATTAACTATGGCAAAGCCAATGCAGGCGTTGAGTTGCTCACTGGACTAAAAAAATACGCCAAGCGAAATGGAACCGAGAGAGAAAGCGAAACCCGTTTTCAGGAAGCGTTGCGAACCTACCAAGCGGCGGCGGTGAAACCTCAACTGCCTGAAACCGCCAGGCAACTCATGGTTCAGGCCAATGGCGCCGTCCGCGACAAGGATTACCAGGAAGCGACCGACCTTTACGAGCAGACACTGGTGCTCGCCCCCTGGTGGCCGGAGGGGCACTTCAACCTCGCATTGGTATTAGCTGAAACCGATGATCCAGACCGGGCGATCGTCGAGATGAAACGCTACCTCGCCCTCGCGCCCACTGCGCCGGATGCACGCGCCGCCCAGGACAAAATCTATGATTGGCAACGCAAAGCAGCGAAGCTCCAATAACATGCTTATAACGCGGACAGGAACTGCAAGTAGGAACTGGCTGCACGAACAACGAACAAGTAAGGAGACGGCCTGATGAGCGGTACACGGAACGCTATTACATCCGCAAGAATGGCAGTCATCCTCTTGCTATGGACAATCGCAGGAACAGGATGTGAGACCACCCGCCATACGATCGACTACGAGAAACAATACCCCTCGGCTCAACAACGGATCGCAGACAGGCCAGCCGTCCTGCTGCAGGTTGAGGATGCAATCCCGGAGGAAGAGTTCAGGAAAGCTCAGAACTTTCTCGGCGAAGACATGACCATGTTCGCGACCAACGTGTTCATCATCCCAATGAACAAATATTCAATTTATTCCGCAGATCAGCCACGAAGCCAGCTTGTCGGCTCTGTGCTGCAGGAACATTTCTCCACAGCCGGACTACCGACACTCGCTCTCTCCGGGCAGAAGCCTGGCCCATTCGACGAAGGGGCGCGCGAGGCGCTATCCGTGTCGGTCCGGGTCAAGAAACTGGCAGTCACGACGTCCTTCTCGGGTACGATCCTGCCGTTACTCTTCACGACCATCATAACCTTTCACGATAAACAGGTTGATACAGTCCTCGACTGCCAGATCACTCAGCCGGGCAGTCAAGCCGTGCTCTGGAAGGGGACCCTGTCTGGCAAGGCGGAAAGCAAAGAACTTGAAAAGATGGACGAGACCGCCAGAGCGAAGGTCAAGAACTTGGATGCGTGGATGGTGCATGAAGCGATCGACCGGGCAGTCTCGGCCTTTCTCACCCAATCACAGGCGATACAAATAGCCGTACGACTGCGAAACGAGACCTTCGCGAAAGCGATGAAAACAGCTCAGGACACAGAGGCCGGTGGCAATCTGCGAGCGGCACTCAATCAATACGGCCGCGCCTACCGCGCAGCCGGCGACAGCGAGCAATCGCTGGCCGTCATTAAGACCGTGGCCGAGGTGGTGCGTAAGTTACCGAACAGACCGGAGCTGCCGGAGGACGCGCGACGATACGGTGTGCAGGCCAACACGGCAACGGAGCGTAAAGGCTATGACGAGGCGATTACGTTGCTCTCTCAAGGCCTGGAGGCGGCCCCTTGGTGGGCGGAAGGCCACTTTAACCGTGCGCTGCTTCTCGCCAATCAGAATCGCTATCAAGAGGCCGTGACCAGCATGAAACAGTTCCTGATACTGACGCCGAATGCCCCGGACGCACGGGCCTCGCAGGACAAGATCTATGAATGGGAGCTAAAGGCCGGACCCGTAACGGCAAGCGGCCTCTCTGCCAATCCTGGCGCATCGTCATCTCCATCTTCTACCTCTGGACCAAGGGGTCTATCACTTGACGATACGATCCGTGGAGTAGTCGAGAAAAGATAACGTCTCAACATAGGGCTGTTCTACTTACGTGGAGCACGATCGTACGTAGCAGCGAAGGAGGAGAGGGCGATGCATGCACTTTATCGATCAGTTGGGACCGGGTTCGTCATCGCCCTATCACTGACGACCTTCCTTGCCTCCTCGGCCCATGCCTGCTGTAGCAATTACGCAGAATTCGCTGCGCAGTGTCGTGCACAGGGCGGCATCCCCGGCTTTGGCGCGACGTGCAAGCCTCAGAGTAGTGGAGGGTCAAGCGGTGGCTCCGGCTACTCTGGCGGAAGATCAAGTTCGAACCAGCAGATGCTCGGCATGGCCAACGCCTTGGGAGCCGCATTCGGGGAGGCGCTTAAGCAACAAGAAGCGGACCGGGCTCAAGCACGCCAGCAAGAAATGGAACGGGCGGCAATAGAGATGGCCCGGTTCCAAGCCGAAGAACAGGAACGCATGAAACAATTGGAAGCGCGGCACCAGAAATTGCTAGGCAGCCTGAAGGGAGGGCTCGGCAACACGGAGCTAGGGCTGAAGCGCATGGAATCAGGAACGCTGGAACTAAAGAGCGGGACCGCGATGTTTGGACAATCGAACGTGACCGGAACGTTGAAGTACGGCGAGGACACTACAGGCCTGACACTCAAGATGCCAGAGGCACCTCCAACACCGACGGGCAAGGTCGTGGACATGGCCACCATGGATAAAGTTTGGCAGGACTATTATCAGGCCGCTGACAAGGCAGCTCAAGCGGACCTGCGGCGTCAGCAACTGGAAGAAGAGAAGCAGCTGGCCGAACAAATCAAGAAGGAAGCGGAGAAGAAGTATCAGGAACAACAGCAGCGATCGGCATTGATCCAGAAGGATCAACCGTCCAAGCAGGAGGCAGACGACAAGCTGGCTGAAGCAGAGAAGCTCCTGAACCAAGCGACAGACCTGGACCGGAAGGCAACTCAAGATCTGAACAGCGCAAAACAAGATCTCAAACAGGCCAAGCTCGATCTCGACCGAACCGAGAAGGAACGCGCCAAAGCGGAGAAGAGCTTAGTCCAAGCCGAGCAGGGACAATCCAAATAGCGAGGACGTGCATGAAACGCTTTACAGCCAGCATTCAGACCCGCCCCCCACTATGCTACTGGCCGCTGCTGATTACCCTCGCCGTGATTCTCTGCGCTAGTGGAAGCTGGGCGGCCCCCTCGACACCGGCCTCATCCATGACCCCTCGCGCCAAGCTGGACCGGATACTCGCCTGCCAACAGACGGAAAAGGATGCCGCGCTGGCGGAGAAGCGTAAGACACAAGATACAATGGCCGCGGTCGAATCGTTTATCGGCTCCCTCAGCGACCAGCCCAAACATTACGCGGCCCATGAGCGAGCCAATCGGGCATTGACCCTGGCGCGCGAGGCGCTCGCCAAGATCGACGAACGGCTGCAGCTTGCCGACCGAAAAATCGGCATGACCGTTCGCGCGCTACAGTATCTCGCGCCTGCACAAAGCGGCGTCACGAGGGCTCTCTTCTTGCCGACGTGCCACGACAATACACAGATTGGCTCGCGGACGGCGAAAACGAAAGTCGCTACCTCGATGGTTTATTCGGAGAGGAATACGGCTTTGTCACAGATCCTGCCCTGCTGCAACGGATGACCGCCCTGGTCACTCGTCTGCAGATGCTGTCATCCAGACCCGATGTACCGATCCAGGTGAGGGTGCTCGCGACAGAAAGCGGAATGGGAGCCTCTGCCACAGCAACGGCAATCTATTTCGACAAGGCCTATCTTGACCTCATGCCCTCCGAATCCGAACTGTTGTTCGTTGCCGGCCATGAACTCGCACATGTGCAACTGGGACATTTCAGCGAAGCCATCATCGGACGCGAACGCGACACACAGAGGATCCGCAAAGACCTAGGCCCTGGAGGAACGGCTATCCTTGGCTTGAGAACCCAGGAGGTGCTGCTCAAGATGCGAACGGGCCCCTGGGAACAACGACAGGAAGAAGCCGGTGCGGCCCCCAAAGGCATTCAGGAAGCGATGCTGCGGATGAACGAGGATGAGAAAACCGGGGTGAAGAAAGTTCCCCCGGACATTCAACGCTATCGAGACTCATTGCGGGATCACGCCAAACCCCTAGATCGCCTCAAGGCCCTCGAAACGGCCCTGGGCAGCAAATTCTGGGAACGGACCGATCTGACGTTCGGAGCCCTCTGCCCTCACCCCTGACTTCGTTTTTTCGCTTGCCCTCCGCACCTCTGGTTCTGAAACTCCCACGAGAACCGCTCACCCCAGACAGGGACAGGCCCCCTTCTGCCCCCTCCAACCACAAACAGCATCGTTTCTTGTCATGAAACATCTCGCCATGTTATCGTGCAATGGTGAGTAATGACTCACTCACTATTGGAGCTCGATGCGACAGACCACTCGAACCGTGCGCCCCTCCAGCAGAGAACGGCAGGCCGGCTTGATCGCCGCGGCTGCGTCGCTCTTTGCCGCCAAGGGGTTCAACGGCACCACCACAAAAGAAATCGCCAAATCGGCGGGCGTGAGCGAGGCCCTGGTCTTCAAGTATTTCCCGACGAAACGGGCGCTCTATGCCGCGATCCTGGCGGAGAAAGTGACCGTCAACGAACTGCTCGAAGCGGTGGAGGAAGCCTCCAAGAAACGGGACGACCATCGCGTCTTCACCATGATCGCGAGCTCGCGCATTCGCCCCGACGTCGATTCGACCCTTTTGCGGCTCCTCTTGTTCAGCGCCCTGGAGGGGCATGAACTCTCCGAGATGTTCTTCGGCAAGCACCATAAAGTGTTCTACGACCACCTGGCTTCCTACATTCGAACCAGGATCGACGACGGGGCCTTTCGTCCGGTCGATCCCCTCCTGGCGGCCCGCGCCTTCATCGGCATGGTCGTCCATCACCGTTTGCTCCATGAAATTTTCGAAGTCCCGATGCATCAATCCCACGAGGACACGGTCTCGACCTACGTCGATCTGTTCCTCACCGGTCTGATCAAGCAACCAGCCAGCCGTACGACGCCGGGGAGGCGTGCGCGATGAATTCCTTGAAGCAACATCCGATTGTCACGCTCGGCGTGATCATTTTCTTTGCGGTCACGGCCCTCGTCGTGTTTCGCCTCAGCAGCGGCGCCAAGAGCGATGTCCGAAAAACCCGCGTCATCACCGTCGCCACCGCGACGCCGCTGAAGCAGGACCTGGACATTCGGCTTACCTATACCGCCGACATCATCCCCAACCAGGCGGTCAATCTGTTCTCGCGGGTGGACGGCTATATCGGCAAGATCTACGTCGATAAGGGCGACCTGGTGAAAGCCAACCAGCTCCTGGTCGAGATCGACCATACGGATTACCAACATGCCGTCAACCAGGCCAAAGCCAACCTGGCGGCAGCCAGAGCGAGGGTCGCGCAGCAGGATGCGAGCGTCCGCAATGCCACCCTCACCCTCCATCGGATGCGGGCGCTGATCAAAGACCAGTTCGTCTCGCAGCAGGATCTGGATAACGCCCAGGTCTCGTACGACGCAGCGGTAGCGGCGCTCGACTCGCTCCGCGCGCAGGTCCAGCAAATGGAGGTCGCCCAGGCCCAAGCCGAAACGAACCTGGCCTACTCCTATATCCGCGCGCCCTTCGCCGGCTATGTGGCTGAACGCAACCTCGATCTCGGCGCCTATGTCAGCGGCGCCACCGCCGGCACCTCCACCACCTCGCGCGGGATCCTCACCCTCCATGAAATCCAGACGGTCCGCATTCTGATCGAGGTGGTGGAGAAAGACGTCCCGCTCATCCAGGTGGGTCAAAAGGCGGACGTGCGAGCCGAGGCCTATCCCGAGCGAATCTTCGAGGGCACGGTCACCAGAATCGTCCAGGCGCTGAACCGGGCCACCCGCACCATGACGGTCGAAGTGGACCTCCCGAACAAGGACCATGTCTTGAAGGGCGGCATGTTCGCCCGCGTCGAGGTCCTGGTCGGCAGCCATCGCAACGCGATTCAGATCCCCATCGACGCGGTCAGCCGTTTGGAAGATGCCCAATATGTCTATATTGTGCGCGAGGGCAAGGCCCAGCGCGTGCCGGTGGAAATCGGCGTCCGCGAGGACAACCGGGTCGAGATCACCAAGGGCCTGGATGGGTCCGAGCAGGTGATCGTCTCAGGAAAAGATCTCGTACATGACGGAACAGCTGTGCAGACGCAGCCGAGCCCTCAGTCCTGAGTGCTGAGTGCTGAGTGGAAATTGCCGATGTAGGCTGGCGAGGAAGAATATTGCAGGTACAACCAAAATGATCTCAGCACCCAGCACCCAGCACTCAGCACTTCCATCATGTGGCTAACCCTTCTCGCACTTCGCAATCGCATCGGCATCTTGATGCTGTCCCTGGCCATGGTGCTGCTGGGCGCCACCTCGCTGCAGCGGCTGCCGGTCGATCTCTTTCCCCAGATTCAAGTGCCGGTGGCCTTCGTCGGCGTCATCTATAAAGGCGCGCCGCCCCTCGACATCGAACAAAGCGTCGTCTATCCCATCGAAAAGGCCGTGAGCTCCGCCTCGAACGTCGAACATGTCGAGTCCTTCGCCAAGCAGGGCATCGGCGCGGTGCAGATCTGGTTCAACTGGGGCGCGGACATCAACGTCGGCCAGATGGAGGTGATGCAGCGGGTCACGCAGATCCTGAACAGCCTGCCGCCCGGCATCTTGCAGCCCTTCATCGTCAAATTCGACGTCTCCAATATCCCCGTCTCCTTCGTGACGGTCTCCAGCGACGATCTCGACGAACGGGCCCTCTACGACCTGGCCTACAACACGATTGCGCCGCAAATCGAGCAGATCGCCGACGTCGCCGCCGCCACCGTGGAAGGCGGGAAGATCCGCCAGATCAACATCAACCTCGACCCGGCCCTCTTGAACGCCCGGAGCCTCTCGATTCTCGACGTCGTCAAATCCGTGAAGGCCGCGAACCTGATTCTTCCCTCCGGCGACATCAAGGCCGGCAATCTGGACTACAACGTCTTCACCAATAATCAGTTCCGCACGGTCGACCCGATCCAGGACGTGATCGTGAAGGTGAACCCACAGGGCAGCCCCGTGCGGGTGCGGGACGTCGGGACCGTCACCGATTCGTCGGACATTCAGACCAACATCGTCCGGACGGACGGGGCCAGAGCCGTCTATCTACGCGTCAATAAACAGCCCATCGCCAACACCGTGGCGGTGGTGGATGCGCTGCGCAAGGCCCTGCCGAAGATGGTCGGCATCCCCTCCAGCGTGAAGCTCGGCATTTCCTTCGACCAATCGGTCTACATCCGCCAGTCGATCAACAACCTCGTCGAGCAGGCGCTGCACGGATCGCTGCTGGCTGCGGCCGTCATCCTGATCTTCCTCCGTAATTTCACGAGCACCCTGATCATTTCCGTCTCCATTCCCCTCTCGATCATGGTGACCTTCATCGTGCTCTATTTCTCCGGGCAAACCCTGAACGTGTTCACCCTGGGAGGCCTGGCCCTGGGCATCGGCCGGCTGGTCGACGACTCCATCGTGGAGCTGGAGAATATTCAGCGCCATCTCAACGACACGCCCCGCCGATGGGACGCGATCCTGGAAGCGGCGCGCGAAGTGGCGATGCCGATTCTGGCCTCGACCATCACCACGGTCGTCGTGTTCCTCCCGATTTTCTTCGTCGCAGGCATTGCCCGGTTGCTCCTGATTCCCCTGACCATCACAATCGCGATCTCGCTCTTCACCTCCTTCTTCGTCTCCCGCACGGTGACCCCGGCGCTCTGTTACAAATTCCTCAAGCCGGAGCAGGAAGCCCACAAGTCGATGCCGCGCTGGTTCGTACGGATGATGGGTTGGAGCCGCGAACGGTATGAGTCTCTGGACCGGGGCTATGAAGACTCGCTCCGCTGGGTCCTGGCCCATCGCCGACTCTTTATCGGCGGCATCCTGCTCCTCTTCGCCGCCTCGCTCGCGCTGGTGCCCAAGATCGGCACGGAATTTTTGCCTGTGTCGGACGAAAGCCAGTTCCGCATCGTTCTGCGAGGGCCGGTCGGTCAGCGCGTGGAGAAAACCGAGCAGCAAGTGGCGGAGGTCGAACGGGTGCTGCGGGCCCAGATCCCGGCAGAGGAACTGGAAACCATCATTTCCAGCACCGGCGTCTTGGCCCAGGGCCGCTCCTCCCTCTTCAATCCGAACACCGGCCCCCATACGTCGGTCATCTCCGTCTATCTGGTCTCGCCGGACAAACGGACCAGAAACCAAGTCCAAATCATGAACGACGTGAGACCCAAAGTGCTCAAACTCTTTCCGGGCGTCGCGATGTTCTTCGATCCGGGCGGGCTCGTGAAACGGGTCACCAGCTTCGGGGCTCAGAAATCCGTCGACGTGGAGATCTACGGCTACGATTTTGAAAAGGCCCGGGGAGTCATCCGCGAAGTCGAGACCATGATGCACCATATCCCTGGCCTGGCCGATATCGAAGTCAGCCGCGAGGAGAACTATCCAGAGGTCAACGTGGTGGTGGACCGCGAGAAGGCAGCCCTGCTTGGCATCAGCGAAACGGACGTGGCCAACGCGGTGCTCTTCTCACTCAACGGCAACGGCCAAACCGATCCCATCATCTATACCGACCCGCAAAACGGGAACGAGTACTACATCAGCGCATGGCTCGCGGAAGAACACCGGCAGGACCTCACGGACATCGAGAACATCGTGCTGACCGCCAAGACCGGTGAGCCGGTCCTCCTCAAGAACGTGGCTTCGCTCAAGCTGAATGCCGGCCCGGTGAAGATCGAGCGCAAATACTTCCAGCGGGTCGTCCATCTGACCGCCAACCCTGTGAACCGGGATCTCGGCGCCATCGGGGCCGATCTGGAGGCAGGCTTTGCCAAGATCCAGCTCCCCACCGGCTTCAGTCTCAAGCTGGCCGGCCAGATCCAACAACAGCGAGAGACCTTCGAGGGACTGATGTTTGCCACAGTCCTGGCGCTCATCCTCGTCTATATGGTGATGGCGGCCCAGTTCAAATCGCTGATCGACCCCTTCGTCATCATGTTTGCGGTCCCGATGGGCTTCCCTGGCGTCATCCTGATCCTCTTCCTGACCGACACGACCCTCTCCACCACCTCGATGATGGGCATCATCATGATGCTGGGCATCGTGGTCTCGAACGGTGTCCTCTTGGTGGATTACACGAACGTCCTGCGGCGGAAAGGACGGGAGTTACACGATGCGGCCATCACGGCGGCGCGGACGAGACTCCGCCCCATCCTGATGACCTCCCTCGCCACCGTCGCAGGGCTGCTGCCCATGGCGATCGGCTGGGGCACGGGCGGCGAAACGAACGCCCCCCTGGCCCGCACGGTCGTCGGAGGACTCAGCGTCTCGACGATCCTCACGCTCTTTCTCGTCCCCACGATCTATGTGATGTTAGAAGAACGGCTCCCCCGTCATAAGGACGAGGCTCCGCAAGAAGCCGATTGGATACCGGCAGAACCGGGGCAAACACCGACCAATCAATAGCCAGCATATGTGCACGACGGATACACACTCCAGCAGGATGCTCAAAAAGTCATCCAACTAGGCCGCAGGCGAGTCAAAACCGGAGGCGTACCCTTCGGGGGTACGTTGAGGATTTTGACGAACCGAGAACGACGTTGGAGGGCTTTTTCAGCATCCTGCCAGAGAAGCAGGCTGGTTAGCCGAGGGTGGGAAAGAGTGCTTTCAGTTGCATCGCGAGACCGATGTCCCCGCTGATCTTGAGCCGGCCCGACATGGCGACGGCCGGCCCGCTCAACTGCCCCTTCAGAATCTTGATGCAATCCTCTCCAGTCATCGAGAGCGAAACTTGCGGGTCCTCATGCAACCCCTCTGTGACCTGACAGGCCCCCTCACGAATTGTGAGAATGTACTGCCCGCCCTGCGCGCCGCTCAAATCGAATTGATAGACCGCATCAAGGTCTTCGGCCGCCTCTGCGTCGAGTTTGCCGGGAAGAAGCTGGAAAAAGTCTTTAACAGTGTTGGGGTTCATCGGTACATGGGATGGGAGACGCGAATCGATACGGGGGCCGCGTTGCCGCGGCCCCCGATCCAGAGCTAGTACCGGAGCGTCACCGTCGCGGTGCTGCGACGCGCGCCGAAAAAGTCTTTGGAGAACGTCTCGACAACGGCAGGGTCATAGCCCTTGCAACTGAAAATGTCGAGGTAGGCGTTGTTCGTATCGTTCGCAAAATGGCCGCTGATCAACGACGTCGAGATCAGCTGCACCATGGAATAGCCGGCGACCCGACCTGAGCCGAAATCGACGACCTGGCACTCGCCGAAACGCTTCATGCCGATCAGCTCACAGAGCTCCACGACATAGCGGCGAATATGGTCGGCGTTGCGAATAAGATCGGGATTACAATCTTGAAGGTCGACGGAGGTGCACAGTCCCCACGCTTTCCCCTCTCCCACCATCTCTTGGGGGGCAATCGGGGCAGCTGCTGGGGACTCAGGTGGAAAGATCGCGGACTCGGAACCGGCCGAGCTACTCATAAAGGGTGACACCTTTCTGTTAGGAGGGTGAAAAAACTGTGACGACAAACCGTCATGCCAAACTATACCACGATTTTTTTCGCATCAGGGAGGCTGACGAAACTTTTTTTCACACGAGGCGCTCCCGGGTCCCCCGGTCGGTTGACAAGGTTCTCAGCGGTCGGAGAGAATGCGCTCATGACCACGAGCACTCCATCGAATCCGACCTCGACCCAGTCGTCAGCCGACCTCCCGGACCGCCTCTGCACCTGGTGCAAGGTCGCCATGCGGAAACGGCTGGTCGCCAGCGGGCAATTCGTCCATTACACCTGCCCCATCTGCGTCTTCCAACATACGACCAGACGGGGCCCCAAACCGGCTGCCCCAGCCCATTGATCTCCGGTTGACGGTTAGAGTTTCCCCTCGACAAGCTTCCGGATCGCTTCCATCCTCTGACGGTTGACCCCGAAATCACGGTAGCCAGTCCGGGACGCAGACCGGAAATGGACCGTCTTCGCCTCGTCGTCGAACAGAAACTCCACATCGTCCACGAATCGCAGCAACAGGCTGGTGAACTCATAATGGAGATAGGTCTCGTCTTCCTCCACCAGCTTGGTGCGGGGAAGGGATTGGACAATCGCCTTCAGCGCCTCTTTCGCGTCAGCCCTGGCTTTCCGGTAGCGAAAGGGCGCAATGGCATGGCCCTCGTCTTGCGCCTGCGTCGACACACAGTTAGGACTTGCGGGACAGGGACGGAGCCGTTGAAAAGTTTCGGCAGGCATCATGGAACAATCAGCTTGTCATAGTGAGCGTGAGTGCCAATCCAGAACCAGTGGATTCCATCTGGGACATCGAAACCAAGCGCTCGATAGTGATCACCGACTCGTACCGACCACAATTATCCGATACGCTTGAGGTGAAGGGACGGGTGATGCGGGTTGGATTTCAAAAGCTGAAAATTCTTATCAGCCAACGCGCGAACATCTTCCGGGAGAGCCTGATACGCGGTCCAAAACCGTGACGAAGCGGTATGTTTCACAGAGGTCTAGCGTTGCCTTGCCCAAATTCGGCCCGCGCCTCAGCGATCGACTGATCCAGTTTCCCGGCCTTGAGATCCGCCTCAATCTGCGCGTCCCAGACGCGTCCCTCGAACTCAAGAAACCATGCCCGAAACTGCGCGAAGTCCTCGTGAGAGAGATTCAAGACCGTTTGCTCAAGCTGTTCAATCTTGCTCATAGATTACCTCCCACCAGGCTGCACTGAGTTGCCGACGTCCATGGAAGAGTCTAGCGAATTTGCCGTTTTCACGCAATCCGCTTCCCATTCGATGCGGTCGGCGAACCGGCGCAGCCGCGCAGACGGCTCAAAACGATCATCCAACGAGGCCGCAGCGAGAGCACATGCGCAGGATGCTCAAACAGTCCGTCCAGCAAGGCTGCAGCCGATGAACGCACCGGAGGCGTAGCCTTGGGCTACGTTGAGGATGCGTTCGAGGCGAGAACGACGCTGGCGAACTGTTTCAGCATCCTGCTAGATGAAGGGGGGCAGCGGCGCATACACCACCGAATGCCCGATCAACTGCCCTAAACAGACAGTCATCAGCTCTTCACTCAGCGGAGCCCGGTTCAGGCGGACCTCGATATGAAATCCCGCCTCGTTGCCGACGATCCCGATAATGGCGGACGCATCCTCTTCACCGGGAAACAGTTCCTGCGTTTGGAACTCGCAGAGGGTGCTATAGAGGCGGCCGTCTGGTTCGATCACGGATCGGAGCTCCGGCAGATCGTCGAGCACGCAATGCACCGAACAACGGTAGACGAAGCGGGCGGTGGGATCGATCGATTGGAAGTCCACCAGCGCGTCCTCGGAAAAGCCCGTCAGATAGGCCCGGACGCTGGCTGGTTCTGTGGCAGAGGTCGCAGCCAACTTACTGGCCGGCACCAGAAACTCATAGGCGTCTGCCGTGTTGTACTCGAACTGACAGGGCCCGAAGGCATCGGGCCAGGAGCAGAAGAAATGCGCAGAGGGATCGACCGGACGCAAGATCAGCTGCTGCTTTTCCACCGATGTCTCGACGGGAAGCTCCAGCAGCGTGATCGCTTCGAGAAACGCCGTGCGCCGCTCTTCCAGCCATTGGCCCCGCTCGGCATCGCCGCGCGTTTCACCGGGGGTGATCACCTCATGCGTCTGGAGCCTCACGCGGATAAACGAATGGGCATGGCGAAACCCCAGCCAGAACATGCTGCGGGGATCGTGCAGCCGCAACGGATCGCGAATGCGCCAGGGATGGCTGATCGAACAGTAGGTGCCGACGTCCTGATAGCGCTGGTAGACGGTGTGATAGGCCCCGGCCAGAAGGAAGAAGTCGCCGCGCCACCCCTCCCGGACATGGATCAGCGTCGCATCCTCCGTGGACCAGGCGTCCAACTGGTCGAAATCCTCCGGCGCCTCGACCGTCCATTCTTCGATGTAACAGATGACGTCCTTCGAGGGCGCCGCCGGCTTGAATCCTAACGCAGCCAGCCGTTCGCCCACGGCGAGCACCTGCCCGAAGGTCAGGGGAGTCGTCGTTTCCCAACGACGTTCACGCACGGTGGATCATCGCTCCCCCCGACCCATTAACGGGCCGTCCGCACAGCCTTCTGCTCGATCGTCGTATCGGCGAGATAGCGGTCGAAGTCGTCTTTCAGGGTTGCCGCCAATAAGTGCTGAACATCCTCGTCGCAAAACCAGAACAGGGTGTCGCGCTGTGAGCCCTCGACATTCCTGGTCGTCGTGCCCTGATCGCCAAGATTCTTCGCCGTGATGACCAGCTTGCTGCTGGTGTTCACCACCGTCGAAAAGACCCGGCTCTTGGCGTTGGCTGAAAAATCGAGCAGCTGCCCGCTGATGACGATATCGGCATCCTGCGATGTAGTCGCCCCCGCGCTGGAGGCCACCCGCACCGTCCAAGCCCGATCCTTCCACCCGCGCGTGCTCAAGCGATCTGCGAGGGCCTGGGCCAGCACCACCCCTGGCCGCTCCCCTGCCAAATCGAAGTAGGTGACCCCGCCCCATAAGTGGGTCCGCAAACCAAGGCGGGTCTTCTCAGCCCGCCGGTCGTCAAAAGGCTCAATGACGATGCGGACCGGTTCCGGAGCCAGGGATAGGGCTGCCACCTGTTTCTGCGGCACATCCAAATGCACCGTCTGCCCGGTTCCGGCGCAACCGGCGCCGATCAACAGACTTGCCGCGAACAGAATACCAACACTCAGTCGTCCCATTTTTGCACTTTTCATATTCTTCTCCTTGCGATTGGCCGCCCCACCATTGACGCAGTCCAGTCTACCCAAGTTACTAATCAGAGACAAATGCTGTTGCTAGCGGGTCACAACCGGGAGGATGGCGCGAAAGGTCTCGCGGCTAAACTCCGGCGCCTGACCGGCTTGAATCCTTGGATCGGTGAACGGCAGGAAACGAACAATCTTCAGAAATGACCGTTCGGCCAGGACCGCAGCAATCTGCGCCTTGCGATCATGGGTGATCGGCAGAGTATAGCCCTCGCCTCGCTTCCATTCCCACAGAGTCGGCGCCAGCGACAGTTCCAGCCCCTGCCCGGCGAGCTGATGAAACCGGTCCACGATCCGGGCCTTATGCTGCTTGATCCCCTCCCCCTCCAACATCAGGGCGCAAACGACATGGTGCCCCCACCAAAAGAGCGTCCGGAAGGCAAAGACGTTCGAGGCATGAAAATGTTTCGGAAAATCCAGATATTGATAGGGAAAGAGCTCGAGATGTTCACCCTTCACGAAATGGCAGTTGGCGGGATTGAAATCCGGCGGGGTCAGGAGAGAAACCGCCGAGACCTCCTCTTTCAACGCCGCATGGGTGGCCGTGAGATCATGCCGCACCTTGGCCATGATCTTCGCCTTGGCGCGAAAGAACTGCTGATCAGCCAGCAAGGCCGCTTCTTCTGCTGTGAAGGGTAATGACATAGCTATGAGTAGGCTGGATGAACGGATCGAAGTATGCTGCGCTATTTCTGCTGCGTTTCGAACTGGGAGACCGTCAAGTCGTACTGCGCCCGACATTCCGCACAACGGACCCACAGGGCATCCTGAAACACGTCCATCTCACGGACCGACAGGGCCGACATATGAGTCCCCATGCAGGTCTTGAGCGCCGCGAGCGCATCTTGTTCCGCAGACCCAGCCTCAGACAAGGCGGACTCGGCTGCCGATGCCTGCCTGGTAATCGCGCCGGTAGTTACCCGATGGACCATGCGGCAAGAACTGCACGTGAGCACCACAATGCGCTCCGGCTCGACGCGTTTGACCGTCAGACAAAGCGGATGCACCGACCAACATTGCTGGAGAAAGGCTCCGCCGCGAATTGTCTCTGCCATTACCTGTCCTCGCGCCCAAGCAGGTTAGTCTGGTTGATCTGGTTCATTTGGTTAGTTTCGTTCAAGCAAAAACCAGACAAACCAGATAGACCAAATGAACAAAACGGGCTACAGAGCCCAAAGGATCAGCATCACCAGCAGGCCAAGCCCATAGGGGAGCACGCAAGAATAGAGCAATGCCGACCTGGCTCGGTCCGTCGACCCGTTGCGCGACAGTTGCTCCTTGTAGACGAATTCACGGGAGAGAATCAGCACGGTGAGAGTCAGCGCCAAGGTCCGGCTTGTTCGCGGCCAGGTGTAGGCGCCGCTGGCAATGAAGTTCGCCGTGAAAAATCCACTGAAGAAGAGAATCAACGGCGCCAGAACGAAGCGGACTGAGTCGGAAAAAAAGGCATGCCAGCCCGGACGGGTTTCCACTGGACTGGACTGTGAGCTGGGAGTCACGACCCGACGGCCACGGGAGTCTCTTCCTTCGGCGAAAGAGAGGGACTGCCCTCTTGGGCGGCGCGGCAGGCCTTGCATACGCGGGGACGAACTTTCAGGAATGTCACTTTGCCGCTGGCCAGGCAGCTGTAATGGACGAACTCGTCACACAGGGTGCAGCGAGACCACCCGCCGGAGAAAAACGTTTTGTTGCGGTAGAGCCCTTCCTTGCAGACCTTGCAGTTGCGGGGCTCAATCCCCAACAACATCGGCTCCCAATCTCCACCCGCTTTCCTGATACTCATGGTGCGGAGTATAGCGAAGGCAAGCAGCGAGAGGCAAGGGGCGCAGAAGCCGTGACACTTCTTGCTTCTGACCTTTCACGTTTCACCTTTTACGTCTCACGCCTCACGGTTTGACAGCCCCCAGCCTGTTTGTTACTCTCCCCAGCCGACTCTCATTACCAGACACCACAACCTCCATCTTCACGCTCATGAACATCAAAGACTACCTTGAACAGAAGCGAAACGACGTGGATCGGTTCCTCGATTCCGTCATGCCCAGCGCCACCACGCCGCCCGCCACGCTCCACGAGAGCATGAGATACAGTCTCATGGCGGGAGGAAAGCGCGTCCGCCCGATCCTGGCCATGGCCGCGGCAGAAGCGGTGGGGCAGCCGGCGCCTGGATTGATGCCGGTCGCCTGCTCGCTGGAGCTGATCCATACCTACTCCCTGATTCACGACGACCTGCCCGCGATGGACAACGACGACTTCCGCCGCGGGAAACCGACGAACCACAAGGTCTATGGCGACGCCATGGCGATCCTGGCCGGCGATGCCCTGCTGACGATGGCCTTCGATCTCTGCAGCCGTCCTGATCTCATGAAAGGCTGCGACCCGGCTCGCCAAGTGCGGCTGATTCAAGAGCTGGCCTATGGATCGGGAAACGTGGGGATGGTGGGAGGGCAGGTCTTCGATATCCAAGCCGAGAACAAAGACATCGATCTCGCAACGCTCCAGAACATTCATAAACATAAAACCGGCATGTTGATCCGCGCCGCGGTGCGGATGGGCGCCATTGCCGCCGGCGCAACCGACCGCCAACTGGACGACCTCACGAGCTATGCCGAGGATGTCGGACTGGCCTTTCAAATTGCGGACGATGTGCTCAACGTGACGGGGACGCGCGAGGAACTGGGCAAGAATCCCAACACCGACGCGGAACGGGGCAAGAAAACCTACCCGACGTTCTACGGAGCCGAGGGAGCCAGGAAACTGGCGGACGACTGTGTGGCCCGCGCCATCGCGCGCCTTTCCTCGTTCGGCCCAGCCGCCGAGCCGCTCAGTGAAATCGCGCGCTATATCACGTCACGGAAAAATTAGTGCTGAGTGCTGAGACATGGGTGCTGAGTCAATGACAAGACCACTTATGTTTATGGACTACTCCTATCCGCTTCAACGCATCTCGCCTCTCCCCATTCAACTCTCAGCACTCAGCACTCAGCACTTCTTATGAAGGCGCTCGTTACAGGGGCAACTGGCTTTATCGGAGGCGCGGTCACACGCGCGCTGGTGAGCCGAGGCATCGACGTCCGGGTCCTGACCCGCGGAGAATCCGACCTCCAAAATCTTCAAGATTTGACCGTCGAACGGGTCGAGGGCGACCTGCGCGATCAGGCTTCGTTGCGCAAGGCCCTCACCGGCTGCCAGCAGCTCTACCATGTGGCAGCGCACTATGCGCTCTGGGCCAAAGATCCCTCGATCTTCTACGACGTCAACGTCACCGGCACAAAAAATCTCATGGAAGCGGCCCGTGCCATCGGCACAGACAGGATCGTCTACTGCAGCACCATCGGCGCCATCGGCCTCCCACCAGGCGGAGGGCTCGGGACGGAAGAGACGCCCGTCTCGCTCGATCAGATGGCGGGCCACTACAAACGGTCGAAGTACCTGGCCGAGCAAGAGGTCTTGACGCTCGCGAAGGCGGGGCTGCCGGTCGTCATCGTAAACCCCAGCGCCCCGGTCGGCGCAGGCGATGTGAAGCCGACCCCGACCGGGCAGATCATCGTGGATTTCATGAAGGGCCGCATGCCCGCCTATATCGAAACCGGGATGAACATTGTGGACGTCGATGACGTGGCAGCCGGCCATCTGCTAGCGATGGAGAAGGGCCGGATCGGCGAGCGCTACATTCTGGGCAACAAAAACTTGATGTTGCGCGAGGTATTCGAGATTTTGAGCCGCCTGACCGGCGTCAAGGCGCCCACGATCAAAGTGCCGCGCCTGGCGATTCTCCCCCTGGCCTACCTCAATCAATGGATCGCCAACCTCACAGGCCAGCCACCCCGCATTCCGCTCGAAGGGGTGAAGATGGCCAAGTACAAGATGCACTACGATTGCAGCAAGGCGATCAGAGAGCTCGGCATCCCGCAGACGCCGCCGGAAGTCGCGCTTGGGAAAGCCGTCCAATGGTTCCGAGATCATAAATATGTGTAACAAAAGCAGTGAGCCATCAGCTCTCAGCTTTCAGGTCTGAGCTGACGGCTGATTGCTGAAAGCTGAAGGCTCTTCTCTATGGACCTCCTGGCTCTCTTTTTCAAAACCGTCCTCCTCCGCCCCTACGTCTTCGTCTTTCTGGCGGCGTTCCTCTTCGCCGCGATCAAGCTGATCGGCTGGCCCAGGACCTGGCGGTTCTGGCTGATTAGCTGGGCCACGGCCTTCGTCTGCGAATTTTCATCCACGCGCAATGGAATTCCCTTCGGCTGGTACCATTACAACGGGTCAACCGTGGGGCAGGAGCTCTACTTCTCCAACATCCCCTTCATGGACTCGATCTCGTTCAGCTTTCTTCTCTACGCGGCCTACTGCCTGACACTCTGCTTTCTGCTCCCGGTCCGTCCTTCCTCTGACCGCTCCAGAAGCTGGCTCACCCAGCTCCGCTTCGATCGCGCCACCCGCACCGGCTGGGCAGCCCTCCTCGTCACAGCGTTGTTTTATGCCTTCATCGACATGGCCATCGATCCGGTCGCCTTGCGAGGCGACCGCTGGTTCCTGGGCAAGATCTACTATTACCCGGACCCCGGCACCCACTTCGGCGTGCCCCTCGCGAACTATGTCGGCTGGGCCGTGGTCGGACTGATTTCCCTTTCCATCTACTTTCGATTCGACCGGCGGCTCCCGAAACCAGCCTTCCCTGCCAGCGACTCCGTCACCGCCAGGCTCCTCCTCGGCGTCGGTCTGTACTATGGAGTGCTGGCCTTTAACCTCGGCGTGACCTTCTGGATCGGCGAATCGCTGCTCGGCATGACAGGCCTGCTGATGTACGTTCCCGTAACCGTCTTGCTCCTGCTCCGGCTTCTCAAACCGCTCGAACCCGGCAATCCCTAGCCATTGGGCCTGCTGGTGGCAATAACTCGGAATAATTTTGTATAGTGCAGTCCGAGGCGATACGATGCGAACCAAGCTCCTGATAGTCATCCTTCTTGTAGTACTGGCCGGCGCGACGACGTTCGGCTGGCTGGGCTATCGATTGTTCACCACCGGCTTTAGCGCGAAGACGGAACCCCAGGCGATCGAGATATTTATGGCGCGCCAGATTCGGCATCTCGCCATCCCGCTCGAGCAACGGAACAGCCCCAACCCTGTCCCGCTCAGCCCGGATCTCTTGCAGGAAGGATTGGCCCACTTCGCCGACCATTGCGCGGTCTGCCATGCCAACGACGGGAGCGGCCAGACGCCTATCGGCAAGAATGTGTACCCCAAGGCGCCGGACCTCCGGTTGCCCGAGACACAATCGATGTCCGACGGGGAACTCTTCTGGGTCATTCACAACGGCATTCGCTTCACCGCCATGCCGGCCTGGGGCGGAGGCGACCCGGCCCAGGACCTGGGCAGCTGGAAGCTGGTCCACTTCCTTCGCCACCTCCCGCAACTGACAACAGAAGAGCTCGACCAGATGAAGGCCCTCAATCCCAAAACGAAGAAAGACCTGGAAGAGGAAGCCGCGTTCGACCAATTCCTCCAGGGCAACGACTCTGCGGCGATACAGCCGGAGAGCGGCCATCAGCATTAAGCGACCGCTTGTATGAAAAAGGACCGATTCAACATGATGTACCGGAGTCTTCTCGCTTGCGCCCTGTGCCTCATCTCCGCCACCGCCTTTGCCCACGGCAGCGGGCAACATGTACTCGGCACGGTGACGGCCATTGACGCAACGCACCTCGAAATCAAAACGCCCAAAGGCCAGACCGTTGACGTGCACGTCAACAAACAAACCCGGTTCAGAGAGAAGGGCAATCCGAAAGGCGCCAATATGCCTTCGGTGGGAGATCGCGTCGTCATCGAAGCGACCAAGACCAACAAGATCCTGACCGCAACCGAAGTCCATTACGCATCAGGCAAACGTATGCCAAGCCCGGCACAACCGGCGCCCACTCAAGCAAGGTGATTTATGCCAACCGTTCGTGTGACGCGAGAAATTCATAACTACCTCTTTCACGGCGGGCTTCAGGCCGTCACCACCCGCGTGCTGGTCACGGGAATCGCGGTCTTCCTGGCCGTCATGACCGTGCCAGGCATTGAGGTCGACTCGATCCCTGCCGGAATCGCCGCCATCCTCGTGCTCATGTTTCTCAATCTCCTGGTCCGGCCCATTCTCTTTGTGCTGACCCTCCCCTTGATCGTCCTCTCGTTGGGACTCTTTCTCATTGTGGTCAACGCCCTGCTACTGGAATTCACCGCCTATCTCGTCAAGGGATTCACCGTCACGGGATTCTGGCCGGCCGTCGGCGGCGCGGTGGTGATCAGTCTGGTCACCACGATCCTCAATGCCTGGACCGCTGAACCGCGCCAACCGGAGCCGCAGTCCTTCCCCCAACAACGTCCACCTAAAATCATCAACCCAGACGAATAACAAGCCCATTCCTTTTCATTGAATTGCTCGGCGCACGTTGTTACAATGTGTGCGCTAGTCCACCCAAACTCACGAATGACACCCACAGCCCCACACAGCAAACCAATTCCCGAGACGCAGCTTCAGCGGACCTTGACGGCCGTGCTGAACGATTTGCCGGTCGACGCCGCGCTGGCCGCCGTATTCCACCGGGAACAAGGCCCGCTGGTCGGCCATGCGGCACGGGGCTTCACCCCGCGCGACACGCAAGCGATCCTCCGGACACTCTCAGCTCCCGCCGTCGCGGCCGCAGCGGCCTCGAACAATCAGGAGGATGGACGCACCATTCGCCTCCGCCTGATTACGCCGGGCGCGAAATCGATGCTCGCTGTGCCCCTCCGGTATCGCAATAAAACCTACGGCTTCCTCGTCATCGGGCGCAAAGAGAGCGCCACGTTCGCGAAAAAAGAGAAGAGCTTGATGGAGCAGGCCAGCGACGAGGTCACGAAAGCGCTGGAGCGCGACGGCCTGTTCGATATGAACGTCGTGCTCAGCCGACCCTTCGTCGCGCACGAGCCGGTCCCTCCGCCACCCTCTCCCGCAGAGCTGTTTGCGGCGCCGGTGTCGCAGCTCACGCCGGAACTCCAGGATAAAATTATCGCCGCCTTGACGGATGCCAACCAATACGTCGCCTACGATCGCATCTGGGCCTGCCACTACGACCCCCTCGCGGGCAACGTCGAAGTCCTGGGCATGGCCGGCGATCTGAAGAGCGAACAGAAAGACGGGAAGAAAGATCTGAAGCCGGGCCACCGCCTCACGCTCGACAGCTCCGCCTCCGGCTGGGCGGTTCGCCATCGCAAGCCGCGCGTGGATCACGACCTCGCCTCCACACAAGGGCGATTCCTCGATCACAAATATCTGTTCAAGGACCGGCTGCTCTCCTCGCTCGTCGTGCCCTTCTTCGTCCGGGGACAAGTGGGCGGCACCATCACCCTGGCCTCGAAAGAAGCCGGACGGTACCAACAGACGGATGCCCGTACGCTCGAACCGATCATCGTCAAGATTGCAGAAATCCTCCAGGCCCCGGTATCAGTACCGGCCAGCCAGGCCCAGGCCACTGGCCAAGAAGGCGCGCCAGGAGAGGCCACAGCTCCGGACTCTTCTGAGCCCATCATCAGAAAGCAGGAGCGACAGGCCGCCATCGGCGAGTTCAGCATGTTCCTCGCGACAGAAGTGCGGGAGCCCCTCGCCTCGATCCGCGCGCAACTGGAAGAAGTCACGGGTGAAGGCATCCTCGACTTCGACCCCCAGACACGCGTCGAGAACGCGATGCGCGACTTGATCCGCGTCGAAGCCATCCTGAACGAGATTTTGGACTTTGCGAAACCGCTCGAACTGAATCGACGGCTCCTCCGCATCCCCGAAGTCATCGAAAGCGCGCTCACGGTGGTCGCAACCGACCTCGAAGTTACAAGAATCCAGGTGACCAAGGACTATGCGACGATGATCGCGCCGGTCCGCGGCGACGAATCCAAACTCCAGCAAGTCTTTTTGAGTATTTTCAAGAACGCCGGCGAGGCGATGAGCCCGGGGGGCCATCTCCATATCCAGATCACCCAGCATCGCGCGGGGCGCGGCGTGGAGGATCAGATCCTCATCAAGAACGACGGAGCGCCCATTCCGGCAGAAATCGTCGACAAGGTTTTTGAACCGTTCTTCACCACGAAGCGGGCTGGCACAGGCCTGGGTCTCGCCACGGTCAAGAAGATCGTCGAAGAACATGGCGGCTCGATTGCCATCGGCAGCGCGCCAGGCGAAGGCACCACCGTCACCATCCGTCTCCCAGGTCTCAGCCGCGGACCGTCCTACCGAGGACGAGGACGCAGACCGCCCACACGCCGCCCGGCCTAACCGGGCAGGACGCTGAAAAATCCCGCCAACATCGTTCTCGTCTCGAACGCATCCTCAACGTAGCCCAAGGCTACGCCTCCGGTGCGCTCATCGACTGCGGCCTTGATGGACAGGCTTTTTGAGCGTCCTGCGGGAATACTCGCCTGCTACACCACTCGTGCGATCCATCGAAGCCTTAACCCGCATCGCTCCGTATCCGGCTCCAAAGCTGCCAGTTCCGATGGTTATGTACGTTTCGTTGAGTAGCTCAGGAAGGAGAAAGCCTCACTCGGCTTCAGCGTGAACGATCGCATACAGACCACGAGACGTAGATCTGTGGGAAGTGAATCCGTTGGTCTTTTCCAAATAATATGACTGATGCCAGCTAACGTTATGGTCATCGGCAGGTGCGCGGGGCAGTTGCGAAGACGCTCAAGACTGCTTTCGCCTGTCCGCTGCGCCTAAAGTTAGAACTACTTGTTTCCGAACAAGCCCCGTTTGACTTCCGCATGAACTGCATAGCGTTTGGTAATTGAATTTACGACGTCCACAAACCAATCAGAACTATCGGGATGAACATAGATAGACTCTACTAAGACGTTTATTAGAGCTGGCAAACCATAGCCGTAAGGAGTGCCCTTGGTGGGGTTCGTGCGTGAATAAGTATCAAGAGAAATCCTCACCTCTTCCTCGAATGCAAAGTGTGGACGCTTCCTGAAGAAGCACTCTTCGTAGTTTAATACTCCCTGCACATCTTCGGATTTTTCGTAGACCACAGGCTTGAGAAGAAGGGAATGACCACTAAGCCTGGACGAGTCGATACTGTCGTTTATGCGACCTACGGTCGTTTGAACCGCAATTGCATTGGTGTCTCGTCCGTAGATTTCCCACATCACCATGTTCTCGTCGATGTTTTTGTGCCAACAGCTAACGAAAGTATTTTTGAGTAAATAGTCTTGGAAGTCGTCAGCATCCTTGACTGGAGAAGGATCGTCAGCTGAAAAGCTTTCGTAAGCCTTTTCTGTCCACCTTCGCATCTCATCAGGAAAGCGGCCTTCATGGCGGTCCTTAAACGTATCCGCCCTTGCGAGCCAAATCTCTTCCGTTTCGAGTAACGAGATCAATTTGGCCAAGTCCATATAACGCCAAAGCCTTAGGCTTTCTTTCAGGGCGTCATCGATTTCGAGGTAAACGTTCACGATGCCTGTTGTGGTTCTAGCGTTTGAGTTGAGGGGTCTCGCAAAAGCGCAGCTTTTGACCAGTCCCCCTCGAACGATAAGTTAGCGCCATCATTGTATAAACGTAGCGAAATTTGGCGCTGTCTTTAGTAGCGTGGCCGTTAGCACTCACAGAACCTCGCGGGGTTAACCACAATGTCACGGAGCACGCCTGTAATTTCGTAATTAAACGACAGAAACGAGAATATAACGTCAATCGCCTCGTCGCCATCGATTGCTTCTATTGCGCTGACTTGTGCGTCTATATCGCTATCGTAATGACCAGTCGACTTATTTCGCAATGTGGTAAACGACTCGATAGCTTTGAGCTTTTTGCTCCATTCTTTCGAAATCTTGCTGATCTCACCCTTGACATGCGAAACACCTCGCATCGCGGCATAGTCGAGTATTTTCTTTATATGGCTGCCTCGCAATGTTCGATCATACTCAACTATTTTGTGAAGGATATCTTTCAGGGCTACTTGAGCAGCGAAACCGCTCGGTGGGCGACGAATGACCTGCTCGAATTCAGAGGCGACTTCAAATTGCAGGATGGTTATTTGCAGTTTGAGTGCATGGAACCGCAACTCATCCTCTGTCTTTGATTCGCGAAAATGTTGGTAAGAATCATTGAGAAGTCGTTCCGACGCAATCACAGCCTTTTCAATTTTCTCCAGTGTTTCCATCTGCATCGCTAACTATGTTTAGGCGGATCCGCGTAACAGTACCTCCGTACAGGGGTCCAAAATCCGTCCAGCGGACTGCAAACACTACCAGAGCCGCAGTTGAGGCCATGACTGTACATCATTGCTGTCGTAACGTCACTAGGGAGCTCTCCATGTCTTTCTTTAGGGGAATGGCCGAGGCTGCCTTTTACTGCGCACGGCGAACGGAGGTTGGTTCATCTGGTCTATCTCGTCTATCAGGTTTGTCTGGTTGGTCGGACCGAAAATTCATCCAGAAGAACCAGATAGACCAGAAAGACCATCCAACCAGACAGACGAGCCCCTGCGCGTTGCGCGAGCACAGGAGGCCAACAGGCCACCCTCCCCTCCCATCCTTCTCATTTCCCCAACCTTACCCTAGGGGGGCGCAGTCAGATGGTCCTTCACTGCGCGCATCGGACGAGCACAGCTTCATCGTGCGCGTTCTGCGAGCAAGAAGGACCGCCTGACTACGCCCCCCTTCTTCGCCCTTGACAGACCCACCCCCCCCTGGCTATGATTCCCGCCACTTGATTTGAACTTGTAGTCTAAAACGCATTTTCTCCGGCCACCATTATTCAAAGGAGTAGGCTCATGAAGATCGTAATCGGTACTGTTGCGACCGTCTCCGGCGTCCTGTTTGCCTTGTCGATGGCCTCTGCGAATCCTTCGCTCCTCCCCAAGCACGAAGGCTATCCGATGAAGAACAGCGGAAGCCCTGTGACGGGACAGCCAACCGCCAACGATCCCGGCCAATCCGATGCGCGTGGCGAATCCACGTTGCTCAAGTCCACGGACTCCATCAAGCACAGCGAACAGCACCTGAACAAGTCTGATAATGCTCGGATCACGGAAGGACAGGGCGCAGGCCGTCTTCCGAACGTCCAGGGTCCGCAGATCAAGATCGCTCCCCCGGTCACGTCTGCCACGAAGATCACCGGCGATCGCAAGATCAACTAGTCAAGTCGTTCCGCAAAAGACAGACAGGGGGGTGCCGGGTCTATCCGGCGCCCCCCTGTTTTTTTGTGCGGCGGGCTCACGTCTGGCAGGCTGCGGAAAAACTCGGTGGATACGGAAAACATGGCGAAAATATTCCGTACGGTGCTGGGGCCAGAATCACCTCAGGATGCTCAAAAAGGCCGTCCAGCAAGGCCGCAGCGAGCGAAGAGGCGAGGAGGTACAAACCGCACTTCGTGTGAGCCGTTCGCCTTTATCATGAATCTTGGCGAACGGAAAGTCCCCTCCAGTATTTCCGACCTCCGACAGCGTTGAGCCTCTTCGTGAAGCGAGAACGCCGCTGGCAGACTTTTTCAGCATCCTGCTAGGCTGAAACGCTCCGCAGCCGGAATCGCCAGGGTTTCTTCGCCCACTCGCCCGCGTAATCGACCCCGACTCGTGGATGGGCCTCTATCGATCCACGCCTCACCGATTCGCCTCGATCCTCGAACCAGAGAGATTCGCCGGACGTGAGGTTTGCGCGGTTGAGACTACGATCGATCTGCAGCGCGCGGCAAAGCTTCCCTGGTCCATCGATCAATTCTCCATCAAGTTCAATCGCCCTGATCAAGACGGCTGAAGGAAACCCCTCCCGCTCCGTCACCACGTTCAAACAATGGTACATCCCGTAAATGAGATAGATGTAGGCGATCCCTCCGCCGCCGAACATCACGTCCGTCCGTAACGTTCTCCCTTTCGACGCATGGCAGGCCTTGTCCTCCGGCCCGACATAGGCCTCGACTTCGACGATCTTCCCCTCAAGACGACGCCCATCGTTGACCCGCACGAGATACTTGCCGATGAGCGAGCGCGCCACCGTGACCGTTGGGCGGTTGAAATAGGTACGTGAAAGGATCTTGTGCTTAGACTTCATGGAGGCCTCACTATAGACCGCTCAAAACGATCTTCCAACAAGGCCGCAGGCGAAGAAAGCACCGGAAGCGTACCCTCAGGGGTACGTTGAGGATGCTTTCGAGACGAGAACGAAGTTGGAAGTCGTTTTCAGCGGTCGACTAGAAATACCATGCCACGCCACCCATAAAAAACCGCGGACTCCCTGGCACGAAATGGATATCCCTGGCCCCGCTGGCCGGCTCACCGGCCAAACGGGAACGGAACCCAAAAGTCGCTTGCTCCCACTTCGTATCGAGGAGGTTCTGCACAAACAGGAAGGCTTCCATCCTGCCATGCGGGAGCGTGATCGGAAGCCGGTATCGTTCGGACAGATCGATATCCACCCATGCAGGAGCCTTCAGATTCTCGTCCAACGACCGGCCCCCCAAATAGGTCGCCTGGATTTGCGACGTCAGCCCTTCCGGCCAACGGAGCAACAGGGCTCCATAGGCTGTCAGCTCCGGCGCATTAGGCACAGACGCTCCATCCTCAAACCTGGCGCGGCTCCAGGTCAGGCTGCCGTTGAATGACAGGGGACCCCAGACTTGCCCTCGCGCGGCAACCTCCAGGCCCCGACGTGTCGTCGCGCCACGGATTCTGGTCGTTCCATCGTCGCCGGCAAACACCAGCTCGGATTGCAGATCAATCGCCCACAAGGTCGCAGTCAGTTCAACTCCATCCGGCCCCCAAGGCCTCGAACGGACTCCCACCTCATAGGTTCTCGCGCGGGCTAATGGAACCGAACCAGGGGCGACTGCCGAGCGGGCATCGTTGCTATGGTACCCCTCGCCATAATTCGCAAAGAGCTCTGTCCCCAGCCAGGGTCCGAAAATCATGTTGGCCTTTGGCAGGACCAACCCTGACGTGGTACGGCCGGCCGCCTGCTCCGCACAGGTCGGGCAACGATTGCGCACGTCGAACGTGAAAAATTCCCCCCGCACCCCTCCGACCAGTCGCATCCAGGAGACCGGCTGGATCTCCGCTTTCACGAAAGGCGAATAGGACGCCTCCATCACATCGCTATCGGTCGTCGTGCCGAGCGGATTCCGTTTCACCTGCGTCCCCAATCGCGCATGGATGTCATCCACCCTCGTTTGGACGCCAACCGTCACGGCGCTCTCAGCATCCATGAAGGTTCCCGTTTGGCGATAGCCGACATCCCCGCCATAGACGACGCGCCGGTCGGACTGTTGAATACCGTCTCCCTTGGCCGGGTCGTTGAGCAGGAAGGTGAAATTCGTATAGAGATCGAACCTGTAATATTGTCCGTAGGCATCGGCGAAGAAGCGGCCGCCGGATGGCGTATCGTAATGATAGTTCAGGCGAGCAGTCGAACGAGTCGTGTTGCCGCCTTCCGATGGATCAAGCGACCCGAAACGGTCCAGGGTTCCGTCCGTCACCGCTCGCAGAGGAACTTCTCCCGATGCATTCCACTGGGCCTTGTGAAAGGTCCCCGTCACGCCGAGCTCGGAGCGGCCTGTCGGATTCATCGTCATCTTGCCTAGCAGATTCGCGCGGAAGTACCGGTTGTCGTTCTGGAACGGCCCGTTCGTGTAATAGCCTTCCGCCGCGATCAGGCTTCGAACCTTGTCTGTGGTGGGAGAGAACATCAAGAGATGGCGCTGGGTATCGAACTGACCGCTCGACAGCTGCATGACGCCTTCCTTCACCACCTCCCGGGTACGAAAATTCACCGCCCCGGCTGTGGCGAAGTCTCCGAACTCTGGGAGATAGGCCCCCTTGGAGACATCGAGTCCCTCGATGGTTTCAGGAATGATGAAGTTGAGATCCGTATAGCCCTGTCCGTGTGCATGGGAACGAAGGTTGATCGGCATGCCATCGGCAAAGAAGGCCACATCGGTGCCGTGATCGGCATCGAACCCGCGCAGGAAATATTGATCGGCCTTACCTGCTCCGCCGGAATGCTCCATCGTAATCATCCCTGGGATCAGCCGCAACACCTGGGCTGGCCGGCCCTGGGGCTGGAGAAGATATTCCTTATCGGGAATGAACTGTTGCGAGGACGCGGCCACCGGGCGAGCGCCGACGATAGACACCTCTGACACCTCCACGATCTCAGCGTCAGGATCGTGGGCGAGAGCAGAGGAGACAAGGAACAACAATGCAGTGAGATGGAGGAAGAGGCTACGAAGACTCACAAGGACGCTCAGCTCAAATCTTTTCCCGTGGTGGTCGTTGCCAGCTTCCCGTGCTTAACTCCCTTGGTCCCGATGAGAGTATCGGCAACCTTCCTGATGGCAGAGCCCTTGCCTTTCACGACCAACACTTCCAAGCAATGGTCATGATCGAGATGCACATGCATCCCGGACACAATAAGGGGCTGGTAGCGGTGCTGAATGTCGGTGAGCTTCCTGCTCAAGTCGCGCACATGATGGTCGTAGACGAACGTGATCGTCCCGATCGTCTCTTTGTCGTCATCCCACTCCTGCCCGACCAGATTGTCCCGAATCAGGTCCCGCAACGCCTCCGAGCGATTCGTATATTTTCGCTTCTTGATGTGCCGATCAAAACTGTCGAGCAGATGCTGGTCCAGCGACACGCCGAATCGAATCAGTTTCTTCATGGTACCCCCCCCCGCAAGTAGCACGTCTTTTAAAAACGTAGCATCATGTGAGGCGCAAATCAACGACGAATCGCCACAGTCAAGCGGAGCGCAGTTGGCGGAAATCTATTTCTTCAACAGGGGGCTGTTAACTTGGGCTGAGGGTGTCTAGCGGGCAGAACTTCATCGTGCGCCTTCGCTTTGGATTTTTTCTCTCCCAAAGCGGGGCGGCCAGGCCGCCTCAGACTGCGCGCGTCCAACGAGCACCTTCTGAGCGTGCGCGTTGCGCGAGCACGTGAGGCGGCCTGGCCGCCCCGCGCACGCTTATTCTGATTGAATCGGGATGTAGAGAACGCTCCCCTGCCGGTTGACCAGCAGGAGCGCAAGATCGGAGGGTTTCATCGGATCGGCTAGCCGCTGAAATACAGCGAAGCTGGAAATATGCTGACGATTAAGCTCCAGCACCACATCGCCGGGCTGAAGGCCTGACGATTCGGCCAGACTGCCTTCCTCAATATCAGTCACCACTACTCCGCTGGTGACGGCCAGATCCATCTGCCGGGCCAGCGGCACGGTCACATCGTCGAAGACCACGCCGGCGAGAGGATGCACCGTGGAGACTGCGGCCGATGGGGTCTGGCTCTTCTTGGTCCGTTCACGCGGCGCCTCCTGCACCACCAGGTCAGCCTGGTACGGTTTGCTCTCGCGCAGGAGATCCAACCGGTGCTTACTCCCGATCGTCGAGGCGGCCACGAGGTTCCGGAGATGTCCGCTGTCCATCACGTCATGCCCGTCGAATCGCACCACCACATCACCGCGTTTGAGGCCGGCTTTTTCGGCCGACCCCTTGGCCTGCACATCGGTCACGATTGCGCCCTTCACATCGGGTAGGCGAAAAATCTTGCCGAGCAGAGGCGTGACATCCTGCGTCGAAGCGCCGAGAAATCCTCGGACCACACGCCCGGTCTTGAGCAGGCTCTGCATGGCAGCCCTGGCCATATTGCTCGGAATGGCAAAGCCCACGCCGACGCTCCCGCCGGTCGGACTGGCGATGGCCGTATTGATCCCCACCAACTCTCCGTTGATGGTCACCAAGGCTCCGCCAGAGTTGCCGGGATTGATCGGCGCATCGGTCTGAATGAAATCTTCGAAGTCGGCGACTCCGACATCGGCGCGGCCGACGGCGCTGACAATGCCGAACGTCACACTGCGACTCAACCCCAATGGATTGCCGATCGCGAGCACAAATTCTCCGACGGCAAGCGTGCTCGAATCCCCCCAGGTCACGGTCGGGAGATTCGTCGCCTGAATTTTCACGACAGCCACGTCGGTCTTCGGATCGGTGGCCACCACTCGTCCTTTATATTGCCGCCGGTCTGCGAGAATCACTTCCACATCGACCGCATCGGCAATGACATGGTTATTCGTCAGAATGTACCCGTCCGGCGACACAATCACGCCGGAACCCTGGCCATATTGACGGCGCGGCGGGGCGTCCTTGAACAGGCCGAACGGGAGCCCTTCGTCGCTGAAAGCTTGATCCCGCACCATCACCGTTGACCCGATGCTGACGACAGCGGGAGTCACTTTGGTTGCGGTCGCCTTGACCTGCGCCTGGAGATCGCCTCCGCCCGCCACAGGGATCGCACGGGCGCCGGCCAGAACAGTCCCGGTCACGATCGAGCTCCCCAGACAGAGTCCGATCACGAGTCGCAAAAGAAAATTTACTCGAAACATGCCACGATCCTTCATGAAATTTGTCTCCGCTCGATCACCGACAAACGACCGTAGCCTAGCATGCATGCGTCGAAGGCGCACTTACAATTCCACATGGCGCAGCCGGAGTGCGTTGGAGATAACGGACACGGAGCTAAACGTCATCGCAGCACTGGCGATCATGGGGCTCAAGAGGATGCCCCAGACCGGATAGAGCGCGCCTGCCGCAACCGGCACCCCGATCACATTATAGAGAAAGGCGAACAGGAGATTTTGCCGGATGTTCCGCATCGTGGCCTGGCTCAGCCTCCGCGCACGGAGCAGTCCGCGCAGATCCCCCTTTACCAGCGTCATCCCCGCGCTCTCGATGGCCGTGTCCGCCCCGGTTCCCATCGCAATCCCGACATCGGCCAACGCCAAGGCCGGCGCATCGTTAACGCCGTCTCCCGCCATCGCCACCACACGGCCTTGCGACTTGAGACGGGCGATGATTTGGCCCTTTTGCTCCGGCAGGACATCCGCCAGAACCTCCTCAATGCCGAGTTGCCTGGCCACTGCCTCAGCCGTATCGTGATGATCACCCGTCAGCATGACGATGCGGATACCTTCGGCCTTGAGTTCCTGCACAGCGGCATGAGTAGAAGCCTTGATCGGATCTGCCACGCCCAGAATGCCGGCAGCCTGCCCATCGACAGCCACAAACAGGACCGTCTGCCCTTCATGACGAAGCGCAGCCGCGTCGTCGTCCAACTGCGTGAGGCTCTGGCCGGACAGGCCGATGTCATCGCGTAAAAATGCCACCGTCCCGATGGCCACGCGACGACCGGCCACAGTCCCGGTCACGCCCTTCCCCGTCACAGAGCGAAAGTCTTCGACCGGGACAACAGCGATCCCTCGCCCTTCCGCCCCCGCCACCACCGCCGCTGCCAACGGATGCTCACTGCTTCGTTCAAGGCTCGCGGCGAGACGCAACAGCTCAGCCTCGGACCAGGGCGTCACGACATGCACTGACAGCAATTTCGGTTTCCCCTCCGTGAGGGTCCCGGTCTTATCGATTACGAGCGTATCCACCTTGCCGAAAATCTCCAGCGCCTCCGCCTTCTTCACCAAGACGCCGACCGTCGCGCCGCGCCCGGTCCCCACCATGATCGACATCGGCGTCGCCAATCCCAACGCGCAGGGACAGGCGATAATCAAAACCGCCACGGCATTGACCAGCGCATAGGCCAGCTTCGGCTCAGGCCCCCAGATCGCCCAAGCCACTGCCGTGATCAACGAAGCAGCCACAACCAGCGGGACAAAATAGGCCGCGGTCACATCCGCAATGCGCTGGATCGGCGCCCGGCTCCGCTGCGCCTCGCTGACCATCTGCACAATCCTGGCGAGCATCGTATCTCGCCCGACCCGTTCCGCCACCATCACTATTCCGCCAGTTCCGTTAATGGTCCCGCCGGTCACCGAATCTCCAACGGTTTTCTCGATAGGAATCGATTCCCCCGTGATCATGGATTCATCTACAGACGTCGAACCTTCCTGGACCATCCCATCGACCGGCACTCGTTCTCCCGGCCTGACGCGCAATCGATAGCCCACCTGGATCTGTTCGAGCGGCACGTCTTCTTCCTGCCCGTCCGATTTGATGAGCCTGGCGGTTTTTGGCGCCAGCCGGAGCAGGGCGCGAATCGCGGAGCTCGTCTGGCTCCTAGCCTTCAGCTCAAGCACCTGGCCGAGCAAGACGAGCACCGTAATAATGGCCGCCGCCTCGAAATAGACCGCGATCGACCCGTCATGCAGCCGGAAGGAAGCGGGAAGCAGCGCCGGAGCCACAGTGGCCACCGTGCTGTAGCCATAGGCAGCGCCAGTTCCAATGGCAATGAGCGTGAACATATTGGAGGCCCGATTCACCACCGAGATCCAGCCTCGCTGGAAAAACGGCCAGCCGCCCCAGAGCACCACCGGCGTCGCCAGCAGCCATTGCACCCAGTTCTTCGAGGAGCCGGTGAAGGCCTGTGGTAGCGACAGGCCAGGAATCATCTCGGCCATGGCTAAGAACATAACGACGAGGGCAGGCCCGAGGCAGATCCAAAACCGCCGGCTCATCTCTTCAAGCTCCGGATTCCCTTCCTCTTCGAGCGAGACGACTTTGGGCTCCAGCGCCATCCCGCAAATCCGGCAGGCCCCCGGCTTGTTCTCAAGCACCTCCGGGTCCATCGGACAGATGTACTCGACCACCCCACCGGATGGAATCGGCATCGAGCGAAGCACGCGCTGCTCAGGAGGAGTCAGATAATGGATCGGGTCCGCCCGAAACTTGGCAAGGCAACTCGTGGCACAGAAGTAGTAGGTCTTCCCCTGATACTCAGAGGAGCCGGCAGCCGTGGCCTGCTGGACCCTCATCCCGCAGACGGGATCGATGGCTCCTGTCAGGATCGGAGCTTGCTGCATCATCGGAAGGGGTTTTCTTGTGGTTGGCTTCGCAGCACTGACCGGCTGTGGCTGCAACGCCAACTCCGGATCGGCCTTGAATCGTTCCAGGCAGGACAGACCACAAAAGTAATAGCGCTGACCGCGATGGTCATGATGGCCGGCCGCCCTAGCCGGATCGACCGTCATCCCGCAAATTGGATCGATTTCCACACCAACCCCCAACCGTGGCCACAGACAGATGATCTCGACTGCGCCCATCGAGCGAGCACAGTTTCATCGTGTGCGCTCTGGGAGCAAAGAGATCGTCTGCCTGCGGCCGCTCTTCATCACTTCTTCTTATCTCCATCCAGAATGCTCTGGATGATCAACCTGATATTCTCCGGATCGATCGTCTCCGTCTTGATATTTCCATCGAGGAGCACGGTCGGGGTCTGCTGCACCTTGATGCGCTCGCCCCACTTGCGTCCGTCCTCGAATAACTTAGCCGGCTTCCCGCTGGCCATCCCCTCTTCAAAGGCTTTCGGGTCGAGCCCGACTTCCTTGATCAAGACTTCCCGCAACGAACGGTCCAGCACGCCGGTGATCTTGTCTTTATGGATGGTGCGAAAGAGGACCGCTTTGATTTCTTTCCCCTTGCCCATCATCTTCGCCTGCTCATACATGTCGAAGGGGGTCGGTAATTTCCCATGAATCACCGGGAACCCCACCATCGTCGCCTCAAGCTTGCTCCCGAACTCTTTTTCCAGCAGGGCCAAACCTTCCCCGTCGAACCGGTGACAATGGGGACAGTAGAAATCGGCGAACTCAATTAACTTCACCTTGCCAGGCGTATGGGTAGACACTTCGCCCTGGAGGATTTCGAACTTCCCCTTCAACTCGGGGGATGCGGCTGCGGCAACTGTGCCCCACAAGACCACGACCCCTACCATCGCCCATACCGCGGCCCATTGCGCACCCTGTCTCTTCACCATACGCGACTCCTTTCCTGAATCAACCTGCTCGTTCATGATAGCCAATGTGCCGAGAAAACACTCTCTGCTGTATCGATGTACGCCCGCCGGAAATAACAACGCCTCGGGCACCGGCCAGGCTCCGAGGCGATCACGCTGTCGTCCATGATCACTGCGACCATCCGCCCGTCACAACATCGAACGGGTCATCGACTCCCCAGCCCGACGATACGCTCCACGCGATCGTCGCGCCCGCCGAGGTTCCGGTATTTGTGATATTGCGCCAGCGCTTTCGCCAAGTCTTTCCGATGCAACTCATAGAAGACCCCCAAGTTGTAATGGGCCTCCGCATAGTCCGGCTTCAACTCGACAGCTCGCTCGTAGGACTGTTCCGCCTCTTCAAGCCTGTTCAGCCCGGTATAGATCACGCCTAAGTTCATGTGGGCTTCGGCATACTCGGGGCGGTACCGCAGGACCTCCAGAAATTCCCGCTCCGCATCGGCCGGCTTGCCCTGGCTTCGCAGGATGAATCCCAGATTATAGTGGGCATCGACCAGATCCGGCTTGGCCGCGACAGCTTGCTTATAGGCGTAGGCTGCTTCCAGCAAATCGTTCCCCCGCTCCGCTAAGCGCCCAATGTGATACCAGGCATCGGCATGTTTGGGATTCGCCTTCGTCAACCGCATCAACAAATCGTGAGCCGACTTGTTCTCCCCCTGGCCCTCATGCAACATCGCCAGCCCGAAGAGCGCGTCGGGATGGGCGGGACGAAACGCCAGCAGACTCTGATAGGTTTTTGCCGCGGCAGCCACATCACGCCGGCCCTCATAGAGCTTCGCCAAATCCACATAGGAATCATCGTGCCTGGGGTCGATCTCGATGGCCCGCCTGAGCGCCTGTTCCGCCTCCGCAGACTTCCCCTGTGCCAGATACACTTCCGCCAGATCGTTCAACGCTTCGGGATAGGCAGGCTTCAGCTTGAGCGCATGCAAGAACGCGTCAGTGGCCTCGTGTGGCTTTTTCTTACCGTGAAAATACACCCGCCCGAGGAGGTGGTAGGCCTCGGCAGAGGAGGGATTGAGCTCCGTGGCCTTCGTCAACAGGGCAATCGCGCCATCGGTATCGCCGGACTTGAACAGCTCAGCGGCCCGTTCGACCGGACGTTTATTGGAATCGCTAGGAGGAGAAGCGTGAATCGGACCGACGATGGGATAACCCCAAACACATATTCCGAAAACGATGAGGAGGCGGTATCGTGCAAAAGAAATCAACGTCGCGCTCCTGGCAAATCGGGCAGACCGTTCAACTATACGGTGGACCACCCGCGAAATCAACGAGCGGAGCGCGGAACGGAGGCCCAGGTGACCCGAGCCTCCGCCTGTCGAGCGATCGAGGGGACGGGCCGGCGCTAGACTTTCCCGCCCAGCTGAAAATACTTCGTCACGCCGAACGTATAGCTCGTCCGACAAGAACGAAGAAAACCGTCGGAAACGCACGAGAACGCGTTTCTGGGCTCTCCATGTTGTCACTTCTATGCGCGACAGCCGTCCGCCTATCTATTGACGCCTGCTCACGGATGCTACAAGTCTCACGATGGGACGAGCTGTCGTGATCTCTGAGGTCGGTGAAAATCTTGATCACAAATCCGTCGAGTCTCCAGGCGAGAATAATCGGGATCACATGCGAATGACCTCCAGACTGACCTGTCGGAAGCCGAGCCCACGAACGCGATCGACGATAGTAACAAACCGCTCAAGTCGCGTAGCTTTGTCGGCACGAACCAGAACCAGCGACTCGCGGGGATGGGTGAGGAGCGTGGCGTCGAGTTGCTCGTCGGTGACCGAGCGATCGTTCACGAACAATTCACCCTCCGCCGTGACGGTCATAATGAGCGGGGTATCCTGCCGGTCTCCGGCCGTGGCAACTTTGGCCAGATTGACTGGAATCTGGCCGGCTGTAATGAATGTGGCTGTCGTCAAGACGATGACAAGAAGGACGAGCATCACATCCACGAGTGGAATAACATTGATTTGATTCAGCTCACGATCCATGCTGCACCTTGTACTGCGCGAGGAGTTCGCTGACGCGGCGCCGGAGGACGTTGTTCATGACCACGCAAGGAATGGCGACCAGCAGTCCCGCCGCTGTGGCCTTGAGCGCAAGGCTCAGGCCGATCATGATCGTCGTCACCGCCAACGCACCTGACGTACCCATCGTGTGAAACGTCAGCATAATGCCGAGGACCGTCCCGAGCAAACCGATGTAGGGCGCATTGGCCGCCACGGTGCCGATCACCACCAGCCGCCTGGTCAACGCGACCTCGCACAGGTCCAGCGTGGGAAACTGACGGACATCCACCCGCCGGTAGAACAGCCAGCGCTCCACCGCCACCCCGATAGCCCAGACACTCAGCCCCAGCAAGAGCCCGATGACACCGTACTCGACGAGTTCCTTCAGAAACTCCATAAGTCCATCCTCCGTCTGTCAGCCAGTCTGTCCCCAGCCGCCTCATGAACCCGCAAGAGTGTCTTTTCCATGATTGACTCCCCTTCAACGTGAGAGACTCGTTTCCCCTCACGCAGAACGACCATTAGAACCCTAACGTAACCCCGGCATAGGCGGATCGCCCATAGCCGGCGAAGTAGAGCTGCGTCGAATTGGAAACCATACTATTTGCCGATGTCACCTGACCCGACGCCGCATATTTCGTATCAGCAATGTTATTCACCTCGACATACATCTTCGCGAAGCGGAACCAGGCATTATTGGCCAAGGGCTGCTCATAGTGAATATTCGCATTCCCGATGAGATAGGCCGGAATGCCGATCGTGTTGGCATTGTTCAGCAGGTAGCTGTTCATCCAACTCCCTTGTATCCACGCGCCCCACCCGGCTGGCTTGTGCCCATAGGCCACTTGGTCATATTCGACTTTGGCGTTCAGATAATCGACCGGCACATTCGGCACCTTCTTGCCATCCCGTGACGTGGGAACACTGGCCGATACATCCTGAAAATTGACGTAGTTGGCAATGGTATGGGTATAGGCCCCTGCGAACCTCCAGGCCTCGATGGGCCGCCAATCATAGGCCAGCTCCACCCCTCGATACTGCGACAGATCGGCATTGACTGTCGCCGTATTGCTCGCGGTGCCAATCGACTGGCTGATGAACTCGTTGTGGACGAAGACCCAAAACCCCACCAACTCGATAGACAGCGTCTTGCTCAACTGTGACGCGGTCCCGATTTCCATGTTGTAATTCTTCTGGGGCTTCAGCTGGAAGTTTTCCCCAGGAAGTCCCGTGGTGGGATTTCTCGTGAGTTGAGAGATCTGTGGGATGGCGTAGCCCGTCGAGGCGCGAATCCAATGCCGATAGCCTTCCGCCGGCTTCCAGGTCAGCGACATCTCCGGCGCCCAATTGTCAAAATCGCGCGTCACGGCTTGATTGGAATTACTAGCGCCGCTATTGAGCACGACGGCATGGACATTCAGATGCGACCGCTCATACCCCAGCCCTGCTGCCAAGGTCCATTTGGGCACAAATTCCAGCTCTTCACGAAAACGGATCCCCATGTTTTGGATCCATCCTTGATTGTCCTGAATCTTGAGCCCTTTGGTGCCGATACCATCGGCCATATTCTGGAAGGTCTCTCCGTCCTGTTTCATGCGGTTGAAAAAGACTCCCGCATAGCTCTTGAGCGGCATGTCCCCGATGCGGCCATTGTGCCGCAAATCCGTGTAGTGATAAAAATTCTGGTTGATGTTGTCCGTGACCTGAGAGAAGTACTGGTTGATGTCTTTTTCGTCGTAGGCCCCATGCACCGTCAACACGGTGCTTGCGTCGATCTCTCGTTCATAGATAGCCCCTACATTGGTTCGTCGATCGGTCCGTTTTTGGCCCAACATATTCGCGTCAGCGCAATTGGCATTATAGGTATTCCTCGTGCACGAAGTTTGAGAGCCTCCCGCCTGGCGATCATTGGCATTGAACTGCGCTTCGGTGAGACGGGTGGGGACTTTCGCGTCCAGCCAGTTGCTGATGGCTTTAAAATAGAGCGTCTGGCGATCATCGATACTGTACCGAGCGTTAAAATTGACTGTTTGCGTCTCATAGTTACTGTGCCGGACATACCCATCTTCTCGAACATTACTGCCAAAGAACGAAAGATCCAGCTTGTCCGTATGCTGCCCGAAGGCTATGCCCTGCTTGTTATACCCATAGGACCCTCCGGCCAGGAGCGTTTCCACTCCATTGATATCGCTTCCACGACGGGTCCGAAACTGCACCATCCCACCGAGTGCATAATTCCCGTACAAGGAAGAGGAGGCCCCGCGTGTGACATCGACGCTCCGCATAAACCAGGGATCGTGCATGTCCAATCGGGACAAACCATCGGATTGGGTTTGCATGAATCCATCTTCGTACACCATGAAGTCTCGAATGGCGAACGACGTCTTCACCCCGGACCCTCGAACGCTGAGGGAGAAGTCGCGTGGGCCGTTCGCTTGCCGCAAGATCACCCCTGGCATCGAATCGAAGGACTCTTTCATGTGACGACCGGGACGCAACTCTATCTCCTGAGAAGTCACAGTGGACAGGGTCACCCCTTCCGGCCGTTTCTGAACGCGCTGGCTCACAATGCTCACATCGGCCAGATCGATCTCCGGCACAGGTAAATCGCCGGCCGGCTGCAGAGGTTCCATCGGTTGTCCCCCCACAGCAGCTCCCTGTTCTCCTGATTGGTCTGGAGTTTGAGCCTCAACCTGTCCTCCCCCGATCGTTCCAAGAACGACGATCATCACACACCCCATCACCATCCCTTTACACATCATCATCGTCGCGCACCTTTCTCATCAATACGAAGTCATGAATCGGTTATCACGCAGTTTAGGGCGTAGGCCTCCAGCCAAGTCGTCACGCGACTCGTGCTGGGGCATTCCCTGAAAAATGGAGTCTTGCTAAAAGAAGATTGGATCAGTGGAGGGGAGGACCACGGGATGAGAATCCATCCGATACAGAACGTGCCGGACGTTCCACATTGACCGCCACACCCATTGCGACAACGTACAGGAGCTGTGCCGATGGAATAGCTGGAGGCACAGCCGCGGTCGGATTAGCGTGGCAGGCCCAGACACAGAGAGAAGAATGCGTCACGCCGCCTGTATGATGAGCCGAGCCTGGCTGGCTCTCGTGCGCAAAGAGACAGGCCATGGCACTGACCGATAGCGTCAGGTACAGGGCTGCAATGGCCAGGGCCAGCGGGACGAAACACTTCCTCATTTCCCGCTCCCCATGACCTGCCGCATCACCGCCACTGCCTCGAGACTATCCCAGACGCGAGGCCCGACCGCGCGCCCGACGAGCGTACCATCCCGCGCGATCATGATCGTGGTCGGGAGACCGCGCACCATGAAAGACCGTGACACGTCCTGATCTTCATCGAAGAGCACTGGCAAACTGACTCCCATCTGAGACAGAAAGTGTGCGATGCCCTGGCGCTGCGGATCCGTGGTGACCGTCAGGAGGGTAAATTGTGCTGGATCCAATTGCTTCTGCAAGCGGGCAAGTGAGGGCATTTCCTCTTTGCAGGGCCCGCACCAGGTGGCCCAAAAATTCACCAGCACGACCTTCCCCGCCAACTCACTCGACTTCACAACCTTGCCGTCCAGCGTCGTGAGTTCAAATGGCGGAACCAGGCTCCCGGCCGGCCACCGGCTCATCTTGAGCGAGACGAAGGGGTCGCTCGCAAGCGCGGCATCAGCCGAGACGATGCTCAGGAGAGAGAGCATCGCGGCAAGCAAGATCTGCTTCAATGACACAGGCACGTTATGGCTCCTGCCTCGCGAGGGCCGTCGCAGCCGGTAGCTGGATGGTCTGGACGACCATCCGATGAACGGGCATGGCATGTTCCATCCAAGCTAATGCAGCAAGCCCTTTCGCATTCATCGAGAGGGAAGGCGTCTGACCTTTCTTCTCATTTAATTTCTGCGGCGTGCTGAAGGTCTGGCCCCGATCAAGGGACAGGCTCATCACAACTTCACGCCGGACCGGCGACTGCTCTTCCCAGACGATAACGAGACGCCCCTCCGGATCGACCGCCAGCTGCGGATGGTCCGGGAAGGTTCCCTTGGAAACGTTCAGTTTCTGCTTGGGTGAGAAGGTCTCCCCATGATCATCCGAATAGGCCAGGAACACAGCCGGAGTCTCATCGACGCCTTCGGTATACCAGACCACATAGAGCCGCCCGAGCCGGTCCGTCCCGATCGAAGCGGGCCGATGCGGACAACCGGGAAACACCCAGCGATCCTGTCCGACGATCACCGGAGTCGTAAAGGTCTGCCCGCCGTCCGTGGAACGAGCGACCACTGTTTCGCGGAGATCGCCAGGAAGAATCTTGCGCCAGGCCACATAGAGCGTCCCGTCCGGCCCGGTCGTAAGCGACGTCCGGCAACAGACACAGGTGTTCTCATCCACCTTAAGGTTCTTCGCGACGGTACGACCGTGATCGAGCGAGCGGGTCACGAAGGTCCCGGATTCCTTCTTGCCTTCCCGCCCATCGATCCAAGCCACATGCACGACGCCATCAGGGGCGACGTGGATCGAGTCGAAACTATGGCCGATGACCTGCTCGTCGTCATTTACCAGGATGGAGGGCAGAAATGTTTTGCCGCCGTCCGTTGACCGGCTCAACCTCAGTTCGTTCGAAAACGGCTTGTCCGTTGTCAGTTTCGGATGGGTCAAGGCCCAGGTCAGGAACACGTCGTCTCCGGCCACGGCCAGCGCCGGCGCTTCCTGCCGCATGTAGGGTGCCTCGGTCGGCTGATTCACGGTGACCGAAGCCCCGATCGGTCCTCCCGACTTCTCAGTTCTGGCATAGAGGACCCTGCGTAGGTCCTTGTCCTCCTCCATCCAGGCGAGCGAGATACGGCCTTCGTCGTCAATCCGGACAGAAGGACCGACCACCGCCCTGACCGGACGATCAGTCGTCAGTTTCGGACCAAACCGCAACGGTTGATCCGGCTCGGCCAGCGCCATTGACGCAAGCGAAGCGGCGCTGATCGCCATCCCGACCATCCATGCCAATCTCTTGGTTTTGAATTTCCGTTCGATCATGGCGCGCCTCACTTCGATCCACAAATGGAGAAGAATTGCACGTCGCGGCGCATGCACCTTGGCACGCACTCACCCCAGGCACCGACTCAAGCGATTCCTCTCGACTAACCCCCAAGGCTATAGACAATCGGCACATACACCGCGACTTCGGCAGCGCCCATCGCATTCGCCATATGCAGCGGACAGACCAACCGGATGGCCTCCATAGCCGCGTTATCGAGCACCTCATGGCCGGAACTTCTATGCACCTTCACCTCCGACAGATGGCCATCGGCTCGAATGACTGCCCGCAGCACGACCTTGCCCTCCCAGCCATTGAGCCGCGCGGCGCTGGGATAGCGTTTGATTTCAGCTAGTCTCCGCCTCAACGATTCGGCTAGCCAACCATAATCGGCTTTGACTGCGGGGTTCGGACGGGTGGCCATCGCCACTTGCGAGGCAGACTCCTGCGCGACAAATTCAGCCGGCTTCGCATCGCTCGCGGCAGCAGCCGCCGGCGCAGAGGCTGGCGGCTGGTCGGAATCCCGCGTCACGGAAGCAGTCTCAACAGTGCGTGTTCCGACCGGATGAATAGGGGCTTCAGTTGTCACGGGCTGAGTCACGGCTTCATGTCGAACGGCAGGGGCAGCCGACTCGACTACGGCCTGCTTAGCCTGCTGCACCTCTGCCGGTTGTTGTTCCCTGACTTGCGTGACCGCCTCAGTTCTCGTTTGTACCGCCTCCGTCGATTGAATCGGCTGACTCGTCTCGACCGCCTGGCGGATCTCGCGCGGCACAACCGATGTCACCTCACGGGGCTGCACGTCCTGCGTAACCGTCTGAGGCTGACTGGGGGCTGGGACTGCCGGACGCGGAGCCGACTGAGTAGGCTCCAGCGTTGGCTTGTTGTCAGCTTGACGCGTTTCTTGAATCAATTGTGGTTCGACCAATGCGACGTCCCAAGTGAACACCTCTTTCGGCACGACCGGTTTGACCTGTGCCATGAGCCCGAGGGCCACGGTCAGCGCAAGGCTGTGAAAGAGTCCGGACACCACCCATCCTTGCAAGCGATACTGTCCGTCCGTACGGAACATCACTTGCTCACCACCTTCGCGAATGTTTTCTCGGCTTTGGACTCGGCCTGCGCCATCGGTGTCGTAAGAAGCCGATCAACTACCTCCCGGATCTTTTGTTCGGTGAGCAATCCGCCCTTGATATATTCCCGGATGACGCCCTGCTGATCGATGAACACACTTACGGGTAGCCCGAACACCCCGAACTGGTTGGCGACTTTGTTGTCGCGATCCATGAGGACCGGAAACGTATGGCCGTTCTGCTTGACGTGCTCGCGCACTTTCGCCTCATCTTCCAACTCATTGATCGCGAGCACCACGAACCCCCTGTCTCGAAGCTTGTCGAGGCTGGCTTGCATGGCCGGCATTTCGGTCGTGCAGGGCTTGCACCAGGTGGCCCAGAAGTTCAGCAACACGATTTTGCCGCGATACTGGCTGAGGCTCTGGACGCTGCCCTCCAAATCTGTCAGGCGAAAATCTTCCGCCTGCATCCCGACCGCGGGGACTCGGGAGCCCATGCTCCACCCATCGAAGACGGAGAGTCCGAGCACCGCGACCAGAACACTAACCCCAATAATGGCTCTTCTCATCGTCGTCTCCCCGATTTTTGAAACGTCCCGCTCACGATGGCTTCACCAACTGAAACGACTTCGTCACCCCGAAGATGAAGCTCGTGCTCTGCGCCAAGTTCCCGTTGAAATCGCGGGCCACCGGAATCTGCGCATAGAAATAGGCGGACATCCCCTCGGTCAATGACGACTTGACCAGTTCCCCTAACCCAATTTGAAATCCCGGCGAATAGGCGAAGTAGGTCGAACCGGTCGTCGGAACGGCGCGGTTCTTAATGGCCGGATCCAGCACGGTTGCCTCGCCGGGGAACCCCGGATCATTTGAAGTCAATGATTGCGCAAGCGACCCCCTGAACGAATCATGCACCATGTAGCGATAGTTGAATTGATTGACGAGCACCAGCCACGAGAGCGACTCGCTCGGCACAAGGCTGGCTCCAAAACTGAAATCGAATTGATCCCCGAATTGATACCCGACGTTATTCCGGAAGGTATGGCGATAGCTGCCGGACGTGAACTGACTCACCCGATGGGGGATGATTTCGTAGGTCTGATAGAACGAGCCTTGCAGCCCGAATTGTCCCCGCCCCAGTTGGGCCGACGGCTCCATTGTCTCGGCAGTCGTCCCCACGCCGGCAGTTCTTTGCTTGTGATCGCCGGTGGGCACATAGACCCCGAAGCCCGTCACCAGCATGCTGCTCAACGATGGGAGCACGTTGTACTTGGCATTGATGAAGATATCGCCGATGCCATTGTCTGAAAAGCTGGTCAGGGCTCCGTCGCCATTATTGACCTCGCCCAGCCCATCGAGATGCTGGTGCTTCCGCCTGAGGTAGGGCACGGCGACCTCGATCCCCAAACGATCCGTCACTCCATAGTTCAAATCGAGCGTAAAGGTCTGAGAGATCGTCTTGAGCTCGCGGTGATGGCCCAGGATCAGCTGTCGATTATCGACATTGACCGCTGGGATGACCCCGCTGGTTCCGTTCAAGAGGGTGCCCTGGCGCGTGTAATTGTAAAACCCGTTGACCGTGAGGACTCCTGCCGGCGACACCTGCTGCTGCGACCCGATCACGACGAAACAGGTGACGGACCCGCACGAGGCCTGAACGGGCTGGGCTCCGGGCCACGAAAAGACAACGAGGACAAGACTAAGAATGAATCCGACGATGAACCGTTTCCCTGCCATGATGATGCTGGTCCTTTTCTCTCGATAAGAAATCGCGATCCGCTTACGCTTCAACCCACGCAATGGGTCGTGCGAAACACGGATACGGCCCAGCTGCGAGCCGATGAGCCACGAAAGCTACAGAGAAAAAGAGGGAGGGGCGCGGCTGGAAGAAATCTGGCACAGCTCGATCGAGGGCTGCGCCAAATCGGGAAGTGTGACGAGCGCAATCAGGCTGAGTTCGGCTTGAAAGGGAACCACCGCACTGTCGAACAGCGTCCCTGCGGCGCACATCCAGGAGCAGAGCACGGTGCCATGGGTGGCAGCCTGGTGATGGGCATGGTGCCCGGCATGTTCGACCGACTGAGCCTGCGCCAATCCGCCGACGGACAGGACACAGCACACCAGGAGGATCGAGACGAATTTGAGGGCAGTGTGGTTCATGGACATTAGACCGAACGTGAATCGGGCGAATCCTAATGGACCGCCTCTGGGCTTGTCAAGCCGAAGACCCGATGCAACGCCCGTCGCTTATTATAGGATTCACGGAAAAGATCCTGTATACTGCGCGGATTCATTTCTGGGACATCCGCATCCCTTCCGAACGAGAGCACTATGGTCACGCAACTACTGAACCTCATCTTCGGCAGCAAAAACGATCGTGAAATCAAGGCGCTGCGCCCGATTGTGGCGCAGATCAATAGCCTGGAATCAAGCCTGACTCCTCTCTCCGACCAGGCTCTCGCGGACAAGACCCAGGAGTTTAAGAAGCGCCTGGCGTCCGGCGAAAGGCTGGATGACATCCTGCCTGAGGCCTTCGCCGCCTGTCGCGAGATGTCCCGCCGCAAGCTGAACATGCGCCACTTCGACGTGCAGTTGATCGGCGGTATCATTCTGCACCGGGGCCGCATCTCCGAAATGAAGACCGGCGAAGGGAAAACCCTGGTGGCCACGCTGCCGGTCTACCTGAATGCGCTCGAAGGGAAGGGCGTGCACCTCATCACGGTGAACGACTACCTCGCCAAGCGCGACGCCCAATGGATGAGCATCCTCTATCATGCGCTGGGACTCTCGGTAGGCATCATCCAGCACGATGCGTCCTTTCTCTACGATCCAACCTACGAGGCCTCCGACAAGCGGCTCCAGTCGCTTCGCCCCTGCACAAGACCCGAAGCCTATCGCGCCGACATCACCTACGGCACCAACAACGAGTACGGGTTCGATTACCTCCGCGACAACCTGGTCGTCACCGACTTGGCCCAGTGCGTGCAGCGCGAGCTGAACTTCGCCATCGTGGACGAAGTCGACAGCATCCTCATCGACGAGGCCCGCACGCCCTTGATCATCTCCGGTCCGACGGACGAAACGACCGATCTCTACTACCGCATCAACGCGATCATCCCGCAGCTGAAGCCGGAGCACGACTACACGGTCGAGGAAAAGACGAAGACCGCCTCCTTGACCGAAGAGGGCAACGTCCGGGTCGAGAAACTGCTCGGCGTAGACAACCTCTACGATCCCGACCACATGGACCTCGTCCACCACGTCGTCAAGGCGCTCCAGGCCTATGCTCTCTACAAACGGGATGTGGACTATGTCGTGAAAGACGGCGAGGTCATCATCGTGGACGAATTCACCGGGCGGCTCATGCCGGGCCGCCGCTGGAGCGACGGTCTGCACCAGGCCGTCGAAGCCAAAGAAGGGGTGAAGATCGCCAACGAGAATCAAACGCTGGCTTCGGTCACCTTCCAGAACTATTTCCGGATGTACAAAAAGCTCGGCGGCATGACCGGCACGGCGGACACGGAAGCGGCGGAATTCGCCAAGATCTACAACCTCGACGTCAACGTGGTCCCGACCAACCGCAACATGATCCGGCTGGATTACGCCGACGTCGTCTACCGGACCGAGAAAGAAAAGTTCGCCGCGATCGTCGAAGACATCAAAGACTGCCACCAACGCGGCCAGCCCGTCCTGGTCGGCACGATTTCCATCGAAAAATCGGAACGGCTCGCCGGCTTCTTGAGCCGGAACGGCGTCAAACACAACGTCCTCAACGCCAAGCAGCATGAGCGGGAAGCCGAAATCATCGCCCAGGCCGGCCGCAAGGGCGCCGTCACCATCGCCACGAACATGGCGGGCCGCGGCACAGACATTCTCCTCGGCGGCAACCCCGACTTCATGTTCAAACAAATCCTGTACCGGGAAGAGAACATGCCCGAGGCGCGCAGGCTGGAGCTCTTCGAAGAGATCCGATCCGACTGCGAGAAGGACAAGCGGGAGGTCATCGCGGCAGGCGGACTCCATATTCTCGGCACGGAGCGCCACGAAAGCCGCCGGATCGACAACCAGCTCCGCGGCCGCGCCGGCCGCCAGGGCGACCCAGGTTCGTCGCGCTTCTATCTGTCGCTAGAAGACGACCTGATGCGCATCTTCGCCTCCGAGCGGGTATCCCAACTCATGCTCAAACTCGGCATGGAAGAAGGGGTCCCGATCGAGCATGGCATGGTCACCAGAGCCATCGCCAACGCTCAGAAGAAGGTCGAGGCCCACAACTTCGAAATCCGGAAACAGCTGCTGGAATACGACGACGTCATGAACAAGCAGCGCGAGGTGATTTACCAGCACCGGCGCGCCGTCCTGGGCGGCACGAATCTGAAAGACGACCTGCGCGACATGATGGACGGCCTGGTGGACTCCGCCCTGAACATCTATTGCCCGGCGGAGCAATACCCGGAAGAATGGGACATGAAAGGGCTCGCGGAGCTCATGCATAGCCAGTTCGCGCTCGACCTCACCCAGGGCAAGGACGACGGGGCCGAATCGCTTCGCACCATGGGTCGCGACGCCTTGGTCGAAGACCTGCGCGCACAGGTGCGCGACGCCTATGACAAGAGAGAGCAGGAGCTGGGCTCGGACTTGATGCGCTTCCTGGAAAAGAACTTCATGCTCCAGGTTATCGACCACCATTGGAAAGACCACCTCCTCGGGATGGATCACCTGCGCGACGGAATCGGCTTGCGCGGATACGGACAAAAAGATCCGCTTATCGAATACAAGCGCGAAGGCTACGACCTCTTTGCCGGCATGATGGAGCGGGTCAAAGCCGATGCGCTCGATCGGCTCTTCCATGTGCAGGCCGTCCGAAACGAAGGGCAACCAGCCCCCCAGCCTCCGCCAGTCATCTCCCGCCCCCAACCGGCGCTCATCCTCAATCGCGGAGAAGAACCGATCGCCCCGCAAACAGTTCAGCGCAACGACGACAAAATCGGCCGTAACGACCCCTGCCATTGCGGCAGCGGGAAGAAATACAAGAAGTGCCACGGAGCGTGAGAACGCGACGCTGACACTCTCGCTCCCCTACCTCCTAAGCGACCTTTCCAGTCAAGCCTGGAGAAGAAAGTAAAATAGGGTTATGGCGAGGCCATGAACGGGGATATTTACCTGAATTTCCAATACTCTTCGCCTTGACTTAGCTGCAACCGGAAAGTTAATCTAGCCCACTTTTCCCCCTCCCTGAGGTTCAGGCAAAGACTGCCCGTTTTCTCGGGCTGGGTCGCGCTGTCTTCACAGAGACGAAGGAGTGGTTTGTGTCGTTGGGGCATCCTGAACTCATTGCTGCTATTTCGTCCGAGATCACCCAAAACGGACCGATTCCCTTCGTCCGCTTCATGGAACTGGCCCTCTACCATCCCCAATACGGCTATTACATGCGCCAATCGGACGGGGCGCAGGCTGAACGCATCGGCTGGTCCGGCGATTTCTACACCAGCTCCGATGTGCATCCGATCCTCGGCCGCGCCATTGCCGCGCAGGCCAGGCAAATGGACGAATTGTTGGGCCACCCCCTCCCCTTCACGATCATTGAAATGGGCGCAGGCAAGGGCCTGCTCGCCAGAGATTGCCTGGCCGCAATCCATGCCAGGCAAGACGACTTCGCTTCGCGGGTGCGCTATGTGCTGATCGAACGGAGCCCTGCCATGCAGGCACTCCAGAGACAAAACCTGGCTCCTTGGCTGAGTCAACCGGGGCTCGTGACCTGGGTCGAAGGATTGGATGCCCTCGGCCCCCAGAGCGTGACCGGTCTGTTCTTCAGCAATGAACTCGTAGATGCCTTTCCGGTTCATCGCATTCAAATAGCCGGCGGTCAGGCGCAAGAACTCTTCGTGGACTATCGGAATGGGCGCTTTGAGGAATGCCTGAAGCCCCTGTCGACTCCTGCGCTCGCTCACTATCTCCAGCGGCTGAACCAGACCTGGCCGGAGGGATACAAAACCGAGCTGAACCTCCTGGCCCTGGAATGGATGGAACAAGTCGCCCAGCGGATCGATCGCGGATTCGTGCTGACCATCGACTATGGCCACACGGCGCAAGACCTGTACGGACCGGAGCGGAAGAACGGCACCTTCCTCTGCTACTACCAGCAACTGACCGGCGACGTGCCCTATGAGCGGATCGGGCAGCAAGACATGACCGCTCATGTGGACTTCACCAGTCTGGCCACCGCCGGAGCAGCAGCGGGTTTGAACGTGACCGGCTTTACCAATCAGATGAGTTTTCTCATGGGGCTCGGAGTGGAAGAGATGATCGGCCAACTCGATCCGGAAAGTCCGGAGTTCGGTGCGGCCATCCATCTCCTCAAACCGGACGGAATGGGACGGACCTTTAAGATCCTCGTGCAACATCGAGGGGTCGAACGGCCGGATCTCGACGGTTTGAAGTTCAAACCGTTTTTCAGCGCGGCGTTGACACAGAGCGAGTCGCACGTCCTCGCGTCATAACGGCATCAAGTCTTTCGACTTGAAGACGTTCGGACTTTTTAACGTTTTGGCTGATTGAAACATGGGTAACACCGCCATTCCAGAAAACTATCTGCCGATCCTCCTCTTCATCGGCATTGCCATTGTCTTTGCCGCTGTCCAGCTTGGCGCCGGCTGGCTGGTCCGACCGAGCCGCCCCTATCGAGCCAAGCTGGCCCCCTATGAGAGCGGCAGCCCGTTGTTTTCTGATGCGCGCATCCAGTTTCCGATGCGCTACTACGTCATCGCGATGCTGTTCGTCATTTTCGACATCGAGATCATTTTCATGATCCCCTGGGCCGTCCGGTATCAGTCGCTCGGCCTCCTGGGACTCGCCGAGATGCTCGTGTTTCTTGGCATCCTCCTGGTCGGATTCTGGTACGCCTGGAAGAAGGGGGCGCTCGAATGGGACTGACGCGTGAAGTGCTGAGCTGTGAGTTCTGAGTTGTGTCCGAAAACTCAGCACTCAGAACTCAGCACTCAGAACCGGAGCAAAGCGACATGAGTTTCTTAGAGAGACAGTTTGAGGCGAATATTCTGACGACCAATTTGGATGCGGTCGTGAATTGGTCGCGGAAGTCGGCTTTGTGGCCGATGACCTTTGGCCTAGCCTGCTGCGCCATCGAAATGATTGCGAGCGTGTCGTCGCGCTACGACCTGGACCGATTCGGCGCAGGGGTCTTTCGGGCCTCGCCGCGGCAGTCCGATCTCATGATCATCGCCGGCACCGTGACGCGCAAGATGGCGCCGGTGATCCGCCGCATCTATGACCAGATGCCGGAACCGCGCTACGTCATTTCCATGGGCTCCTGCGCCACCTCCGGCAACCACTACAACAGCTATGCCGTGGTCCAGGGCGTCGACCAGATTATTCCGGTCGATGTCTATGTGCCGGGCTGTCCACCCCGTCCGGAAGCGTTGCTCGACGGCCTATTGAAATTGCAGGAAAAGATTCAGCGGGAAAAGGTGTTCGTGAAATAGGCGTCAATCGTCAAGGGTCATGCGTCAACCGGAAGAGCATGAACTGATCCGAGTCGATTGACGAATGACGACTGACGTTTGACGACAGAACTATGCAAGCTCTACTCGACAACCTGAAGGCGAAATTCCCGGACGCGATCCTCGCGGTCCACGTCGACGCGGCACGCGCCGAGACTTCTGTCTCCGTGGCCGCCGCGCGTCTGCTGGACCTTGCGCGCTATTTGCACGATGCGCCGGAAGCAGCCTTTGACCAGCTCACCGATATTTGCTCGGTCGACTACCCCGAAGATCAACTGCGGTTCGAAGTCGTCTACCACCTCCACTCGCTCTCCCTTGGACAACGCCTGCGTCTCAAGGCCCGCATCACCGAGGACGATCCAACGATTGCGTCAGTCACCGGCATCTGGAAGGGAGCCGAGTTCCTGGAGCGGGAAGTCTACGACATGATGGGCATTCGCTTCTCCGGCCATCCCGATCTCCGGCGCATTTTGATGCCGGAGGACTATGCCGAGGGCTACCCCTTGCGAAAAGATTTCCCGACCGAAGGGCGCGGCTGGCGCAGCGAGTTCGACTTCATCCCGAGAATGGACGATGCCCTGCTCGACGTCGCGGAAAGCGAAATCCCCGAGGAACAGAAAAACGCCTTTCGCGCTGAGCCAGGCCTGCCCAGCTCCCGGCGGAAAGAAGAATTGCTCTTGAACATGGGGCCGCAACATCCCAGCACTCACGGCGTGTTGCGGGTCGTGCTGGAGTTGGACGGCGAACGGATCGTCAAGGCCACGCCGGATCTCGGCTACCTGCATCGCGGTGTCGAGAAATTGGCCGAGGGCCTGACCTACATGCAGATCATCCCCCACACGGACCGGCTCGACTATGTCTGTGCCATGGCCAACAACTACGCCTACGTGCGGGCCGTGGAAAAACTCCTCAAGATCACGGTGCCGATCCGGGCCGAATACATCAGGACCATCGTGGCCGAGATGCAGCGCATCATCGGGCATCTCTTTTGGCTCGGCACACAAGCCCTCGATATCGGCGCCATGACCGTGTTCTTCTGGACCTTCCGTGAACGCGAGATCCTATTGGACATGTTCGAAAAACTCTGCGGGGCCCGCCTGACCCTGAACTACTATCGCATTGGCGGTGTCGATAGTGACTTCACCTCCGAACTGGTCCAACGGATGAAAGTCTTCCTCGAGACCTTTCCCGAGAAGGTCAAGGAATACGATTCGCTCATCGCGTCGAATCGCATCTTTCTTGGCCGCACGAAGAACGTGGCCGTGCTCTCGGCAGAGGACGCGATCAACTTCGGCTGCACCGGGCCGGTCTTGCGAGGATCGGGCGTTGCCTACGATATCCGCAAGGTCGAGCCCTACGGCGTCTACGACAAAGTCGATTGGGAAGTGCCGATCGGCAAGAACGGCGACACCTACGACCGATACTGGATCCGCATGGAAGAGATGCGGCAAAGCGCCAGGATCATCGCGCAATGTCTCGATCAGCTGCCGTCCGGGCCGATCATGGCCGATGCGCCGCAATATATCCCGCCGCCTAAGGAGCTGGTCATGCGGGAAATGGAAAGCTTGATCCATCATTTCATCATTTATACCCAGGGCATCAAGCCGCCGAAGGCCGAGACCTACTGCGCGACCGAAGCCCCGAAGGGCGAATTGGGATTTTTCATCGTCAGCGACGGCAGCCCCCGTCCTTACCGAATGAAGATTCGCTCACCGTCGTTTGTGCACATGGGCGCCTTCGACCATATGGCGCGGGGCTATTTGATTTCCGACATCATCACGATCTTCGGCACGTACGACATCGTCATGGGAGAATGTGACAGATAAGGTGAAAGTCAAAATGTAAAAGTCAAAAGTAATGAGGGGACCATTCCCAACATTTTTCATTTTGCCTTTTTACTTTTGAGTTTGGCGCGAGCACGAACATGTTGAAAGAGAAATACGGGACGGAAATAGCCGAAATCCTCAGCCATTATCCGGTGAAACGCTCGGCGTTGATTCCGTTGCTCTACCTGGCGCAACAGGATGAAGGCTATGTGTCAGAAGCGGCGATGAAAGAGATCGCCCAGATGCTGAGACTCACGCCGCCCCAGGTCTATGAGACAGCCACGTTCTACACGATGCTCAATCTCAAGCCCGTGGGGAAGTTCCATCTCCAAATCTGCAAGTCCCTGATGTGTGCGCTGGTCGGATCGGATACGGTCATCGGCTGGGTCAAGACGAAACTCGGCATCAAGCCTGGCGAGACGACGGCCGACGGGCTCTTTACCCTCAGCGCAGTCGAATGCCTCGCCGCCTGCGGCACCGCGCCGATGATGCAGGTCAACGAAGACTATTACGAACGGCTCACGGAAGAAAAATTCGACCGCATCCTGGCCGACCTGAAAAAAGACGGAACCTGTTCCCTGAAGACCGGCCCGTTCATGTGGCCGGAGGCGCGTAGCGCCAAGGAGAAATGAAAAAGTACCATGCTGACCGGCACGCATCCCATTTTTGCCTTTTTACTTTTACATTTTTACTTGCGGTAGCCTTGCGGTAACTATGTCAAAGCACGAACCAGTCCTCTTGAAAAACATGTTGCAGCCCGGCTACACCGGCTCGCTGCAAGACTATGAGCGAGCGGGCGGCTATCAGGCGCTCCGCAAGGTCGTGGGGAAAATGCCGCCGGCCGAGGTCACCACCACGGTGATGAAATCGGGGCTTCGGGGACGAGGCGGCGCAGGCTTTCCAACCGGCGTGAAATGGGGATTCCTCCCCAAAGACTATCAAGGCCCGCGCTATCTCTGCTGCAACGCGGACGAGAGCGAGCCTGGCACATTCAAGGACCGCCAACTCATCGAGCGAGACCCCCATCAAATCCTGGAAGGCATCCTGCTCGCCTGCTACGCCATCGGAGCGGAGTCCGCGTACATTTATATACGGGGAGAATTCGTCCTCGGAGCCAGAATTTTAGAGGCGGCCATCGCCGAAGCGCGGACCGCCGGCTACGTCGGCGCGAACATCCTGGGCACAGGGATCACCGCCAATGTATGGGTGCACCGGGGTGCCGGCGCCTATATCTGCGGAGAAGAAACGGCATTGCTGGAGTCGCTCGAAGGGAAGCGAGGGCTGCCGCGCGTCAAGCCGCCCTTCCCGGCAACACATGGCCTCTACAACAAACCGACCGTGGTAAACAACGTCGAGACTCTCGCGAACCTGCCCCACATCATCAGCCGGGGCCCCGAATGGTTCGCGTCGATCGGCTCCCCGCCGAAGAGCACCGGGACCAGAATCTTCTGCGTAAGCGGCCATGTGAAACGGCCGGGCAACTATGAAGTGCCCATGGGGGTCACCTTCCGCGAATTGATCTACGAGGAAGCCGGAGGCATGCGCTCCGACAAGCCGCTCAAGGCCTTCATCCCGGGCGGAGCGTCAGCCCCGTTCCTCACGCCGGACAGCCTCGACGTCAAATTGGATTTCGAATCCGTCGCCGCCGCCGGCTCCATGCTCGGCTCCGGCGGAGTCACCGTGATGGAAGAGGGCACGGACATGGTCTGGGCCGCGCTCCGCCTCATGGAATTTTTCTATCATGAGTCCTGCGGCAAGTGCAGTCCCTGCCGCGAAGGCAGCTCCTGGCTGGTCCAAACCATGCGCCGGATCGTGGCGAAGCGCGGGCGGATGGAGGACCTTGAAACCTTGGTCGATCTATGCAAGAACATCGCGGGCCGCACGGTCTGCGCCTTCGGAGACGCGGAAATCTCGCCGATTATGAGCACGCTCAAACATTGGCGGCCCGAGTACGTCATGCTAATCCATGAAGCGGAAGCGGCCAATCTCATCAACCTGAAACGGACCGTGGCGCGGCCTTAACGATGGCACCGACAACCGACACCGTTCGCGTAACGATCGACGGCATTCCCATCTCGGTGCCCAAAGGCACCCTGGTGATCGAAGCCGCTCGCCGGGTCGGCGTGATGATTCCGCACTTCTGCTACCATCCGAAGCTCAAGCCGGATGCGAACTGCCGCATGTGCCTGGTCGAAGTCGAAAAGATGCCGAAGCTCCAGACCTCCTGCAGCACGGTCGCGACCGAAGGCATGTCCATTCGCACCGCCACGACGGTCGTCCACGACGCCCACAAGTCGGTGCTCGAATTCATCCTGGCCAATCACCCGCTGGATTGTCCTGTCTGCGATCAGGGCGGCAAGTGCGACCTGCAGGATTTCTCTCATCAATACACCGCGACCACCAGCCGCTTCGCGGAGACCAAGCGCATTTTCCAAAAAGAATATTTCAGCCCCCTCATCGAAACGCAGATGAATCGCTGCGTGCAATGTCTGCGTTGCGTCCGCTACTGCGACGAAGTGATGGACGTCAAAGCCCTCGCCCCGGTCGGACGAGGCACGATGACCGAGATCAAATCGTTTGGCGCCCATCCGTTGGACTGCGAATTCTGCGGAGGCTGCGTACAGATTTGCCCGGTCGGCGCCATCACCAGCCGGCTCTCGATGTACGAATACCGGCCCTGGATGCTCAAACGAGCCGACACGGTCTGTACCTTTTGCGGCGACGGCTGCCAGATCACGGTCCAAACCAAGGGCCAGGAATTAATCGAAGTGAACAGCGCTCAGGGGGCCGGCCGAAACAACGGCGACCTCTGCGCCCGTGGCTTCTTTGGATTTCACGCCACCAGCCATCCCAGCCGAATCACCGCCCCCTTAATCAGGCGGAACGGTACGCTGGTCGAAGTCACCTGGGAAGAGGCCTTGCTGTTCGTGGCGGAACAGACCAACCGGCTCAAGCTGGCCCATGGCCCTCAGGCCTTCGGCGGACTGATTTCCGGCCGCTGCACCAACGAAGAGCTCTATCTGTTCCAGAAATTCATGCGCCTCACAATCGGGACCAACAATCTCGACAGCAGCGCCCGCTACGGCCATCTCAACGGCGTGCAGGCCATGAAGCGGGTGCAAGGCACCCATCGTTGGACCGTGACCTTCGAAGACATTGTGCAGGCGGATGTGCTCCTCCTGGTCGGCACCAATATCACCGAAACCAATCCGATCACAGGGTTGAAAGTCAAAGAAGCCGTCAAGAAACATGACGCGACCTTGCTGACGATCGAAGCGCTCCAGCCTGCAATCGGCACGATCAGCAACATCACCAACCTGTCGCAGCAACATTTCTCTGTCGCGCCGGCCCAGTTCGGCGCCGCAGTCCTCGGCCTGCTCAAGGCGGTGATCGAGGGAAACCATGTCGAGGGGACGCTCCAACAGCGGGCCTCAGACTATGTGTCATCCGTCTCGCAAGCAGTCCAACAACTTTCCTGGGACGAACTGGCCCTGAGCACAGGGGTCTCGCGGGAGTCCTTCGCGCAGATGGCCGCCTCCGTGGCACAAGGCCGCCGCGTCGTCGTACTGGCAGGCCAAACCCTGCTCCGCAGCCAAGGAGGCTACGGCATCTGCCTCAATCTCCTCGACCTGCTGCTCTTGACCGGGAAATTGACCGATACCGGCTGCGGCTTCGCCCCCTTGGCGGAAGAGAATAACGATCAAGGGGCGGTTGAAATGGGAGCGGTTGCGGAACTGTTGCCTGGCGCGCTCGACCTCACCGATCAGGACGCGCGGGCCCAGATGGCTCGTGCCTGGAAAGAAGAAGTCCCTCTGGCGCCAGGAGCCACACTCCTCGAGATGATCGACCGGGCGCAGGCTGGGACGATCAAAGCCCTCTTTGTCGTCGGAGAGAATCCCGTCGGAAGCCTTCCGCCCCAGACCAGAGTCAAAGAAGCCTTGGACAAACTGGAGTTCCTCGTCTGTCAGGAACTATTCCTCACAGAAACGGCCCTGCTCGCCCATGTGGTGCTGCCGGCCGCCTCTGCCATGGAAAAAGCCGGAACCTTCACCAACACGGAAGGCCATGTCCAATCCGTGCGGCCTGCGATCAATCCGGTGGGTGATAGCCGCCCGGACTGGGAAATCCTCTCGGCCTTCTCGGTGTTCCTCAACGCGCCATTGGAATACGGCGATGCCAAGGAGATCCTGAAAGAAATCCGATCGGCCGTTCCCGGATACGGATCGCTTGGCCCAACGCCGATCCCTCCCGCCGTCGATCGAGCCACCGTCGAGCGATACGTGGCGGGGGGATATCGCCGGGACCTTGCGACTCGGTATACTCTGCCCACGCGGACCAAGCGCCCGGAAGGAACGGTTCAGTTGGGCCTCGCCCAGAGCCTGTTCCATTCGGGAAAACTGTCGACCCATTCGAAGGGGTTACTCCAGATCGAACCGAGCGGGTTCTTGCAGATGAACCCCCTGGATGCAGCCAGATTCGCTATCGCGACGGGGGATCGAGTCAGCCTCTCGAACAGCCTGGGCGAATGCACGACGACAGTCAAAGTGCTCGATCGCGTGCCGGAAGGATTGGCCTGGCTCCCCGATCACTTCGCGCAGGAGGCCCTGCAACTTTTCGACTGTGCCATCGATCCGGACACGAAGGTCCCATCCTATCGGACGGCCTCCGTATCGGTGAGGAAAACGACGTGAGCCAACGAACATGCATTGCTTTTTCACTTGTCATCCAGGAGTGCTGTCGTGACTGAACTAAGCCTGCGACTTGCGGTATCGCTCGCCCAAATAGCGGCGGTGATGGGCATCGTGATGTTGACGGTCATGATCCTGACCCTGGCCGAGCGGAAAGTGCTCGGCTGGATGCAGGATCGCATGGGCCCGATGGAAGTCGGTCCTTACGGCATCCTTCAGCCGATCGCCGACGGACTCAAACTATTCTTCAAGGAAGACATCGTGCCGGCCGGCGCGAACAAAGCCATGTTCACCCTGGCGCCGATCCTGGCCATGGTACCGGCCATGATCGGGTTCGCCGTCATCCCCTTCGGCCCGAACGTGACCGTGGACGTCTTTGGCATTACGATTAAACCCTTCGTCATCAGCGACATCAACATCGGCGTCTTGTACATCCTGGCCTTTGCCTCGATCGGCGCCTACGGGATCATCCTGGGCGGCTGGTCCTCCAACAGTAAATACTCGCTCCTGGGAGGCTTGCGCTCCGCGGCCCAGGTCATCAGCTACGAGCTGAACGTCGGGCTGGCCATCGTCGGCGTGCTCTTGCTGTCCGGCTCTCTGAGCCTCGTCACGATCACGGAGGCCCAGGCAGGCGGCTTCTGGCATTGGTTCATCTGGGGCGCCAGGCCGGATGGATTCTTCCCGATCCATACCCAAATCTTCGCCTTCGTCGTCTTCGTCATCTCCGCCGTGGCCGAAACCAATCGCGTCCCCTTCGACCTGCCGGAAGCGGAAAGCGAGCTCGTGGCCGGATTCTTCACGGAATATAGCGGCATGCGCTTCGCGTTCTTCTTCATCGCGGAATATGCCAACATGGTGCTCGTGTCCTGCGTCGCCGCCTCGCTCTTCCTGGGCGGCTGGAACGCCCCCTACCCCGGCACGATCCTCGGCTATGCCGGCCTCGAACAGCTGGCCTGGATCGAAAACGTCGCCTGGTTTACGTTGAAAGTCTACATGTTCCTCTTCCTGTTCTTCTGGTTGCGCGCCACGTTGCCCCGGCTGCGCTACGACCAGTTAATGCGGTTCGGCTGGAAAGTCATGTTGCCGATCGCGTTGGCCAACATCGTCATCACGGCGATCACCGCGTATTTTTTCCCGCGGTGACGCGCCAGGCTGTCAGCCTTGGATTTGAATCTCGATGAAGCGAACGACTGATCGCTGAGAGCTCGCAAGCATGAATCTCAAGACCTGGATTAAAACCATCACCTTCTACGACCTCCTGGTCGGCATGAAGGCGACCATGTCGCACCTGCTGCATTACCGCCCGATCACCCTGCAGTACCCGCATGAAAAGCGGACGCTGCCGGACAATTATCGCGGGATGCTGGCCCTGTTGCGCTATGACGACGGCACGGAAAAATGTGTCGGCTGCGATCTCTGCGAAGCCGCCTGCCCCTCGCGGGTGATTCGCGTCGTCAGCGCGGAAGTGCCGGGCCAGCCGACGAAGCGCTACTCCAAAGAATATTACATGGACATGACCCGCTGTCTGTTTTGCGGGATGTGCGTCGATGCCTGTCCGGTGGATGCCCTCGGCATGACGCGCGAGTTCGAATGGGCGGTGTACGACAAGCGGCAGCTGCACCTGAATAAGGAACAATTGCTCGCCATCGGCGACCGGTCGTTCCCGGTGCGCGAAAAGCAGCTGGAGCTCCAACACCAGAATGTGGCGTTCTTCAACGTCGCCTTCAAGCACTTACCGCAAAAACCGTCGTAACAGGCCAGATTGATGGAACAGATATTTTTCTTTTATTTTGCCTTCGTCATCGCCGCGACTTCGATGCTCGTCGTCGCGATGCGCAACCCCGTCTACAGTGCCCTGGCGCTACTGATCATGTTTTTCCACGTGGCGGGACTCTACGTCACGCTCCATGCGGAATTCCTCGCAGCCGTGCAGATCATCGTCTATGCCGGCGCCATCCTGGTCCTCTATCTCTTCGTCGTGATGTTGCTGAACCTTCGACAGGATGACCGGTACCATCGGCAATGGCCCATGGCTGTCGGGGTGGGGGTGACGCTGTTCGTCGAGGCCATCCTTCTCACGGTCATGAAGGGCTGGACGGCCCCCGTCGTGGCAACCGGCAGGGAAACCACCGTTGGGGAGGCAGGCAATACCGAAGCGATCGGCGACGTCCTCTACTCCACCTATCTGTTTCCCTTTGAGGTGGCGTCCTTGATTCTGCTCGTCGCGATGATCGGCGCCATCATCCTGGCCAAAAAAGACCTGGGGGAGCCTACTGAATCATGACAGTCCCCTTGTCCTACTATCTCGTGCTCAGCGGCATCGTGTTCCTGACCGGCGTCATGGGCGTCCTGCTGCGCCGGAACATCATCATCATCCTCCTGTCGGTCGAGTTGATGTTGAATGCGACGAACATTAACTTCGTCGCCTTTTCGCAGTACTTCCATGATGTGGCAGGGCAGGTCTTCGTCTTCTTCGCCCTGACGGTTGCCGCAGCGGAAGTTGCAGTCGGATTGGCCATCATCGTCGCCTTGTATCGGGCCAAGTCCACAATCAACGTCGACGAATTTCAGTTACTGAAATGGTAGAGCAGATCGCAGAGCTGATGGCAGATAGCGTATGGCTAATAGCAGGAGAACAATCCCGAACGCTTCGGAGAGGATCGAAGCTAAGCCACAACACGCCTCCCGTCCGCCAACGGCTCTTCGCTATCGGCCATATGCCATCGGCTATTAGCTCTTTATTATGACCTACGAACTCATTCCACTCCTTCCATTGGCGTCGTTCCTGATCCTCGGGCTCTTCGGCCGTTGGATCAAGGACCAGGCCCATCTCGTCGCAGTGCCGGCGGTTGTCGTGTCATGGCTGCTTTCACTCTTAGTCTTCTTCGATGTGGCCAACGGCCACCAGACCAGCTTCCCCCTCTACACCTGGCTGACCTCCGGCACGCTCGATATTCATATCGGCTTCTCCATCGACCGGCTGACCGCCGTGATGCTGCTCCTGGTCACGACCGTCAGTTCGCTCGTCCACATCTATACCATCGGGTACATGCACAAAGACCCGGGCTATGCCCGCTTCTTCAGCTACATCGCCCTCTTCACCTTCTCGATGCTGATGCTGGTCATGGCGGACAACCTGCTGCAACTCTTCATCTTCTGGGAAGCGGTCGGACTCTGTTCCTATCTGCTCATCGGCCATTGGTACGATCGTCCCGCCGCCTGTTCCGCCGCCACCAAAGCGTTTCTCGTCAATCGCGTCGGCGATTTCGGTTTCATGCTCGGCCTGCTCCTGGTCTGGTACAGCTTCGGCTCGCTGGACTACCACGAAATATTTGCCAGAGCGCATGAGTCGGCGGGCGACATGATGAATATCCTCGGGCCGTTCGGCGGCACCTGGGATGTGTCAGTGCTGACGCTGATCTGTCTCCTCCTCTTCACCGGCGCCATCGGCAAATCGGCCCAAGTGCCGCTCCACGTCTGGCTGCCGGACGCAATGGAAGGCCCCACCCCTATCTCGGCGCTCATCCATGCGGCGACGATGGTCACGGCCGGGGTCTTCATGGTCGCGCGCTTGGCGCCGATCTACAACCTGTCTCCCACCGCCATGACGGTAGTGGCGCTCACAGGCGGACTGACCATGGTCGTCGGGGCCACCATCGCCATGACCCAAACCGATATCAAACGCATCGTAGCCTATTCAACGGTCAGCCAACTCGGCTACATGGTGATGGCCTGCGGTCTCGGCGCCTATGCGGCGGGCATGTACCATCTCCTGACCCACGGAGCTTTCAAGGCGCTCCTGTTTCTCGGGTGCGGATCCGTCATCATCGCCCTGCATCACGAGCAGGACATGCGACGCATGGGCGGACTAAAAGACAAATTGCCAGTCACCTATTGGACGTTCCTGATTGGCTCGCTCGCGCTGGCAGGATTTCCCCTCACGTCTGGGTTCTTCAGCAAGGACGAATTACTCGTGGCTGCCTGGTCGGCGGGACCTCTCGGTCAGTTCCTGACCCTACTCGGCCTCGTGACGGCCTTGATGACGGCCTTCTATAGTTTCCGTCTGGTCTTCGTCACATTTTGGGGGCCGTCGCATGTCGATCCCCACCATGCAGACCATATCCATGAACCGTCGCACACCATGACTATGCCGCTCATCGTCCTGGCCATCTTGAGCATCGCCACAGGTTATCTGGGCATTCCTGAATTTCTTGGGCCGATGTTCGAGACGGGCACAGGAACCGCCGCTCACGGAGGGGCAGCCTCGATCGTCATCATGGTGTTGGCCACGAGCATGGGCTTGGTCGGAATCGCCGGAGCCTATTACGTCTATGTGCTCAACCCGACCCTCCCGGATCAGTTCGCGCAGAAGTGGCAAGCGCTGTATCAGGGCTCACTGAACAAATGGTATGTCGACGAGGCCTACGATCGAGCGATCGTCCGCCCCACCTTTTCCGCCGCCTCCGAACTCTGGAAACGCGTGGACGTGGCCGTGATCGACGGAGCTGTGAACGGTGTGGCCCGCGCGATCGCCTGGGGCGGCTGGGTCTTGCGGCTCACGCAAAGCGGACAGGTACAGCATTACGCGCTCGGTATGGCGCTCGGGGTCGTCGTGATCCTGACCGTCTTTTTGATGTTCTGAGGATCTATGCATAGCGGCGGAATTCCCTGGCTCACATTGCTCCTCCTGATTCCCCTTGCGGGGGCTGTCGCGATGTATTTCGTGACGGAATCGACCGCTCGCTGGATTGCGCTGGCCACAACCCTGGCGGACCTCTTCGTTGCGCTCCCGCTCTGGTGGCTCTTCGATCCGCAGACCAGCCAGATGCAGTTCGCGGAACATGTCGCCTGGATCACGGCCCCGCCCATTTATTACAGCCTGGGCCTCGACGGGATCAGCCTCCCGCTCGTCCTGATGACCGCCGGGATCATGCCCCTCTGCGTCCTGGCCTCCTGGACGGCGATCACCACAAGAGTCCAGAGCTTCATGGCCATGCTGCTAATCATGGAAACCGCCATGATCGGGGTGTTCGTCGCCTTGGATTTCGTCTTGTTCTATGTCTTCTGGGAAGCCATGTTGATTCCGATGTACCTCCTCATCGGCGTCTGGGGAGGACCCAATCGGTTGTATGCGGCGATCAAGTTCTTCCTGTATACCCTCGCAGGGAGCGTGCTGTTACTCGTCGCCATCTTCGCCCTCTACTTTTACGGAGGCCACACGTTCGACATCCTTGCCTTGAGCCAGGGCACCTACCCGGCGTCGCTGCAAATGTGGCTCTTCCTGGCCTTCTTCGCCGCCTTCGCCGTGAAGGTCCCCATGTTTCCCTTTCACACCTGGCTCCCGGACGCCCACGTGGAGGCTCCGACCGCCGGCAGCGTCATCCTCGCCAGTATTCTCTTGAAAATGGGCACCTACGGCTTTCTGCGATTCAGCTTGCCGATGCTGCCGGACGCCAGCCATGCCTTCACGCCCATGATGGTCGGCCTCTCCATCGTCGCCATCATCTACGGCGCCTATATGGCGCTGGCCCAGGTCGATCTCAAGAAGCTGATCGCCTATTCGAGCGTGAGCCACATGGGATTCGTGACCCTCGGCATCTTTGTCTTGAATCAACAGGGCATCGAGGGAGCGGTCCTGCAAATGGTCAACCATGGCATTACGACCGGCGCCCTGTTCCTCTGCGTCGGCATGATCTATGAGCGGACCCACAGCCGGCTGATCGCCGACAATGTCGGGCTGGCCTCGCCAATGCCGCAATATGCCACGCTGCTCATGATTTTCGCCTTGTCCTCGCTCGGCCTCCCAGGCACCAATAGTTTCGTCGGCGAATTCCTCGTGCTCATCGGCACGTTCCTCTGGAGCAAAGTCGCCACCGCCTTTGCCTCGCTGGGCATCATCCTGGCCGCCGCCTATATTCTCTGGATGGTTCAGCGAGTGGTCTTCGGGGTCCCGCTCCCGCACCAACTCCCGAAACTCAAGGACCTCAACAAACGGGAACTCGCCACCCTCGTGCCGCTGGCCCTATTGGTGTTTTGGATCGGGCTCTTCCCCAATCCGCTCGTGAGCAAGATGCACCAGAGTGTGAACAACGTAATCGCCTCCATGTCCCGCACGAAGGTCGCGCCGACGGCCCAGCCCTCTGCCGGAGAGGCAGCGCCATTGCTGGCTGACAGTAGCGAGCCACTAAAGACCGAGGAAATTTCGCGATGAGTTTGTATGGCACCGACCTCTTAGCCCTGCTTCCGGAACTCATCATCGTCGTGACGGCCTGCCTTGTCATTGCGCTGGACCCGGTCACGCCTGCCTCGCGACGGGATCTCCTGGCCTGGCTGAGTCTTAGTTCCCTCGCCCTCTGTCTTGGCCTGACGATGGGACAGATCGGGGTGCTGAATATCCGGGTCTCTGCCTTCAGCGACCTGGTGGTGGTCGATGCCTATGCCAGATTCTGGAAAGTGCTCCTCTATGGCGTGACCGGCCTGACCATTTTGCTCTCACTGCCCTATCTGAAGGCGGAACGCATCCACCTGGGCGAATACTATGGCTTCATCCTCCTATCCCTCTCCGGGATGATGGTCATGGTCTCCGGCGCAGACCTGCTCACGATTTACCTCGGCACCGAACTCATGTCCCTCTCGCTCTATGTGATGACCGGGCTGAACCGGTCGAAACCCCGTTCGCTGGAAGCCGCGGCCAAATACTTCGTCCTCGGCGCCTTCTCCTCCGGAATTCTCCTGTACGGCATCTCGCTACTCTACGGCATGGCCGGCAGCACCAAGCTGGCGTCGATCGCGGCCGCCATTGGAACGCACGGAGCGAACGATCCGCTCTTGCTGATCGCGGTCATTCTCGTGGCAGTCGGCTTCAGCTTTAAACTCGCCGCCGTGCCATTCCACATGTGGACGCCGGACGTCTATGAGGGGGCTCCGACCTCCGTCACAGCCTTTATGGCGGTGGCGGCAAAAGCCGCCAGCTTTGCCGCGTTCATGCGTGTCTTCGTCGAAGGACTCGGCGGACTCAAAGCCGATTGGTCGCTCCTGTTCCTGCTCATCGCCCTGGTCACCCTGGTGCTCGGCAATCTCGTCGCGATCGTGCAAACGAATATTAAGCGGATGCTGGCCTATTCCAGCATTGCGCACGCAGGCTACGCCTTGATCGGCTTTGTCGCGGCGGGCCGCGCGACCGGCGCGTCCGGTGGCACGCCGGGCCTCGCCAGCGTCATGATCTATCTCGCCCTCTATGCATTTATGACGCTCGGCGCCTTCGCGGTCATCGGCATGCTGAGGAAAGGCGGAATCGAGGGGGAAGAGATCGAGGATTTCACGGGGCTCGCGAAACGCCAGCCGATTGCGGCCTTTCTCATGCTGCTCTTCATGGCCTCGCTGGCCGGCATTCCTCCGACCGCCGGCTTCATCGGAAAATTCTACGTGTTCATGGCGGCCGTCGAATCCGGCTTGGCCTGGCTCGCCGCCATCGCCCTGATCTTTGCCGCCGTGTCAGCCTACTACTACATGCGGGTCGTGATGGTCATGTATATGCGCGAGCCTGATCCCTCGTCCATCGCGCCACGCCTCGTGACGTCGCCGGCCCTGTCCTTCGTGCTGGCCTTCGCCGTCGCCGGCGTGATTCTATTCGGTCTCTTCCCAGACCCTCTCGTCAGCTTCGCGCTCCAATCGGTCCTGACACTCAAGTAGTCCTTCTTCCGACTGAGCAGGTGCAGGATCGGGCGACTCGTGCTACCCTGTCGAACGTTCGGACCGCACCTATGCAAGCTTTGCGCTTCCTCCTGAGCCTTCTCCGATCATTTCGACGGCATGGCTGCGCCAGCCTCGCGGCATCCCTCGCCTTTTTCTCCCTACTCTCTCTCTTCCCCCTCGTCTTCCTCCTGCTCTACGGCCTGAGCTTTGTGGTCAGTCACGAGGTGATCGGGGAGCAGGTCCTGCTCAGCTTTCTCAAGGGGTTTCTCCCCTCGCTGGGCGAACATGTCGCAGCAGAACTACATCGGGTGAGCGCCATGGAAACCGTCAGGTGGGCGGTCTTTCTGGCCTTCGCTTGGTTCGGCGCGCTGGTGTTTTATGAACTCGACTATGCGCTGAATGTCGTATTCGAGAGTACCAGGCGCCGCCATCCCCTCATCTCCACCGCCATCGCGGTGGCCTCGCTCGCCGTGAGCGGACTCGTCCTGATTCTTTCCTACGTCGCAACGCAAACCATCAACTTCTTAACGGGCTATGCGCCGAAACTCTGGGGGCTGGATCTCCTGGCCCTCGCGGCCCATGACTGGTTTCTTACCTATACGCTCCCCTTCGCGCTGGCCTTCCTCACGGTCACGATCTTGTATCGGCTCGTACCGCGACGGAGTCCGCAATGGCGTGAATCCATGATCGGCGCCCTGACATTTAGCCTGCTCTGGGTGGCTGCGAAACTCCTGTTCGTGACCTATGGCACCTACGCGACCCTCTATACGAACCTCTATGGGTCCCTCTTGGAAGTGGTCCTGCTGCTGCTCTGGGTCTATTACTCCTCGGTCCTCTTGCTGATTGGCGCAGAAGTCGTCCACCTCCTGCAGCAACAGGCGCAGGCCCTGTCAGCAGCAACCACGAGAACGACTGAGCGTAAGACGTAAAAGGAGAGACGTGAGAGGTCAGAGGTGACAAAAGGCAGGCATTCAATCCCTGTACCGTTTCACGCTTCAGACTGATGCAACTGTAAGAACTGGGCGATAGCCGATCTGGTGATGAGCCCCACGATCGCTCCGTCCTCCACCACCACGAGACGGTCCCATCCTCCATGAGCCATACGCTCCATCGCCTGCATGACAGACCAGTCCGGAGGAATGCAGAAGGCCTGTGGCACCGGACACATGATGTCTCGTACGCGACGCCAAGGCCAGAGCGCCGTAGCAATGGCTTGCACATCGCCCACCGTGACCACCCCGACCACTTGCCCCTCCTCGCAAACGGGGAACCCACCGAACCCATGCGCGACAAAGTATTGATCGACCGCATCCTGCACGGCCATGTCAGGCGGCACCGTCACGACCGGGTGGACCATCACCTGGCGCACCGTCACTGCTGCCAACGAGCTCCTCATCGCTGCTTGCCGCTTGCTCGACAGAGCGGCAGAAAACAGAAATGAACCGATCAAGATGAGCCAGCCGCCGTTCGCCGCGATGGAATGGCCCAGGGCTCCGGACCAGGCCCCTGCCAGCACGACCGCGCCGATCACCCCAAGGGCCACGCCGAATCCTATTCCCGTCAGCGCCGCCTGGCTGGTCGCCCGGTTGAAATCCTTGTTCCAGGCCCAAAGCCCGGCCCGTAAAGCCCGCCCACCATCCAAGGGAAACCCCGGGATCAGATTGAAGAGTCCGAGCTGCACATTCACCATGCCGAGCAGTCCCCCCAGGACGACGAATCCCTGAAGCCCTAATCCTGAGAATAAGGAATCCACCGCCATGGCGCCGCCGAGACAACCGACCCCCAAAAGCAAACTCACGAGCGGTCCTGCCAGCGCAATTAAAAACTCGGCCCTCGGACTGGGCGGCTCCTTCCCCATGTGCGCCATGCCACCGAAAATGAACAGAGTAATCTGGCTGATCGGAATCCGATAATGCAGCGCCACATAGGAATGCCCCAGCTCATGCAGGAGAACGGACAGGAACAGCAAGAGGGAGGAAATCCCGCCCATGCCCCAATAGCGTAACTCGGATAGACCCGGCAAGGTCTCAGGCAAATAGCCTGTCGCCAGCGACCAGGTCACAAAGAAAAATACTGCGAACCAGGAGGCATGGACGTGAATCGGGATGCCGAGCACACGGCCGATTTTCCAATGAGGCACAAACATGGTTCCACCGTAGCAGTGTGAGATTTGAAGCGTCAACGGCAGGCTGCTGAAAAAGTCCGCCAGCGTCGTTCTCGCATCGTTCAGGCCCTCAACGTACCCTAAAGGGTACGCCTCGGGCCTTCACTCGCTGCGGCCTTGCTGGACGGCCATTTTGAGCAACCTGCGGGATCAGGTATACTGGCCACCATGCCGCGCTACTTTCCACACATGCTGTGCCTTATCCTCGCAGTGCTGCTTATCCTAGCAATGCCGCCTCTCACGCAGGCCCAGGTGATCAAGTCAGGTCCGCCTTCCTGCCCAGGAGTGGCGCTGACCTTCGACCTCTGCCCGGTGCGGAAAGGCACAGGCTACGATCAGGCCTTAATCGACTATTTGATCGAACAGAAAATCCCCGCGACATTCTTTATGTCGGGGAAATGGATGGCACGGCACGAACAGCAAGTCCAAGCCCTCCTCCACGTTCCCTTCTTTGAAGTCGGCACCCATGGGGAAGTCCATGCCCATCTGCCGCTCCATTCCCCGGAGGAACAAAAACAGGAAATCCTCGGCCCGGTCCGTCTCCTCAAAACCAAATACAGTCACAGCGCGACCCTGTTCCGACCTCCCTATGGAGAATTCAACGACGACACGGTCAACGTGGTCCGTGCCCTTGGCCTCCAGTTTATTCTCTGGAATGTGGTGTCAGGCGATCCAGACCAGACGATTACCGCTGGCCAGATCGAAGACCGGCTGAAACGATCCGTCCGCAAGGGCAGTGTCATCGTGATGCATGCCAACGGCAAGGGCAAACATACCCGCGAAGTTGTGCAGGATCTCCATGAACAGCTCTTGCCCGAACGAAACCTCACGCCCATGACCATGAGCGATCTCCTAACCTGTAATGGTAAGGTTGCTCCATGACCGATCCACTCGTTCGCCCCATGACGGAACAAGATCGAGTCGCCGTGATGGAACTGCTCGCCGACTCCGATCCATGGAAGAGGCTGGGTTATCAAGCCAAAGACTGGGGCAGCTATTTCCTGCCGCTCCCCCAGGGGCGCGATAGTTACGTCATGGAAGAAAACGGAAAAGTGGCCGGCATCGCGGTCGTTCGTCGGAAATTTCTGCTCGGTGACTATTTAGAACTATTTGGCGTGGCGGACTGGGCGAGAGGCAAGGGGCTCGGGAGACAGTTGCTGGCCCACATCGAGACGCTGGTCTTCGCGAGGGCACAGAATCTGTTCGCCTGCGTATCAGACTTCAACGAGCAAGGCCGGCACTTCTACAAGAAGCAGGGCTATCAGGAAGTCGGCCCCATTCCGAATCTTCTGATCCAGGACAGCGCAGAAATCCTGCTGCGCAAAACCAGCGGACCGGCGAGAATAAGTAAAAAGTAAAAAGTGCGGGATCCCACTACCCCGTTTTTGCCTTTTCACTTTTGAACTTTTCATTGGAACGAGCCATGCGAGTGATCAAGCTTCTCCATACCCGTATGAGGGTCAGCGACATGGACCAGACGATCGCCTTCTACCGAGATGTCCTCGGACTGGAGGTGCTGGAGCGTAAGGTCTCGCCGCGGGGCTCCCATCTGGCCTTCCTCAAGATACCCCAGAGTGAGGAACTCATCGAACTCTGCAGCTTCCCCCCGAGCGGACCGGTGACGGTCCAGGAGGATCTGGTTCACCTGGCCTTTCAAGTCGAAAGCCTGGACGAGACCATCGCATCCCTCACGGAGCAGGGCATTCAGATTACAGACGGGCCGACCGCAACCTCATCCGGCAGCCGGTTTATTTTCATCGATGCCCCGGACGGGTATGAAGTCGAACTGATCGAACGGCCGCATGGTGTGAAGATCGTATGAACCTCGTGAAGCGTCGTTCGTCGCTCGTGAAGAGTCCGCCACCGATTTCAGATCCTAGCCCCCACTCGCCCCATTGACGATTCCGGGCCAGCCACAGTATTGTTCCTCCGCTTCACGAACGACGAGATACCAAAGGAGCCAGACATGAAGAACGGATTCTTTCGCGGACATGGGCTGGGCAATGACTACATCGTCATGGACCCCAAGGAACTGTCGTTTTCGCTGAGCCCATCGAGGATCAAAGCTATCTGCGATCGTAATTGGGGACTGGGCAGCGACGGGATCCTGGCGCTGGTGCCGACGAAAAAAGCGGACTTCGGTCTGCGCATCTACAATCCTGACGGCAGCGAAGCGGAAAAGTCCGGCAACGGCCTGCGCATCTTCGCCCGCTATCTCCACGCAACCGGCAAAACGAAGAAAAAACACTTTACCGTCGAAACCAAGGGCGGGCTGGTGACGATCGAGCTGCATCTGGACCGGCATGGGGATGCGAGTTCCGTCACAGTCGAAATGGGCAAGGCTTCATTCCAGCCTGCCTCACTCCCCTGCAGCCTCATAGTCAACGAACTGATCACACAGCCCATCAAGGCGGCAGGCCAGCCACTTATGTTTACCGGAGTCAGCGTCGGCAATCCCCATTGCGTCGTGTTCAAACCGGCAGGCCAGTCCTGGTCGCGAGAGGATCTCCTCAAGCTGGGGCCTGCGCTGGAAAACCATGCCCTCTTCCCGAAACGCACGAACGTGCAGCTCGCCGTGCCAACCGGCCCGAAGGAACTCTTCATCCTGATCTGGGAGCGCGGAGCCGGTGAAACCCAGGCCTCCGGGTCCTCCTCCTGCGCCGCAGCAAGCGCGGCCGTCAAACTCAGACTGGTCAAGAGCCCCGTCACGGTGAAAATGCCGGGAGGCCAGCTCAATATCCAGGTCGCCGAAGACTTCAGCCTCACGATGAAGGGACCGGTCGCGGAAGTCGCGCGCGGAAGCCTGAGCCCCTCGTTCGTGCGCGGGCTCAGGTAACCTTCGTCAGACGTCATTCGTCAATCGAGAAGAAAGATACAGGGGTTTCCTGTTATTCTTACGGGTGACGGATGACCTATGACGATTGACGTTCTCCAATCCAAACTCGACCACCTGCCGGACCAGCCTGGCTGCTATCTTTTCAAAGACGGGCAGGGCGAAGTCCTCTATGTCGGGAAGGCCTCGGTCCTGTCCAACCGGGTGAAGTCCTACTTTCAAAAAGGGACCGACCACTCCCCGAAAAATATCGTCCTGATCGGCAAGATCGCGGATCTCGACACGATCGTCACCCGTTCAGAGCTCGAAGCCCTCATCCTCGAAAACAACCTGATCAAGAGGCACAGGCCCCGCTTCAACATCCTCTTGCGGGACGACAAGCAGTATCCCTACCTGCGTCTGCCGATCAAAGAAGACTTCCCGCGCCTCACCGTCGTCCGCCGCGTGCAAAAAGACGGCGCCCTCTACTATGGCCCCTACCCGCCGGCCGGCGCCTTGAGGGAGACGTTGAAGGTCATCAAGAAAACCTTCCCCCTGGCCACCTGCACCATCGCGATCGACGGCAAGGCGGACCGGGCCTGCATCGAATTCGAAATCAAACGGTGCATGGCGCCCTGCACCGGCAACCAATCGAAAGAGGACTACCACCGCATCGTCGCGCAGGTCCGCCAGTTTCTCGAAGGGCGCGACCATGAATTGCTGGACAACTTGCGCGCCCAGATGGAGCTGGCGGCGGAACGCGAGGAATTCGAGGAAGCGGCGCGGCTGCGCGATCGGCTCTTCAACATCGAACGCACGCTCGAAAAGCAACGGATCACCCAAACGACGACGACCGATCAGGACGTGATCGGCCTGGCGCGGCAAGGCACGGCCGTCGATCTCCAGATCCTCTTCGTGCGCGGCGGCCTCCTGATCGGACGCAAGGACTACTTCTGGCCCCAGTTAGCCGACACCGGCGACGAGGAACTCGTTCGATCCGCCATCGAACAGTTCTACAACAAAGACGGGCAACCGCCCAAAGAGCTGCTCATCCCCACCGATCTGGACAACGCCAAGGTCATTGAAGAATGGCTCTCGGGGAAGCGGGGAAACACCGTCCGCGTGGTGACGCCGGAGCGGGGCGTGAAACACCAATTGGTCCTCCTCGCGGAGGAAAACGCCGCAGCCTCCGTCGCCAATCACCTGCGCGACGAAGAAGTCGGCCGCCAAGCCGTGGAAGAGCTGAAGCGACTCATCCGGCTGGACGTCGTGCCCAAACGCATCGAGGGGTTCGACATTTCGAATACCATGGGCAACCAGTCCGTCGCCTCCATGGTCGTCTGGGAAGACGGCCAGATGAAGAAAGCCGACTACCGACGGTTCACCATCAAAACCGTCACAGGCGCCAACGACTTTGCCAGCATGCAGGAAGTCGTCACGCGCCGCTATGGAGAGAGCGAACATCTCGCGCGCCCGGATCTCATCCTCATTGATGGAGGATTGGGCCAGCTCGCCGCAGCCATGGAAGGGCTGAAACAGGTCGGGCAGCAAGACCTGCCCATTATTGGATTGGCCAAGGCGCGAGGCGAAAAGGAAGAGCGGATTTTCCTGCCGGGCCGGAAGAACCCCATCGTACTGCGCGCGAACTCCCCGGCCACCCATCTCGTGCAGCGCATTCGCGATGAGGCCCATCGATTTGCGATCACGTTCCATCGCAAGCTGCGAAGCAAAGCCCTGATGGTCTCGCAACTGGATCAGGTGAGCGGCATCGGCGAGATCACCAGAACCCGGCTGCTCAAAGAATATGGCAGCCTGACAAACATCGCAGCCGCCACGGATGACGAACTATCGGCATCCGGTCTCGATGCAAATACGGTCGCGGCCATGAGAAAAGCGCTCGCAAACACGGCTCCGTCGCACAATTGAACGCAGTCATCCCCGAGCGACTGAGCAGCACCCCTCGCATACAAGCTCCCACAAGCCGACAGACACAACCGAGCCCTCTCTTCAAAACATAAATTTGAGACTGGCGGTCCCCAAGTGGACATAGGCATGGCACCTCCCGTCGACGGTAGGGTTGCGATTCCCGGTAATAGTCCGCGGCTCATAGAACCATAAACAAAAAGCCCGAGCTTTTAGGATAGTCGGGGCACCTTGCCTATCGGCGGGGAGCTCCAGGGTGACAACGCAAGAAACAAGGACCAAACAACGATCAATATGGGTCAACTCGGCACTATTTTTAAATATGTGATTTTATGACCACGCGCCCTTGCTGACTTCTTCAAAGAAAGTAGGTAGAATGGTCATCTGTCTTTCAGGAAGAATCCAAGGCCCTCATTACGATGTCACGGCAGTCCCTACCGATAGTTAGGGGGGGCAATTGCTGAGGCATTCTGGAGAATGCAGAGGGAAGGAGGGAATTCCATGGCAGTGCCTAGAAAAGTCGCAGCCGCCAACACCCTCACCGTTTCCGGTGAGATTCAAGATAGATGCTCAGCGCATAGTCAAGCGCATCTCGTCTCGGACGATGTACTGTATGGGGAATTTCCTTTTATCCAGCGAGAGAGGGAATTGTCTCATTCATTAGGGGTGCATGAGAGTGCTGATCGCAGCCCCTCTCACATATCGAGGGTGAAAGGCCCAGGCGAATCGCGACGTCCGTTTCCTTCCAAGACGTTTTCTAACCTGACGAAATCGGAGATACATCAAGTCCTAGAAATCCTCCACTACTCAATGGACGCCAGGACAGGGGATGATGTGCAACATATTCTCCAACTTCTCCAACGCACAGTGGCTTGCCCTAGAGTGATAGGTGGTGTTGCACGCCTCACCACAAAAGGTAGCTTTAAAGAATTCACCAGTATGCTCAATGTAAGTTATTCGAACGACTGGGTATATGCCTATTGCAAGAACGAGTACGCAACCGTCGACCCGGTATTGAAATCTCTCCTCTCTACGTTCCAAACGCAAACCTGGAAGCAGACATACTCAACAGCCAGCTCTCGAAAGCAGCTAGAATTTGTCGAAGAAGCTCGCTCGTTCGGACTGACCCACGGAATAACCACTGGAGTCCTTGAGCAAAACCAGGGATTCGCAACCTTCTTTTCATTTGCCGGAGGCGATGCGAACGGCACAGCCCGCTATAGAGGGCTATTGGAATATCTCATCCCCTATCTGCACCGCGTCCTGATCGCGAACACCCATATGCCATTGTCCACCCAAGCCAAGGGCCTTTCGCCTCGAGAAATGACAGTATTGTTCTGGATGAAGGAAGGAAAAACAAACTGGGAAATCGCTCGTATTGTGGGGGTGACCGAACGGACTGTGCGCTTTCACGTTGAAGGCATTTTCATGAAGCTTGATGCCAGTTCCCGCACTCAGGCAGTGGCAGTTGCCATGGAGCATGGCCTGCTTCAGGCAGGGTAAGCTACCCACCCTGGCGATTGAAATCTTTCTTCACTCAGGCTGCGGCCAATTTTCTTCCTCTCTCGCCTAACAACTGCTGATCTTGCCGCCAAATCTGGGTTGCGTCTGACTCGACAAACTGCTGCCTAGGCTCCCTGGCAAAGAATCCGCTTTTCTCAAACGAGGTCGAACCGTCTACCGCATTCATCCACTGGAAAAACGACGGCTGTTTGAGCGGACAGGTTTCGTAAAACAGCTTCCAGTCAAGAACGGCAGCAATTGACAGCGCCCCAGCTGGGGGAAGAGATACGGCCGGGCTAATGGCCTCGCACGAAAGCCCTATCCCCCGAAGCACCCGGAGAAATCTTTTCTCAACCACCATATACATATAGGGGACCTCGTTCTGCCTTGACCATTGATACACCCCCTTAATGAGAATCAGCATTAGACGACTCGAAAGTCCTTTGTCCGTCAACGTTGGGTCTAATGCCAGCCTCGTAATCTCTGCAGTATCGGGCTCCTTCCGAATTTCACAGTCCGCGAGTAAACAGGGACGAAATTCTTTCTCTATCATGAATGGGTAAGGGGATCGCACCATCCGAAAGACGCCACGGAGCTTCCGTTCGTCGTCAAACAGCCCAACCGACGTGGCAAATGTATCGTAGGCATCAACTTCAAGCCCATCGTCGCTTTTCGCAACCCATTGAAGCCGGTCAGCAAACACCTGGTGGCGCAGATGATACGACGCGCTGAGATCTTGCTCATCTGACAATGTTTTTACAAGTAATCTGTCCTCCCGAAACTCGATCGGTCGACTCTCCTCCAACACCAGCATGAGCACCTCCTTCTTCCTTCTACAGACCACTCGCTACCATGCGAGGAAAATGCATCAATTCATGGCGCCACGTCACCTGGCGGATCCGCCAGGTGACGGGATGAGCGCAGCCTCGTACTAGTAGTGCTCGAACTGATGAGTCCGGACGAGGAAGAGCTCCATTGACGTTCGTGTGTTGCGCGATTGGAAAGAAGGGGGTGTTCCAACTGATGAAAGATCGACGAGAGTTCCGAGTTGTCGACGGGTTTCGACAAGATCCTGGCAGGCTGGCACAACAGACAGATGATTTAAACCTAGGTATTTTATCTGCAACCAATCGATTACGCCCCTGCTCACCGCACGAGCAGATCGAGGACAGCATCGCCTCCGCCCTCAAAGCATCTGAGCAGCGGCTGAGTGCCTTGCTTCACGATCGCAGCCGCATCGGACGAGAGTTGCACGACTCCGTACTGCAAGCTCTCCATGCAATCGGGATGAGTCTTGCGCAAGCCCGTCGATTACAGAAGGGCATGCCATACACCGCGCAGTTGCCCTGCGATCAAGCAGCCAATCAGGTCAGCACACTCATCCAAGACATCCGACGAATGATTTTGTCCGTGGAGGCTAACGACATTGCGCCTTATAGTCTGACCTCAGAGCTGCGATTCCTCACCCAGACATTTGAGCGGGTGAGTGAGTTGCGGATTCGTATGGAGATCGACCAGGAGGCAGAAGAAATTCTGACCGGCGAAGAAGCCCGTGAACTCGTCACAATCACCAGAGAGGCCCTGAGTAATTGCATCCGTCATGCCCGCGCCACACGAACCGTGATCGCCCTTCGAAAAATCGGCCCACGAGTACGGCTGAGCATTCGCGACAATGGGGCTGGCTTTGAAGTCGGCCAGGAAGAAGGAAAGGGCATTGGATTCGCACAGATGGAAGCACGAGTCCGGAAGATCGGTGGTCGCCTGAAGATCCAATCCACTGTGGGTCACGGCACCTGTATCACCGCTGACGTCTACCTTGAACCGGCACTCACAACAGTATGAAACACTCACGCACCCATTTTGCCACAGCCCCGCCGCCCCAGGCTCCCAGTCGAGGCATGAGCAACAACACCAGAGCCAAGGCGCTCCGTTCGTCAAAGCAGGCCGATCGCCCAGGAGAGCCGATTGAGGATTGCTATCGCACGCTTCTGGAAACTTCAAACAGTGCAATTCTGCTTCTTTCGCCTAAGTCCATCATTCTGGGATGGAACCGCGCAGCGGAAATGCTCTCTGGCTGGAGCGCCGATAAAACGCTGGGACAGAGCTATGTGGCTCTCTGTCTCCCGGTGGAGACGCGCAAGTCATTCCTGGCTATGCTCGCGCAAGTCACCGCAGGGAGTGAGGCGCGAGGCTTCGAAAGCCCTCTTCTCACCCACACGAACTCGCAGTCGATGCTCTCCTGGAATATTTCGCGGGTGCTAAGCGCTCGCGGGAACCTGATTGGTCTCATGGCTATCGGCACAACCCTCCCCCCGCACAACGAGACGGAAAATACGCTCCGGCTCACCCACGCCAGCCTGAGCGAGGAGGCTCGCCGAATACAGATGGCCACAGAAGAGGAACGACGCAGAATCGCGCGGGAGATCCACGACGAGTTCGGGCAGGCCTTGACCGGCTTAAAGTTTGACCTGGCCTGGCTCAGTACAAAGCTGATGCCATCGCCCACTCCGTCATCCGTCACAGATCTGACGAGTAAAGTCCGGGCCATGTCCGGATCGGTCGACGCGCTCCTGGAATCCGTTCGTGCAACAGCGGCAGCCCTGCGCCCCGCGATGCTGGATGATCTCGGATTGGTCCCAGCGCTGGAATGCCTCGCCACGACATTTCAGCGTCGCACGGGCGCTCGCTGTACGGTGGAGGCAACGCCAGGATTCTCATCCCCAGCGCTCCCCCCTGAGGTATCGACGGCATTATTTCGCATCGCGCAGGAACTGCTGACGAATATACTGCGTCATGCCGGCGCCTCGCAGGTGCGTATGCGTCTGCACCGGAGCCATCACCTCGCAACCCTGGAAGTGGCTGACAATGGGAGGGGCATCACCAACGAGAGAATGGCCGCTCCTCGCTCATTCGGACTTCGGGGAATGCAGGAACGAACCTCCCTCCTAGGCGGCCACTTTCGCATTGTGGGGACGCCAGGGGTCGGCACGACAGCCATCGCCTCCATGCCTGTTGCGGAGTGCGTCGCCCATGATTGAGACGCAGCTGATGAAAATTCTCGTGATCGACGATCACGTGGTCGTGCGACGGGGCGTGAGACAAATCCTTGAGGAGACCTTCCCTCACGTCAAAGTCGGCGAAGCCAATACAGGCCAGAAAGGAATGGACGCGGTGCAGCAGGAACCGTGGGATCTGGCAATCGTGGATATCAGCCTTCCTGATCAGAGCGGACTGGAACTGCTGGGCAAATTACACTGCATCGCACCCGAGCTTCCGCTGATGGTCTTGAGCCTGCACCCGGAGGAGCAATATGCCGTGCGGGCCTTTCGTGCCGGAGCAATGGCCTATCTCACCAAACAGACCGCCTCAGAAGAGCTGGCCATGGCAGTCACACAAGTCCTGGCAGGACGCAGATATGTCACCGCCTCCCTCGGAGAACGTATGGCCGGCAACCTGAGCAAGCATCCCACCGGTCCCCCCCACCACACATTGTCCAAGCGAGAATTCGAAGTCCTCGTCTTGCTCGCGCAGGGCCAGTCTGTCAAAAGCATCGCCCAGGCCCTCACGCTCAACGTCAAAACCATCAGCACCTATCGCGCAAGGCTCCTGGACAAGCTCCAGCTCTCAACTACCGCCGAGCTCATCCGCTACGCTCTCGACCATCATCTTGTTGAATAAAGCTGGCGCCTGTTGCTCGCCCCTGCGCTGTAAGCATCTTCCTACGTCACAGCACGCGTTCATCTGATTGTCTCCGTCTTCCGTTCACGCTACCTTTCAACGAATGATTCAACCATGTACTCATCCGTTCGGAGCCATCCCATGACGATCGTCCTAGCCGACACGGACAGCAACTTTCTCCACAGACTCAAGCGGCGCCTTGAGAGAATCGCCAGCGTGAAAATAGTGGGAGAATCGTCGGATTCGGAAGAAGCGACCGCGATGATTCTGAACCGCAAACCGGACATCGCGATTCTCAACTCCTCGCTCCATGATGGCCGGGCCATCGAAGTCCTCCGCCAGGTCAAACGATTGATGGTCCCGCCAACCATCATCATCGTCACAGACAATCCCTCTCCTGACAACCAGACCTCCTGCTTTCTCGCCGGAGCTGACTTCTTTTTTGACAAGGCTACGGAAGAGCACCTGACGGTCAACGCCGTGCGCTTCCTCTCCGCACCCCAGAACCGGCTCAAGCCGTCGGACTCCCCCGTCGCCACGCTCAATGAGCAACCAGCGTCACGCCCTCCCCTGAACTCCGATCTGTCACTCGAATTGACAGAGCACCCCCTCCTTGACTAGGATACGCGCCGTGAGCCACCCCGATCATTCAACCTCCACAACCGTGAAACATACCCAATCTCCCATCGTGAGCCGCATCGAGCACGTGTTCGAAACTATCGTGTTCGCGAGCCGATGGATTCAAGCTCCGCTCTACGGCGGCTTGATCGTGGCCGAACTGCTCTATGCCTACAAATTTCTTGTGGAGCTGTGGGAGATGGTCCGGCACATCAACCAGCAGGAAGAGACCATCTTCATGCTGGGGATCCTGGGGCTGATCGACGTCACGATGGTGGCGAACTTGCTCACCATGGTGATCATCGGCGGCTATGCCACCTTCGTCAGCAAATTGGATCTCGAAGGCCATCCAGACCGGCCCGATTGGCTGACCCACATCGACCCAGGCACCATCAAGATCAAACTTGCCGCTTCGCTGATCGGCATCTCCAGCATTCATCTGCTGAAATCCTTCGTCAACATCGCGAACGAAGATCTTGAACAGATCAAGTGGAAGATCTTCATCCACCTGACCTTCATCGGCTCCGCCATCCTCCTCGCCTGGACAGACAAGATCATGCAGAAAGACCGGAAACACTGACGGAGCGCATCAGCTGTCCTTCGATTCTCGCATTTCACAAACGACGACGTTACTCCCAAGCAGAGGTCAACCCGCCCCCGGCATCCTGCCACTGAGGCACCCAGGCCAGCGCGACGAGCTTCACGGCGATATTGCTCTTGGTGGGCTTGAGGGAGACGATCTCTAGTTTTTCGGTGAGTGGATCGATGGATGCGATCAATGCGTCTGTCTCGGTCTTAAATTGCGCTTCGAGGTCGGAAAGCTGCTGCTGCAGCGCTTCTCTATTCTCCTCAGCTTGCCCCACATCCTGCGACTCCTTGATCGCCCGCCCTGCTCCGCGAATCGCCGTCGTCGCCTTGCCAATAGTGCTCGCGCTAATCGTCTTCCGTCCCATGACGGCGCCCAAAATCGTCGCGCCAACCGAAATCGCTGCCTGAAGCTGGCTGGTGCGAGACTCAATCTGCTGCCGTTCGACCATCTGCTGAGCCCGGCGGATACGGTCTTGGAGCGAAGTCATCTTCGGCATGTACTTCTGCCTCAAACTTTCTAATTGCGCGTCTCGTTGCTCCCGCCCTGACTGCTGGAGCCTGACACGGAAATCCCGCTCCGACTCGCCAGGCCTGGAGATCTCTTTCGTCCCGGGACTTCTCAAGAGATCGACTTTCTCGTTCCGAAAAAGCCAACCGGAGAAATCTTTCCCCCAGGCCTCATAGCTCTTGGCCTTCCCTGCAGCGACGGGAAGACTCGCAAACTGCGCGCCCTCCGCCGGCGCTTGCTCCAGATCCGGCAGAGCCAACGCTGCCTCTGCCGCATGGTCCCAATCCACCGGCACAGCCCCCTCTGCGATCGGCGCGAGCACCGTGACATCCTGCGCCACATCCACCCCGGCCTTACCATCGGAGAACCGGACTTGCGCCCCTCCCAGCAACATCGGCTGATAGACCAATCGACTGCCGCTCGGCTGCACGCCGCGAATAGGAACGAATTGTTGCGGCACATCGGGAGGGAGCAGAGGGCGTGAGACGTGAGACGTGAAAGGTGAAACGTGGGCCATGTCAGCTGAAAATTCCGGCTGCGCGCTCACTACCTTACCTTTCACGTCTAACGTTTCACGTTTCACGGGATCCATGAGTGCCTTGATCTGCGTCCTCGTCAAGGGCCCACGTAGATAGGACAGAGTCCAGCGTGACTGAAAAACCTCCGGCGCATCTTCATGCACATTGTTCAAGAGAAAGACTCTGCTCCCCAATCCTGCAAGAAGCTGTTCCATCTGTTGCTTGTCGAATTTCTTGCCGGAGCTGGCGGCAGCGCCTTCAAGTCCTTCAAGCACCCGCGCCTTATCTCGCTCTGTCTGAAGTCGTCCGATGAGCCAGGTGCCGGTGTTGGCCAACCCCCTATAATCCAGATCGACCGGGTTCTGCGTGGCCAGCACAACTCCAAGCCCATAGGCCCGCGCCTGCTTGAGGAGAGTCATCAACGGCGCTTTCGACGGAGGATTCGCCACAGGAGGGAAGTAGCCGAAGATCTCATCCATGTAGAGGATGGCGCGCAGACTGGTCGTCCCGGATTGCCCCCTGACCCAACCAAGGGTCTGGCTCAAGAGGAGGGTCACAAAGAACATCCGCTCCGCGTCGCTTAAATGCGCAATAGAGAAAATGGCGATCCTCGGTTTGCCAGACGGGCTATGCAGCATCTGGCCGACATCCAGCGCTTCCCCTTCGAGCCAGGCGGAAAAACCTGGCGCAGCAAGCAGATTATTGAGCTGCATCGCCAAGGCAAATCGCTCTTTCGAGGGATAGAACGAATCGAGATCGAGCACGCCGACTTTCGACAGAGGCGGGGTTTGAATCTGCTGGATGAGCGAAGCCAGATCGAGATCTTGCCCCTTCCGCCAAGACTGGTCCAGGATCGTCGAGAGCAGGATATGTTCGCGGCTCTTGATCGGGTCCGCTTCGACTCCGATCAATCCGAGCAAACTGGTCGTCGTGGTGCTCACCCGCTCGCGCAGCAGTTCGACATCGTCCAGAATTTCCTGAGCAGGCGCGGCAAACGACTTCATGATGGAAACCGGAAGCCCCGCATTGCTCCCCGGCGTGTAGACGACGAACTCGGCCGCATCTTTGAGCTTCTGGATCCGCTCGCCGCTTTGGCCCCACTCGCTCAAGCCTTGTTTCCACAGCTCCGCCTGTTGGGTCGCAAAGTCGCCAGGGGAGAGCCCTTTCTTGCGCGCATCGTCTTCATTGATCCAGGGCGCGAAATCTTCGCCGCGGAGCTGCGGAAACGTCAGCAGCAAATTGGCCAGATCCCCTTTGGGATCGATTACGATAGCGGGAATGCCGTCGATCGCTGCTTCTTCGAGGAGCCCGAGACAGAGGCCGGTCTTGCCGCTGCCGGTCATCCCGACACAAACCGCATGGGTGACCAGATCTTTCGAGTCGTAGAGCAACCAGCCTGGCTTCGTTTTTTTCTTAGCCAGGTCATACGGACGTCCGAGGTAGAACACTCCGAGTTTCTCAAAGTCTTGCACAGGGCCACGCTCCTTTCCGTCGCTTTGCCTGACCTGACAACCCGACAGGCGCCGTCATTCTAGTAAGGGGGCCTGTGGACTGCAAGATCAGGAGCCGACCGGCGGCGAACCTGAAAAATACGTTGCCCTCTCCATACGATTCAGTGCAGGATGCACTGCCCATGCGTCCCTTGGTACTGACCGCTCTACATCTCGCACTGCCCATCGCCACGCTACTCGGATGGCTTCAGCCCTGCTGGGCTGAAGCCACTGCGCAAAGCACCCACTGGGGGGCCCTCGCCTTTCCCGATCATGATCGTACTCTGGCACTGGGTTTCACCACCGACCGTTTCACAGAATTTGACGGGGCCGGCAAGCGCTACAACGACATGCGGCAAACCGATGGTTTTAACTTTTGGTCGCTGAGCTGGACGGAACGCCTGGAGCGATTCAAAGGCTGGAATACCAATCTCACGGTCGGCGCTGGTCCCACGGGTGATAGGTTTAGCCGGTATCTCCAGAACGATGTCGTGCATAAGCTTCGGGGGCAGACCCCGGTGCCGGTCGGCGCGACACGCGATACAACGGACTTCATGGCCAGCGGGACCCTGACGAAGTGGACGGGGCTCGGGGGGAGTGACGATGTGTTCTTCTACGGCGTCGGCGGAGCGGCAGGGTCCCTCTACTACGAGCCCTATGCCCAGATGGGCTTCAGGCGACTCTCTCTGTTGGAGTTCGTGCCCGTGGTGTCCGACTACGTACGCTTCTCCGCATTGGGCCGTGCCGGCCGCCCCTTCAGCGGAGCCGCGTTCCACCAAGTTGCCAACCATTCCTACCTCGGACAGGCGTCCATCGGTATCGGCAACTACCGGCGAAAAGACTGCGACATCCCTATAGAACTCGAGGTCGGCCTGACCGTGGATTCAGGCCTGTTCGTGGACCATCGCGGGAATTCCTTGGAAGAACGGTTCGTGACGGTGGCACTCCACATCTCAGCCGTTACAATTGAAACGTGGAATGACCTCATCAACCAGAAGGACTACGGCCCAACCTTCGGCGCCCGCGTGACCCTGGACGTGCTCTACCTCTACGACCGGCTCCACTAGTGCGGATGCTGAAAAAGTCCGCCAGCTTCGTTCTCGCATCGTTCAGACCCTCAACGTACCCCAGAGGGTACGCCTCGGCCCTTCACTCGCTGCGGCCTTGCTGGATGGCCTTTTTGAGCATCCGCAAAAGCATTCCCCCGTTGTACCACGCACAGACCATCATTCCTGAACCCCGCTAGCCGCCCTCACCATTCTTTGAAGATCACGAAGACGCCACCGGCCATTAAGGCAAACCCAGCCAAATAGTTCCACTTCAGCGGCTCCTTCAAATACCACACCGAGAAGACGCAGAAGACGACGAGGGTAATGACCTCTTGAATGGTCTTCAACTGAGCGGCATTGAATTCGTAATGCCCGATGCGGTTGGCCGGCACTTGGAAACAATATTCGAAGAAGGCAATTCCCCAGCTCGCCAGAATCACGATCCACAAAGGCGAATCTTTATATTTCAGATGCCCATACCAGGCGAAGGTCATGAAGATGTTGGAGATGGTCAACAGAAGAATGGTGTGCATCCGGTCATTCCTCCTCGTAGATCAATGCCCACTGTACATGCTCGTCAACCGTCATTCGTCATTCGTAGAAGAATCCGATACGCCCTTGTTGCCCACTTGGCCGATACTTCGAATATAGCCATTGAGAAGCTGCACAAAACGCTGCAGTTGGTTTCGAAGACCGTCGCATTGCTTATCGGCAACATACCCCAGATCTCTGCACGCGATTAAGTGGTCCAGAAGTTCATAGGCCGATCCACGGGCAATGCGGCAGAATTGGATATTCTCTTTGTAATGAAACCGCCCGTAGCCTTCAGCGATATTTGCCGTAAGCGAGATCGCGGCTGTTCTGACTTGCTGACCCAAGCAATACTGCTCTTGTTTGGGGAAACCGGACGTCAAAGCATACAGCTCTCCCCTGATCTGCCTGCCCACCTTCCAAACATCCAAATCCTCAAAGGATTTGATGGAGCTCATAACCTTCCTCAATGGACGTTTCACGTCTCCGTCTTTCCCGCTTGACGAATGACGTGTGACGATTGACGCTCTACAGCCCCGCCTCCTTCAGCACCTGCCCCGTATAGGATCGCTTCGATTTCGCAATCTCTTTCGGCGGTCCTTCCGCCACGATCTCCCCGCCTCGATCGCCGCCCTCGGGGCCGAGGTCGATGACCCAATCGGCATTCTTGATCACATCGATATTGTGTTCAATCACCAGCACGGTATTCCCCGCCTCGACCAGGCGATCCAGCACATCCAGCAGCCGCTGCACATCGGCGAAATGCAGTCCGGTCGTCGGTTCATCCAAAATATACATCGTGCGTCCGGTCGGACGTTTCGACAGCTCACGTGAAAGCTTGACCCGTTGCGCCTCGCCCCCGGACAGGGTCGTGGCGGACTGGCCAAGCTTCACATAGTGCAACCCAACGTCGTTCAGCGTGTCGAGCTTCCGCTTGATGAAGGGGATATGTTCGAAAAACTGCAGGGCCTCAGCCACCGTCATGTTCAACACGTCGGCGATGCTCTTCCCCTTATGGTGAATCTCCATCGTCTCGCGGTTGTACCGCTGCCCCTTGCAGACCTCGCAAGTCACATAGACATCCGGCAGAAAATGCATCTCAATCTTGATTAGCCCATCGCCCTGGCAGGCCTCGCAGCGGCCGCCCTTCACATTGAAACTATAGCGGCCAGGCTTGTAACCACGGACACGGGACTCAGGCAAATTGGAATAGAGGTCGCGGATGAACCCGAACAGGCCTGTATAGGTCGCAGGATTCGAACGAGGAGTCCGGCCGATCGGCGACTGATCGATATCGATGACTTTATCCAACGCCTCGACTCCCAGCAGTTCCTTGCAGCCATCGATCTTCGGTTTCTTGTGGTAGAGCAACTGGGAGAGGGAATGGAACAGGACTTCCAGCACCAGAGTACTCTTGCCGGACCCGGACACGCCGGTCACACAGGTGAGGAGGCCGAGCGGAATCTTGGCAGTCATCTCCTTGAGATTATGTTTCTTGGCCCCCACGATGGACAACAGCCCCTTGGCCTTCCGTTGTCGGCGAGGCAGACTGACCATTTGCGTACCGCGAAGATAGCGGCCAGTCAGCGAATCGGGATTCTTCATGACTTCTTTGGGCGTGCCCTGGGCGATGACCCGCCCGCCCTCTGTCCCGGCGCCAGGCCCCATATCCAGCAGATGGTCCGCCGCCATCATGGTTTCCGCATCATGCTCGACCACTACCACCGTATTGCCCAGATCGCGCAGACGCAGCAAGGTCTGGAGCAGGCGCCGGTTGTCTCTCTGATGAAGGCCGATCGAAGGCTCGTCGAGGATGTAGAGGACGCCAACGAGGCCTGACCCGATTTGCGTGGCAAGCCTGATCCGCTGGCCTTCCCCCCCGGATAATGTCGCGGCAGTCCGATCTAACGTCAGATAATCCAGACCGACATTAACCAGAAATCCAAGCCTCTCGCGAATCTCTTTCAAGATACGATGGGCAATCACCAGTTCACGCTCGCTGAATTTCAACGATCCGAAGAAATCGGCTGCCGCCCGCACGGAAAGATGCGTGACCTCGGCAATCGACTGTTTGTTCACCTTGACGGACAGACTTTCAGGCCGCAGCCTCGCGCCCTTACAGACTCCGCAGAGCTCCAGCAACGTGAGGTCTTCATCCTCCGGACAGCCAGGCGCCATGGCATAACCGATGCCGTCGCAAGCAGGACAGGCTCCATGGGGGCTATTGAACGAAAAAACGCGGGGGGTGATTTCCGGATAACTGACGCCGCAGCCGATGCAGGCAAGTTTCTCGCTATAGAGGGAGACCTTCCCATTTTCCATCAACACGCCGACCAGGCCGCCAGCCAGCTTCAGACAGGTCTCCACCGAATCGGCCAACCGTCTTGTCAGAGCCTCGCCTGGCTTCATCACCAGCCGGTCCACCACGATTTCAATCGTATGTTTCTTCTGCTTGTCGAGCGTGATGTCTTCATCCAAATCGATCAACTGCCCATCGACCCTGGCCCGGACGTAGCCGGCCTTGCGCATGTCGAGAAGCTCCTTGCGATACTCGCCTTTCCTGCCTCGGACGATCGGGGCCAAGAGCTGAAACTTGCTCCCCTCTGGGAGCAGGCCAATGGCATCGACCATCTGCTGCACCGTCTGCGCCGTGATTTCCTCGCCGCATTGAAAGCAGGAGGGGCGACCGACCCTGGCAAAGAGGAGCCGAAGATAGTCGTAAATTTCCGTCACGGTGCCGACCGTGGAACGGGGATTGTGGCTGGTGCTCTTTTGCTCGATGGAAATGGCGGGCGAAAGCCCTTCGATCGAATCGACGTCCGGCTTGCCCATCTGTTCGAGGAACTGGCGGGCATAGGCCGAGAGCGACTCAACGTACCGCCGTTGCCCCTCGGCATAGATCGTGTCGAAGGCCAGCGACGACTTGCCGGACCCGCTCAGTCCCGTGATCACGACGAGCTGGTCGCGCGGGATCGTCACGTCGATATTCTTGAGGTTGTGCTCGCGCGCGCCTTTGATGATGATTGAGTTATGCATAAGGGACGGGATTATACCATGCAGACCGGCTCGCCTTGACAAACTTGGAAGGCCGATGCTACCACCCTCTCATGGTCCAGACCTCTACACCACCAGTTCAGAAGGGGACGGACACCCCGGCTGCCCCGCTCGCCGTCTCGACCTGGTCTGGCCAGGCCCGCGAACAGGCGGTTCAGCGGATGTTCACCGCGATCGCCGGCGTCTATGACCTCAACAACACGCTCTTGAGTTTCGGGCTCCACCATCGCTGGAAGAAAATCACCGCCTCCTATGTGCCGGTCACGACGGGTGGCAGGGCCCTCGACGTGGGAGCTGGCACAGCAGACCTGGCCCTCTTGATCGAACCCCGCATGGGGGTCAATGGGCGGGTCATTGCCTCAGACTTGAACCATGCCATGCTGGTCGAAGGACTGAAGAAAGTCACGAACCGGGGCCTGGGGCAACGAATCACCTGTCTCGAGGCCAATGCCGAACATCTGGGATTTCCCGATGGGACCTTCCATGCCGTGACGACGGGGTTTTGCATGAGGAACGTCGGCAATCTCAAGCAGGCGGTCACGGAAATTCACCGGATCTTACAGCCGGGCGGGCGGTTTGTCTGTCTGGAGTTTTCCCGGCCGGTCTTCGGATGGCTGCGGGCCCTGTACGATTGGTATTCGTTCCGGCTGCTTCCCTGGATCGGCACCAAGGTGGCGCATGACACGACCGGCGTCTACGAATATCTCCCTGCTTCCATCAGGAACTTCCCGGACCAGGAACGGTTGAAACAGACACTCCTCGATGCAGGCTTCCGCCAAGTTACCTATCGCAACCTGACCGGTGGGATCGTGGCGATCCATGTGGCAACCAAATGAAGTGCTGAGTCCTGAGTGCTAGGTGCTGAGCATGGTGAAGAAAGTTGAGCGCTTTGAAGACCTTATCGCGTGGCAGAGAGCAAGGCTGTTGACACAAACCGTCTATACTATGACCAGAGAACGCACGTTCGCAAAAGACATCGGCTTATCCAGCCAAGCTCAACGTGCTGCGGTATCCATCATGGCCAATATTGCAGAGGGTTTTGAACGAAATCGTCCTGGAGAATTCCATCAGTTCTTGTCCGTTGCGAAAGGCTCTTGTGCCGAGGTTCGATCTCACCTCTACGCCGCACATGATGCGGGATACCTCGCACAAGATCGCTTCACAGAGCTACTCATTCAGGCTGAGGAAGTGGGACGGATTATCGGAGGGCTAAGAATTTCCGTCGCGGGCCAAAAGAAGCAACTCCGCGACAGCAGTGGCGCTCCTTCATCAACTCAGCACTCAGCACAAAGCACTCAGCACTAATGGAATCAATTCTTTACATCTTCCTCCCTTGTAAGAAGGTCTACCCCATTGGGGTGACCTATCTGGCTGATTTCATCCATCGGCGCAAGCCGGAGGTGCGGCAGCGCATCTTGGATCTCTCCCTTTTTCCCGAAAACCAGCGAAGCGCCGCGGTCCGTGATGCGGCCACCGAATTCAAGCCGGACCTCGTCTGCTTTTCCTGGCGCGATATTCAGATCTTCTCCCCGCACGAGGGAGATTCCTCGCTGGAACACGCGTTTAACTTTTACTTTGCGAGCAACCCCCTCAAGCGGATCACCGCCTCCTTTGCGGGGCTGCAACAGCTTTACCGCTACTACAGCCATATCCGTGCGGCGCTCTCCTACCCCTGGTTGATCGCAAAGGAGTTCCCGCGGGCGCAGATCATGATCGGCGGCGGAGCCTTTACCGCCTTTGCCGATCAGCTCATCCAGAAACTTCCGGAAGGCACCATCGGAATTCTTGGCGAGGGCGAAGACGCGATTCTCAAGGTAGTCGAAGGCCAGTCGCTGGAGCACGAACGGTACATCCTTCGGGAAGGAAAGACCGTTCGAAAGGGCCAGCAGGGAGCGCCGGCCCTCCTCGATACGCTCACGGTTGACTTGCCCTATCTGACCTCGATCTTCCCCCAATATACGGAATATCTGGGAGAATCCATCGGTGTCCAATCGAAACGGGGCTGCCCCTACGACTGCGCCTTCTGCCTCTATCCCTACATTGAAGGGAAGCGGGTCCGCTATCGGCCCCCCTCCCTGGTCGTCCAGGATATTTCGCAGCACTACCATCAATGGGGTGCCAGGCGTTTCTGGTTCACCGATGCCCAGTTCATTACAGGGAAAGAAGCCTATCCCCAATGTACGGAGATCCTGGAGCGGATTCTCGCAGAGAAGCTGGAAATCGAGTGGTCCGGCTACATCAGGACATCGCTGATCACCCCGGAGCTGGCCAAGCTCATGGTCCGGTCCGGTGTCGGCGACCTCGAAGTCGCTATTACGTCCGGCTCCCAAGAGGTGCTGAATGATCTGCACATGGGGTTCAAGCTGGAGAAGCTCTACGACGGCTGTCGCTACCTGGCAGAAGCGGGATTCAAGGGGAAGGTCATCCTCAATTATTCGCTGAACAGCCCCAAAGAGACCGAGGAGTCGCTGCTCCAAAGCGTGGAGTCCTACAAAAAAGTCGCCGCGATCCTGGGTGAAGAGCGAGTGTTCCCCCTCATGTTCTTTTTAGGCATTCAGCCGAACACGGATCTGGAACAACGGCTGCTGGAAGAGGGCTACCTCTCGGCCGGCTATAACCCCCTGATGCTGACCCCGACGAGTATCAGGAAGCTCCTCTATAACCCGGCACCGCTCAACTCCTTCATCGCCAAGGCCTGCCTCAGGGCCTGGGAGCGCAAAGAAGGCAGCAGAGACCCCCGGAAATGGACCGGCTCTCTCTCTCAAACTCCAAAAGAATCAGGCCCTTATGCCGATAAGAGTTTGATCAGGGGTATCGAAGGAAATTCCGGCCGCGATGCCCTCTTGTCCCTGGAAGAGATCCTGCGCTCCCGGCAATCGCTGCGTTCCGCAAAGGATTCTGGCGACAAATCCGCTGTCACACGGGGGGTCTAAATCCCGTCCACCTGCCCCATTCGATACCTTGCATTCCATTTTGGGCCGATGTTATCATCCCTGTTCCTTGAGACTGAGGAAGCACGTCAACCATTTGTAAGCTTTGACAATTACTCTCGTTCGCCCTGGCCTGGAGGGCATCCGGAGGAGACTTTTCAATGTATAAGACGATCTACGTGCCGGTTGATAACTCCGACCATTCCAACACCGCCGTCGACATTGGAGTGCACTTCGCCAAAGCCTTCGGCTCCAAGATCGTGGGCAGCCACGTCTATGCGGCCAAAATGCATGACAAACGCTTCAAACAGATGGAAGCGGGCTTGCCCGAAGAGTATCACGATGAAAAAGAGCTCGACCGGCAGCGCCAAATCCACGACTCGCTGATTACCCGCGGTCTCCAGATCATCACCGACTCCTACCTCGACTACGTCGATAAGAAATGCGCGGAAAACAACCTGCCGATCGAGCGGCGCTCGCTCGAAGGCCGGAACTGGAAGGTCCTGGCAGAAGACATCAATTCCAATGCCTACGATCTGGTGATCATGGGCGCCTTGGGCGTGGGCGCGGTGAAGGACAGCGTGATCGGCAGCAACACCGAGCGCGTGCTCCGTCGCGTGCGCAATTCAGACATGCTGATCGTCAAGCAGACCCAGCCCATGACCAGCGGCAAAATCGTAGTCGCGGTGGACGGCAGCCCCTATTCATTCGGTGGACTCATGACCGGCCTGGCATTAGGCAAGGCCTTCAACATGCCGGTCGAAGCCATCTCCGCCTTCGATCCCTATTTCCACTATGCCGCCTTCCATAGCATCTCGGGCGTCCTCAACGAGGAAGCCGGCAAAGTGTTCCGGTTCAAGGAACAGGAAAAGCTCCACGAAGAAATCATCGACAGCGGCCTTGCGAAGATCTACCAGTCGCACCTCGATATCTGCCGCGAAATCGCGCAGGCCGAGCAGACCGACGTCAAGACCACCCTCCTGGACGGCAAGGCCTTCGAAAAGATCATTCAATATGTCCGCAAGGACATCCCGGCCTTGCTCATCGTCGGACGGATCGGCGTACATAGCGACGAGGATATGGACATCGGCAGCAACACGGAAAACCTCTTGCGCGCCGCGCCCTGCAATATCCTGGTCTCGAACAGAAAGTACGTGCCTCCGATCGATACCTTGGCGGAATACACCATCGCCTGGACGGAAGAAGCTCTCCGCCGGATGGAAAAGATTCCGATCTTCGCCAGAGGCGTGGCCAAAACGGCCATCCATCGTTATGCCATCGAAAAGGGCCACACCATCATCAGCAATACGGTCGTCGATACGGCCATCGGCCACATCCTGCCCAAGGGCGCGATGGACGCCATGCGCGCATTGGGTGGCAGCCTCGAAGCGGCCGGCATCGACCGCGACAAGATGCAGGCGGACGAGTCCGTGGCCAAGGATCTGATGGGCTCGACGCTGAGCGGCATGATGACCGAGATCGTGGAAGAAAAGCCGAAAGTCAGTGAAGCGACCCAAGGCTATCTGGACCGGATGAACCAGAACTACTTTGTCTGCGATGGTTGCGGCTACATCGGCAAGGGCGAAACGCCCGTAAAGTGCCCCGTCTGCGCCGCAGGCGGCGACCGTTTCAAACTCGTCGACAAGACCATCTTCGAATCGGCCGCGAACGCCGAAGGCGCCCTCGAAACGGACCTGTCCTACGATGACGTCCCCATGCAATGGACGAAGGACGCCAAAGAAGGAATCCGTGCGGTCCCTGCCGGCTTCCAACGCCGGCGCGCCAAAGCCAAAATCGAAAAGACCGCTCGCAAGCTCGGCATGACCACGATCACGCTGGAATATGCAGCTCCCATCATTCAGGAAGCAGCCTCTGAAGACTACACCCCCATTTTCGCGAACAAGGGAACCGGCGCCTCAACCGAAGCCCAAGCCACCGTGGCCGCTGTCACAAACGGCGCCAACGGCGCGGCTGCCTCCCACGAGAACGGTCACGAAAACGGGAATGGCCAGACAGCGGAAGCGGCTCCTGCCTCTCCCTATACCTGGTCGCCAGATGCGCAGGCCAGGCTGGAACGGGCTCCGGAAGGGTTCATGCGCGAATGTACCCGCGCCCTGATCGAAAAACATGCGGAGAAGATCGGCGTGACGACCATCACGGCCGAAGTGGCCAATGAGGGGATCGAGCAGGCCAAGGACTACATGGCGGACGCCATGAAGACCGGCAATCTGAAGGACATGATCGCCAACCTGACCGGCGCGCCGAAGTCAGGGGCCGGTCGCTAATGGGACGGTCTCTCCCGGTCCTGAACTTTCCGGCTCTGTCAGGAACGCTCGGCTCCATCCAGCAGCAAGTGACGCAGTTCTTTACCCCTGCCTCGACGGCTCCTGCGCCGCACGACGGCCGGACCGTCGATGACTTCAAGCCCTATCTGCTCGCGCTGAATCTCACGAAACGCTGCAATCTCAAGTGCGACCATTGCTATCTCGACGCGACGACGAAGTCTGCCGGCGGGGACGACGAACTCTCGACCGAAGAATGTTTCAAACTCATCGATCAGATTGCCGAGGTCAACAAGGGCTGCCTCATCGTGATCACGGGAGGCGAACCGCTCGTCCGCCCGGACATTCTCGACATCGCGCGCCATGCTGTGAAACACGGCTTCATGGTGGTCTTCGGGACCAACGGCATGTTGATCAACGACCAGATGGCGAAGAACTTGGTCGAGATCGGCGTGATGGGCATGGGCATCAGCATCGACTCGCTCGACCCCCAGAAACATAATCAGTTCCGTGGCGTCCCTGGCGCATGGGAGTCCGCACTCGCCGGCATCGAGGCCTGCAAGCGAAACGGGCTGGCCTTCCAGGTGCACTTCAGCGCGCAGCCCATGAATTACCAGGAGCTGCCAGCCGTCATCGATTGGGCGCACCAGCTCGGCGCCAAGGTCCTCAATGTCTTCTTCATGGTCTGCACAGGCCGCGGCGAAGAGCTGACCGACATCACCCCGGCCCAATACGAAGAAGTGCTCGGCTATCTGGTCAACTGCCAGGATAACTACAAAGGCATGCTCGTCAGAGCCCGCTGCGCCCCGCACTTCAAACGACTAGCCTACGAGAAAGATCCGAATTCTCCGATCACCAAAGCGACCGGCTATATGGGCGGCGGCTGTCTCGCCGGCACCAACTATGCGCGTGTGACCCCGAACGGCGAATTGACCCCTTGCCCCTACATGCCTCTATCAGCCGGGAACATCCGTGAAACCAGCTTCGCCGATCTCTGGGAGAAGTCCGACGTCTTCAATTCCTTCCGCTATCCGCAGCTCAAAGGCAAATGCGGCGATTGCGAATATACCGACATCTGCGGCGGCTGCCGGGCGCGCCCCTACGTCGATCACGGAGACTGGCTGGACGAAGATGAATGGTGTCTCTACACGCCGAAGGGCGGAGAGAAGATCAAAGTCGCTTTCAATACGCCTGAAGAAGGCGATATCGCCTGGGATACGGACTCGGAGTCACGGCTGAACAAGATCCCCTACTTCTTGCGAGCCATGGTGAAAAAAGGCGTCGAAAAGCACGCACGCGAGAATAGCATCCCCCTGATTACCATTGAGTTGATGGAAGAACTTCGCAAGAAACGATTCGGCAACGACGCGCCGATGTTCCGGCCATAGTGCTGCGCCTTGAGTACTGAGTGCTGAGCGAAATCTCTCAACTATGAATCAGCTTCCGCCATACACAACTCAGCACTGGGGGCTTAGGACTAAAAAATGGACGCTCTGCAAAGCCTCTTCACAGACCTCAATACGCTGACCCCGATCATCAACCATTGGTTTCACTTGTTGTCGGCGGTCATCTGGATCGGCGGGCTCGCCTTCCTCGTCATGGCCGTGACTCCTGGACTGAAGAAAGCGGTCGCCAAGGAACAGATCAAGCCGATCACCGACGCGTTCTATCAGCATTATAAGAAAGTGGCGGGCGTCCTGCTCGTCGTCTTGCTCGTGACCGGTGGCATCAACTTCCACTACGTCAATCAGGTCATCACCTCGCAAACCGGCAGCGGAATCCAGCACCACGCGAAATACCTGACCGTCTTCTTCATCAAACTATTTCTCGTGCTCGGCCTGTTGACCCTCTTCCTCTACACCGTGCTCTTCAAATCAGACGAAGCAGAAGAAGGCGAAGAAGCATCCTACGAAGTGATCCCGTTCCAACGGGCCGCGCTCTGGATCGGCTTCTTCATCCTCCTCTGCGCCGCTGCGATGAAACATCTGCATCAATAGGTCACGTTCCATCTCCTACGCCCACTCGTTTTCATCGATGGCACTCCCCTGCGTCTGTATCTCACAGGATAAATGCGTGTCTGTTCAGATACGCCTTGATCCATAAACTCATCTCTCCCGCTTACCTACTGAACCAAAACTACTCAATAGGTTACATCACAAGACCTAAGTGTTTTCAGTTAGAAAGCTCTGGTACGGGGGTTGCTGTATCGCTGTAGCCATCCCATCGCCAACCGGAAGAGGAGCCAGGTCGATGGTCGGAAGCTGGAAGATGCTTGGCAAAGCGAAATGCTGGTGGGTCCCCCCTCAACAAGTGATTGCCTGTCACGCTGGAGGGACCACCTCCGGATTGTGCCCATCCGGAGCCCTCCCACCGCCACGCGCTCTGCCATCAGGGCCGCGTTGCTCCTCAGCGGCGCGGCCCTTCAGCCTGACAAGGGGCTCCCGAACTGCGAATCATTAACACCGTATAGACAAATGGACCGACTCACTCACACATAAACTTGCGAGGGACAAAATGTCGCTAACCCACCAGACCAGTTCACGCAACTTGCCCAAGGAACAACCTGTCAGGCCGACGAACCAGACGACCAGGGCGAGTACGGCTGAAATACCGCCGCCGCGAATGGTCCGGCTGACCGTCAGCCTCCCAGGGGAACTCGTCGATCGTCTACGCAATGCCGTGTATTGGAGTCCTGGGTTGACGCTCGCCTGGCTGATCGCCAAGTCTCTACGAACTTCTCTGGCAGAAATGGAGTCCTTGCGGCAGGGGCCCTTTCCACAACGAACGACCGCACTCCGCGCGGGACGCCCTCGATTGGTCGGTCAGATCATGAGCCTGCCCATTCGGGCCAGCCTCCCCGGCAATGGAGCAGCCAGACCGGCTGAGGTCCTGACAAAAGCCAGACTGGAGTCGCAACCGTCCATTAAGTGATATGCAGGGATTCGATATTTCTTGCATTGAGCAAAACACGCGCTGCATGCCTCTTGAGCTTTAGGCCAAGAACCTCCAGGACGCTCTATTCCTAGAAGAGAGGCAGATGAACATCCAGACTGGCCGTCCGGCTATCCTCCTCGTCGATGACGATCCCGACATTTTAACTGCGCTACATGACCTCCTCGAACATGACGGATTTCTCGTGACCGCAGTGTCAACGTGCCGCGATGCGCTGGCCCAAGTGAGAACAGTCAAATTTGCCGCAGTCTTACTCGATATTGGGCTCCCCGATGGAGATGGGCTCTCCGTGCTTGAGACCATCCAGGCTTTTGCCCCCTCACTCCCCGTGATTATTCTCACCGCTTTTACCTCGCAGGACTACCGAGCAAAGTCTTTGTCCAGAGGCGCGTTCTCCTACCTCACCAAACCCTATAATCGAGATGAGCTACGCACAGTTCTACGACGAGCCGTTGAAATGAGCCGGCCTCCATCGCCGTCCGACAACTAGCAGGGTGTTGAACATGGCGGGACTTGAGCTGAGCTCTGAGCGATCAACTCGGAACGCTGACATGAGAATCAGCTTCCTCGTTCATCGCTCACCATTCAGGGCTTCCTGGCTGGCGGACTTTTCAGAACTTGTTACGAGTGCGGTCGCTTGGAAGCTGTCAGAGCCCGTTTGAAAACCGTGCGGAGGCCGAAATAGGCAAAGGAGTCTTTGAGGTTGGAGTACAGCCGCTTGAAAATTCCCATGTCCGGATTGGTCACATATTCCATCGTGAGGGCGATGCGTTCTTCCCCCTCGCCGAGTGGAGTCACCGCATGCCAGAGCTTATCTCCATTGAAGATCACGAGATCGCCTGGATGAGTGATCAGCTCAAGATGTTTCGGTGATTTGACCGGATCATCCTTAAAGAGCTCACAGACCAGCTTGCATTGCGTCGACTGATCGACGAGTCCCATCAAAATGGTATAGCGAGCCCCCTTGTAGTAGGAGGTATCGTAGTGAAACCCGATATGGTCACCCGGCTCCGTGTAGTAATAGAGCGCGCAGGAATGGGGATCGCTCTCGGGACAGAGGTTCAACTTGGTTTTCACCAGACGGCTCAAGAACTCGATGAAGGCCTCGGAGCGATACAGATCGAGAAAACGCGGGGCCTTCTCCATCACCGTGTAGTAGCTCACACTCCCGCCTTTTTTGTGGCCGGGAATGTAGTTGCGATTCAGCTCGCCCTTCACCCCCTGCGCCTGCGGAACGAGATACTCTTCCACTACCAACCGGGGAAGAAACTGCGGAATGAACAGAAACTCGTTCTGGTCCCAATACTCGGAGGAGAGCCGGTCGACATCCAACCGTTTGACTGCTTCATCGACTGCTTCAATTAAAGACATTGGATTCACCTGTTCCTCACTCGTCCCGTTCACGGCCTCTGATCCATCCCGCAGGCCTTACTGGGGGACGCTGAATACGGGAGCTTTCACCACTTCCACATCGGCCGGCAACTTCAACTCGAAGAATGCATCGCCAAGCCCCACGTTGGACTGGAGCGACGCAAACTCAAAGCTCGCCACATTGCCGCTCATTTCATACAACGTGACCGTCCGGATGAAATAGGTCTTGGGAAACACTTCCAGCACGATCCGTTGCACCGATCGTCCCGCCTCGCCCTCTTGAGACTTCGGCAGAAGGGTGAGCAGCCTGAGTCCTCCCGCACCACGACCATTCCCCGGCGTCGGCTCAATGCGGAACGACTGCTCCAACTTCGCAGCCCCGAGCAAAAGTTCCAATGGAGCCTTCGAGGCAGCCATCTGTGTCAGCTTGCCCACCAAGACCTGCTTGTGCTCCGGCACATACACTTTGACATCATCATGATTGACGTAAATGTCCTCGATCGACGGATCGAGATAACTCCACCGCAACCGGCCAGGTTTTTTGATCGAGACCTTCCCCGAAGAAGTGATAGGCCGATCGAATCCCTCAATCCTGGTCTTCTGCGTAAAGTCCGCCTGAAGATCCTTGGTCTTTTCATAGCGTGCCTGGAGCTGCTTGACCACCTCCCGCACTTCCTTCAGCGCGACCGCATCACTCTCCTCAGCGCCAACGAACGGCACTGGCAAGAGAGCTCCCAGGCAAACGCATACAAGCCCTAACCTCACCACCCCATACCATCTCATGCCTCTTCCTCTGCTCCCACCGGCCCACGCCGCCCCACAACCTCTCTCCGCCCATCGCGGCCAGCCGCGCCCACGATGCCGTCTGTCTCCATTTGCTCGATCATCCTGGCCGCGCGAGGATAGCCCACCCGCAACCGTCGCTGAATCAGCGACGCGGAAGCCTGGCCGGTCGACAGAACCAATTCTTTGGCCTGCTCGTATACTTCATCCAGCGCCTCTTCCTCTTTCGCATCTTCCTGTTTCAGCGCGATCTGTAACTCTTGATTATAGGCAGGCTTGGCCTGATCCTTCACGAACTCCACCACGCGCCGGACATCCTCATCCGACACAAATGACCCGTGCCCTCTCATAAGACGTCCGGTTCCCGAAGCCATATAGAGCATATCGCCGCGGCCCAGGAGCGCTTCCGCACCGTTGGCATCCAGAATAGTGCGTGAATCCGTCTTTGACGAGACCTGAAAGGCAATGCGGGCAGGAAAGTTCGCTTTAATCAAACCGGTCAGCACATCGACCGACGGGCGCTGCGTCGCCAGCACGAGATGGATGCCGGAGGCACGGGCCATCTGCGCCAACCGCGCAATCTTGTCTTCCACTTCCTTCGGCGCCACCATCATCAAATCCGCCAGCTCATCGATCATCACGACGATATAGGGCAAGGGCTCCGGCGGAGTCTTCGGCGGCATGAACGATCCGGGACTCCCTTCAGGAAGGGCCGTCTCTCCGGCAGAGAGCCGCTCTTCCTCGGACAGAAACTGAATGGGCAATTCCGGCTGGTCAGCCTTGGCCGCCGACTCCGTCTCCAACACCCCCTGCGTCCCTGCGACCTTTCGATTGTAGGCATCGATGTTCCGCACCCCTGCCTCGGACAGCAACTGATAGCGCCGCTCCATTTCCGCCACGACCCAACTGAGTCCGCGCGCCGCCGACTTGGGATCGGTGATGACCGGACGTAACAGGTGCGGAATGCCGTCGTAGGTCTGGAACTCCAATCGCTTGGGATCGATCAGCAGCAGCTTGACCTCATCAGGCCTGGCGGAAAACAGCAGACTCAGGAGCATCGTATTGAGACCGACGCTTTTCCCTGCTCCCGTAGCGCCAGCAACCAACAAGTGCGGCATCGTTTTCAAGTCGGCAATCAAAGGGGCGCCGAAAATATCTTTTCCCAGAGCCAAACTAAGCTTCGATTTGGCGCGTGAGAAGGCCTCACTCGTCACCACTTCTTTCATCGACACCATTTCGCGATAGAGGTTCGGCACCTCGATCCCGACCACCGATTTCCCCGGCACCGGCGCGACGATTCGGAGACTGACCGCCTTCAAGGCCAAGGCCAGGTCGTCGGCCAGATTCACAATGCGCGCGACTTTGGTGCCAGCCGCCGGCTCGAACTCATACATCGTCACGACCGGTCCGGGACGAACCTCCGTCACTTTTCCCGCAATGCCAAAACTCAGCAGGGCGCGAGTCAACACATCGGATTGCGCCTTGATTTCCTCCTCCGTGACACGACCCAGGGGAGCGGAGGGATCGCTCAAGAGCAGCACCGGATCCGGCAGGGTATAGTCCCCCGCCTTCGCCTGGGAGACAAAGACCGGATGATCGAGCTCCGCCTCGCTCGTCTCCACTGGTTCAGGCGTCGGTTGCCGCGACGGCTGAATGACCGGCCAATCGAATTCCTGTTCCGCTGCCGCTTCAGGCAACGTCTCCTCGATGACCGCGCGAATGGATTTCGACGACTTCTGTTTCGCTTTCTTGGGAGACTCAGGGACCGGCTCTACCACCGACCGTTCCGGAATCCACCCGCGCACCCGCGTAAACAACGCGCTGCCCCAGACTGGGAGCTTCAAGACAATCTCCGACAGAGAAATCGGTGTCGTGAAGAGCAGCGAGATTAACAGACCCGCCATGATCAGAATATGGGCGCCGGTACTGGCGAAATAGGCTCGCAGGCCCTCGGCCAGCACTTGTCCGAAGAGGCCTCCCGCCATGCCGCGATAAATGAAACCGCTTGAGAGGGTCGGCACCGCCGTGATTTCAAGATGGAGAAAACCGCTGAGAAACAGGAGCGCCGCCAGCGACGCGCCGGCGTTCCGCAGCCGAATCGACAGGGCGCTCTGGGTGAAACAACGGACACCCATTAAGCCAAGTAGAAGGGGAAAGAAATAGGCTGCGCCACCAATCAACGAGAAAAGCGTCGACGCAAAGAAATCCCCGACCGATCCGATCAGGTTCCGCGCAGGGGCCGAAGCGGCTGCCACTGATTTTAATTCATGGGGTACGAAGGATACGAGGCTGAGAAGCGTGAGCAGGCTCAACGCGATCAGGGCGACTCCGATCACTTCTCGCTTGATGTGTGACGGGGGAGAGGCGGCGCGGCGGGCTTCGCCCCGCTTGGCCGAGGTGGTAACAGCCATGATCGCGATGCTAGCACAGGGAATCAGTCATTTCAAACGAAGACCGGCAGAAAGCGCCCCCAGGAGGCTCCCGCAGCCCCTCAGCCAAACACCGCAGCCAGCCGGAGGAAGTCTTCGACCGACAGGGTCTCGGCCCGGCGGGTCGGAACAATCTCCAATCGCTGCAAGGCCTCGGTGATACGGGTCAGCTCATAGCCTTCGTCCCGCAAGGAATTGATCAGCGTTTTCCTTCGATGCGCAAAGGCCGCCTTCACGAGGGCACGAAACGCGACTTCTGCCTCCTGGCTGAGCCTCCGGTCCTCTTTCGCGCGCAGCAGCACCACTGCTGAGACGACCTCCGGCCTGGGGCGGAAACATTGGGCTGAGACGCGAAACGATTTCGTGATGTCGGCTGCATACTGCGCCATCACGGAAAGGACCCCATAGTCGGATCCGCCAGGCTTGGCCACCAATCGATCTGCCACTTCTGATTGCAGCATGAGCACCATCCGGGGAAACCGTCCCCGCTGGTCGAGCAAGCGAAAGAGTAGAGGGGTCGAAATGTAGTACGGCAGATTGGCGACGACGATCGTCCCTGCCGGGAGCTGTTCGACCGGATAGGCCAGCGCGTCCGCGCAGACCAACTCCACATTGGGAAGCTCCGCCTGCCTGGTCTCAAGATAGGCATGGAGCCGTGGATCCAATTCGATCGCCGTCACATGGCCGGCCGCCTGGCTCAGCGCCTCCGTCAGGATGCCGCGGCCTGGGCCAATTTCCAGCACATGGTCGCTGGGGCCCAGCTCCGCCAAGGCGACGATTTTACGCACGATGTTGGGATCGATGAGAAAGTTTTGGCCGAGCCGCTTGATCGGTGGAGGGAGATCAGGAATCGACACCAGTTAATTCCCGCCGGATGGACGAGGCGCGGCTTGCGCCAGTTGCTTCGACAGATCCACCAGGGGTGTTTTGAAATAGTCGATGAGGTCGGTGAACTCTTCCACCAGATCGTTCGTGAACGAAGGCCCCGGCTGCAGGGAGGCAAACTTCTGCCCTTCCTTCTGGCCCAGGGACTCCGTGAGCAGCGCCACCGTCCTGGTTTTCCATTTTGCCAATCGTTCAGCCCCTGCCACGGTATTGAGCGTCTCCATCGTATCCGTGAAAATCGCATCCAACTCTTTCAACTGCTGCTGCACCAGCGCAAGCCCTCGCTTCATATCGTCTGTCATCTGGCCCCCTTCTTCCGTAACGAGACGGACCTCACTGCCGATCGACCCTTGGCAAGCGTGGCGGCCAGCGTGATCGCCTCGACCAGACTACCAGGATCTGCGATGCCTTTCCCTACGATATCAAACGCCGTCCCGTGATCGACCGAGGTCCGGATGATCGGCAACCCCACCGTCAAATTCACGCAGGTGCCGAACGCGACCAGCTTCAAGGGAATCAACCCCTGATCGTGATAGAGGGCCACCACCCCGTCGTAATCGCCCCTGGCGGCCTTGCCAAACAGAGTATCGGCCGGCAAGGGATCGCTGGCACGAATGCCCTGGGCCTGCGCCGCGCGGGCCGCAGGAAGAATGATCCGCTCCTCTTCGTCCCCGAATAGGCCATGTTCTCCCGCATGGGGATTCAACGCCGCGACACCGACTCTCGGCTTCTTGATCCCGAACAGGTCACGCAACGCCACATGGGCCAGCCTGATGGCTTTTTCGATCTTGGCCTGCGTGAGGAGCGAGGACAAGTCTTTGATCGCAACATGAGTCGTCACGAACATGATCCGGAGCGGGCCTCCGACGATCATCATGCCGGAGTCCTGCGTCTTGGTCAGATCTGCCAGCAGTTCCGTATGACCGGGGAAATGGCAGCCCGCCATCTTGATCGCTTCTTTATTGATCGGGGCCGTGACCATGCCGTCGATACAGCCGAGCTGCGAGAGCTCCACCGCTTTCTTGATAAATAGGACAGAGGCGGCCCCGGTCACAGAAGCGGCGACTCCCCTTGTAAACCGCCCAAGGGGACGATCAAGCGGGTCCAGCACCGCGAGCTGATTCGACCGCGGAAACACCGCTTCATGCCCCTCCACTCGCACCACTTCCATCTTCAGCTTCAGACTCTTCACCGTCTGCTGCATCACAGAAAAGGAGCCGATGACCAGCGGACGGCAGAGCCGTCGCACTTTCGTCCCGGCCAAGGCCTTCGCAATCACCTCAGGGCCGATCCCAGCCGGATCTCCCATCGTGATACCGAGAAGCGGCTTCTCTTTCGTCTTCGCGCTCATCCCACATCACCCATCACGGATCTACAGCCAGTACAGATACAACACATACCCGATATACAAAAGAGAACTCCCGCCCAGCAGCCAGGGCCGCCAGAGACCGCTCCACGCAGCCTGCGCCAACAAGAAGGTACTCGCCACCACGGCCAGCACCATGGTGATCAATGCAGTCGGGGCCAGAGCCCAATCCGTGCCTAATAGACCGATTGAAACAGGGATCGTCCCCTGAAAGACCATCGCGCCTGTGACATTCCCCACCGCTAAACGATCTTTCTTCCGGTAGAGCCAGAGAAAACTGTTCGACATCTCCGGCAACTCGGTCGCCAACGGCGCTACGAGCAGGGCCAGGATCAAGGGAGAAATCGACAGGGCCTCGGCAATAGTTTCTGCGGCGAGCACAAAGAGGTGCGCGCCGAGCGCAAGACCGGCCAAGCCAAGAGCCGCTTGAAGACCGATGAATCCGAACGACGGGACTGCTGCCTTTCTAGCAAAGAACAGAGGCTCCAGTGCGCTACCCTCGCCCCCCTCCTCCTCGGCCACCTCGCTAAACTTCAGTTTGACGTAATAGAGATAGAGGCTGACCAACCCGACAGCGGCCAGAATATGCACCAGCTTGGAGGGAATAAACACGCAAGCCAGTGCGACGCTGTAGGCCACTACGAAAAATGAAAGGTCGCTCGTCACATCGGGATAGTTCAATCGGAACGCAGCCGTTCGCTTCCCCAGTCTGGCATAGACCACCAGCAGGATGGCCAAAATGGGAATCACCAAGGTGCTCAACATAAAAGGCGCGCCGAGGATCGCCCCCAACCCCACCTCCGCTTCGGCCCGGCTGGCCCCGAAGAAAATGGCGATGATCGGAATCGACGTTTCTGGCAGCGTGGTGCCGATGGCGGCCAACACACCGCCAACCGCGCCTTCGGACAGATTGAATCGCTTGCCCAGCCACTCAATGGCATTGGTGAACAGCGTGCAGGCGCCCAAGGTCACCGCGACGGAGACGAGAAACAGGAGGCTGTAGAGTAGAACTGTCATGGCCGGCCCGTCGCTTTGCCCACCCGCCGGTTGGCGTAGGCACGGGCCGCATCGTCGAGCACAGTCTTCACGGGACGGCCCGTTCGTTCGGCAATCCGCTTGCAATCAAGATATTCCGGGGCCGCCTTACTCGTTCTGTCGTCCACATCGGCAATCTTCATGCGCACGACTCCTCCAGGGACCTTCACTGACATGAATCGCCGGGGGAGGATCTGCCGCATGACCTCACAGACCCGGATTCCCAATGCCGTCGTTTCCTGAAACACCACATCCAATACCTGATCCAGCTGGGCCTGGGCCACCAGACAGGTCAGCACAACGCCGGGCCTGCCCCGCTTCATAATGACCGGCGCGAGGGTCACATCCAGCGCCCCGCGGGACAACAACTGCTCCATCACATGCTCATAGATCTGCGGGTTCACATCGTCAAGATTGGTTTCGACCTGCAGCACCGTATCCTGCTCGCGCAGCCCCTTGGATGACGGTCGCGCCAGAAACACCCGCAAGGCATTCGGCCAGCCCTCGGGATTGGCATCGCCCGCTCCATACCCAATGGCCGTCGGCGTCATCACCGGCATAGGACCGAACTCCGAGGTCAGAATACGCAACAGCGCCATGCCGGTCGGCGTCGTCAGCTCCCTGGCAGGGCCCGCACTGTAAATCGGAATCCCTTTGGCTAAAATGGCCACTGCCGGACCGGGCGCGGGCAAGATCCCATGCGCCGATTGCAATGTCCCGGTTCCGACATTGACCGGAGAGGCCGTCACACGAGTCACACCCAACAAGTCGCAGCCAATCAGGCCGCCTACGATATCGACAAACGAATCCAGCACGCCCACTTCATGGAAATGCACATGGTCCTTGGCCACACGATGGGCATGCCCTTCCGCCTCTGCCAAGAGATCGAATACGGACCGGCTTTGCTGCTTGATCTTGTCCGAGAGCCGGCTCGCAGAGAGGATCGCATGGATCCGGCGAAGCGAAAGGGGCTTGCGCAATCCTGTCGCAATCACCACATCCACTTTCGTGGCATGGATCGCCCCTCGCTGCACCCGCCGCTTCCGGAGCGTCACCCCTGAAAGCCGAAGCTGCTTCAGCCCGTTTACCAAATCGGAAAACGGCACGCCCACATCCACGAGCGCGCCGAGGGTCATATCGCCGCTGATGCCGGAATAACAATCAAAATGAAGATGCGAACCCACGTGCGTCCTTTCTCTGCCCGATTCAACCAACGCCATCTTACCCAAGGCGCGTACGAACGGCAATCAACTCAGTCCAAGCGTTGACAGCCTCCCAACGCTGTGTTATCCCCACTGCATTGGCCCACCGACCGGGCGCGTCACAACAATAGATCCTTGCCGCACAGAACCCTATGACCATCTTTCAGCCCTTCAATAGGCCCTCCTCGACAGTACTCGGATCATGGACCGGTCGCGCCTCCCGATTACTGCTCTGCGCGACGCTGCTCCTCTGGATCCCGGCTGTCGCCTCGGCAAAATCGAAACCCCATCAGGGCCCACGCCATGAGCCGGAGCTCAGGATCCTCGACCTGAAAGTCTCCCCCAACCCCTATACGACTGCGTCCGGCTCCTTGCAGTTTTCCGTCTTGATCCAACTCCCCAAAGAGCTGAACGGCGCCACGCTGCTGGAAGTCTCCTCTTTCATTACCTCGCCCTCGAAAAATTCGCTCCGGTTTCTCACGGCTCGCACAGCGCTGGAGCCGCACGCAGCCGCAACCGACGGCGGCGCGCCTCCGCAAGTGTCTGTCGTGCTGACCTGGGACGGGCTGGACCAGAAGAAAGTCACGGCGGGAGCAGGCCTCTATCACTTCGAAGTGCGGCCCAAGTTGCTGGCGAACGGCGAGAAGGGCCCCAGAACTCAAATGGTTGGCTGGCCAAAACGCGGAACGATCGAAGTCAAATAGCCGACAGCTCTCAGCTCTCAGCTCTCACATTCTTGCTGCTCTTCGGCTTTGCTGATCGCTGAGGGCTGACAGCTGTCGGCTCTCCCAATAGGTTGATCCGGTGCGCCAGACAGCCTGCCCCGAATCCATTATCGATATTCATCACTCCGACTCCCGCCGCGCAGGAATTCAACATCGTCAATAGAGCCGCAAGTCCGCCGAAACTCGCGCCATAGCCTCGGCTCGTCGGCACAGCCACGACCGGGCAGGGCGCCAATCCTCCGACCACGCTGGGCAAGACTCCATCCATCCCTGCCACCACCACGACGACCCGGGCCTGCATCAACCGGCCCTGACGCTCCAGCAGCCGATGAATCCCTGCCACCCCCACGTCATAGAGCGTTTCAACCTTGCTCCCCATCACCTCCGCCGTCACTCTCGCTTCTTCCGCGACAGGAATGTCCGACGTGCCGGCTGTAATCACCAGGACATGGCCCTGGAGCCGCTGCTTGGGGTCGCGAATCGACACGATGCGAGCCTCGTCATGATAGACCGCTCGCTTATCCAGCCGTTTGATCAATGTCGCCACCTGGCGAGTCGCGCGCGTGGCCAAGAGGGGACGATGATGTTTCAACAGGGCCTTGGCAATGGCGCGAATCTGAGCCGTCGTCTTCCCCTCGCAGAAAATGACTTCGGGGAATCCCTGCCGTATCGACCGATGGTGATCCAGCGACGCGAATCCCAGATCTTCATAGGGCAAGGTGCGGAGCTGATCGAGCGCCGTTGCCACTGGCAGAGTGCCGGCTTGCACCTTGGTCAACAGTCGTTCAAGCGACTTCTGGTTCATGCCTGCCCCTTCTCCGGCTTCGCATCACGTTCCATCAGATCGGTCACAGCCTGGCGGCAGGATTTTCCTTCGAACAACACTTCGTTGATCTCACGGACGATCGGCATCTCGACTCCATGGCGCTGGGCCAACCCGGACGCAGCCTTGGCAGTCCGCACCCCTTCGGCCACCGCCTTCATACTGCCGAGGATGGCCTCCAGCTTTTCGCCTTTCCCCAGCCTCATACCGACTGTATGATTTCGGCTCAAGGTCCCGGTACAGGTGAGGACGAGATCGCCCACGCCGGAAAGTCCGTAGAACGTTCGCGCATCGGCGCCCATCGCATGTCCGAGCCGGACGATTTCCGCCAGTCCCCTCGTAATCAAAGCGGCTCGCGCATTGTGGCCGAGACCGAGTCCATCGACGACCCCGGCAGCCAAGGCCATCACGTTCTTCAAGGCCCCGCCCAGTTGGACGCCGATCATATCGCTATCCGCATACACTCGTAGCGCCGGCGTCATCAAGGCCGCCTGAAAGGCGCTGACCAGCGGCGCCTCCAGCCCTGCGAGACAAAGAGCTGTAGGTTGGCCCTGGCTCACCTCTGCCGCAAAGCTCGGCCCGGACAAGACCATCAGCTTCGAGTGCAACGTCGTGGGAAGGACATCCTCCATCACTTGCGTCATCAATTTGAACGTCTCTTCTTCGATCCCCTTCGTCGCGCTGATCACGGGCAGAGAAAGGGGCAAGAGGGGAGCAAGCTGCTGGAGGACGAGCCGGGCCACATGCGACGGTACGACAAAGAGGAGGCCATCGCAATCGCTCACGACCTGCGCCAGGGAATCGGTCGCGCTGAGCGAGGGAGGCAAGATCACACCAGGCAGGAAGACCCGATTCTCGTGCGTCTGATTGATCGCATCGACCACGTCCTGCTCATAGGCCCAGAGCCTGACATGAAGTCCTTTTCCCGCCATATGTTTGGCGAGGGCCGTGCCCCAGGCGCCGGCGCCGATCACCCCGATACGATTGACAGTCTGCATCATTAAAAAAAAGAATGAGTTCCGACCAGGATTTCTGAATCAATCATCTGGCGCGCGGATTATAGGAAGCCCTTCTTTCCTCTGTCAATGAAAGCCCGTCAGACCAGGCAACACTGAAGTCTACTAGCAAAGTGCGATGGTTCCGTGTAGCCTAGCCCCACGTATGAAGATTTGCCCATCCTGTCGACGCGAACTTCCGGAGATCAGTCGCTACTGCACCCAATGCGGCCAACGGCTTCATGCAGACCACGTTGAGCCCTCTCCGCCGCCAACGGCGCCAGCCGAACCACAAACGGACCAGCTGAATCTCCAATGTATTTACGGCATGGTGGTGGCCCTGTGCCTCGCCATCCTCTTCCCACCCTGGGAAGCGCCGCCCTCACAACCGCCTGAGTTTCTCGGCATGCATTTCGTCCTCGCGCCACCCACAGCAGAAGCCATCGTTAGCCGATTGCTGCTCACGATTGAGCTCGTCACCATCGCCATCGCCGGCCTCTATGGCTCGTTCTTCTTTCGAAGCAAACTCTAAATCGACAAGCGTGCTCTTTTTCTCCTGACTCTGCATTCGCAGGCTGCTCAAAATGTCCGATAGCAAGGCCGCAGGCGAGCAAGCACCGGAGGCGTACCCTTGGGGTACGTTGAGGATGATTGCGAACCGAAAATGCAGCTAGCGGGCATTTTCAGAAGCCGCGGAGATCAATCGAGGGCCAGCGTCAGACACTTCGCCGATCCACCCGACTTCATGAACTCGTCGAGGGGGACGGGATGGAGGCGGTAGCCACGCGCATCGAGGAGCTGCTCAGTATGAGGACAACCTGTCGGCAACGTAACATGTTGCCCGACACAGACGGCATTGCAGGCAAACTTCAGCGCCTCATCTTCTGGAATTGCCAGCCTCCGCTCCGGCGCAATCCGCTCGGCAATCGCCGCTCGCCCATACCGATCGAACGCAGCGGGATAATACAGCAGCTCGCCACCACTTAAAGGGCAGAAACAGGTATCGAGGTGATAGAACCGGCTGTCCACCAGCTCGAGCGGAAGAATCTCTCTGGTGAACCACTCGCTGATGATCGAGAACGCCCGGATATCCGACCTCTGTCTGTAGCCGCCAAACCAGCCATCGGGAAAGCCAAGGAGGTCACCCGCCCCTTCAAAGACCAGCCCCTTCTCCAACGTCAGGACATCGTAACCGTGCGTACGAAACCAATCCTCGAAGTACGCCTCTTCCTTCTGCCGTTCGGCATAACGAAAACGGCTCGGCACCGCTTTGCGACCCATCACGACCCCGGCATTAGCCGTGAAGACCAGATCCGGCAGACCAGGAATCGGCTGCATCCGTTCCAGCCGCGCGCCCACTTCCTGCTCCAGCACCTGCATGAGGTGATGCCACTGGCGAACGGCCTGGCCTGAATCGACGGCGTTCGAACGGCGCATCCAGGGGTTGATCTCGTATTCGATCCCGAAATAGTCCGGCGGACAAACCAACAAGCGACTCATAACCTCTACCTTGCAGACTGTAAAAACTGAGCACATACGCAAACCCGGATGGAATATCCCGTATGATGCTGGGGGGAAAATAATAGCAGGATGCTCAAAATGGCCGTCCAGCAAGGCCGCAGCGAGCGAAGAGGCGAGGCGTACCTTTGAGGTACGTTGAGCCTCTGAGCGAAGCGAGAACGAAGCTGGCGGACTTTTTCAGCATCCTGCAAGCTCACGCGCCAGTTCGCGTAAGAACGACGCGGCGTCCATGACCAGCCCCACAGCCTGAAAACTCCCTCGATCCGCGAGTTTCGTCGGGACGGCCGGATTCACATCAACACAGACCGATGGGACCGTGGCAGGCAACAGATTGCCCGTCGCCACCGCGTGCAGCGTCGAAGCAACGAGCAAAGCCAGTCCAATACCAGGAATTGCGGCGCGCATGGCGGCTTGAGCTTCGACCGAATCCGTAATCACGCCGGGCAACGGACCGTCATCGCGAATCGTGCCGGCCATAACGACCTGGGCCCCACGCCTGACGCAGGCAGCCATAATGCCTGTCTTGACGACTCCCGACCTCACCGCTGCCTCGATGCTGCCGATGGCCCTGATCCGATTAATGGTTCGCAGGTGGTGTTCATGCCCATGCGGCACGACACGACCAGCCACATGGCCATAGCCAAGGGACGTGCCATAGAGATCGACTTCCATATCATGAGCGGGCAGGGCATTCCCGCAGAACAAGACTTGGATGAATTCTTCATCGATGAGCCACGTTAGCGCCTCTCGCCCGCCGGCGTGAACAATCGCCGGGCCTCCCGCCAGCAGCACCTTACTGCCGGCTTTCCCCTCCCGGAACCCTGCTCGCAACTGCACCAGACGCTTGGCGATGTCACCGATAATATGCCCGTGGGGACGCTCAGCCGAGACCTGCGATTCCATGAAACTGAACACATCTCGGTCGCGCGGCCGTTGCAGCGGGATCACTCGCACACCCTCACGACCGGTCACAATCAGATCTCCACGCTTCACCTCTCCCATCGGAACAGTCCGCGCAGTCAGACGAGCCCGATCCACGCGAATACCCAGGTCCATCTCGATCCCCTCCACCTCCACCCACTGGTCGCGCACTCGCACCTGGGTGGATAAATGGGTGGTCGCGTAGAACTCGTCAGGAAAGATGCCGTCCGCCGGTGCTTCAGTCAGCCGGCAATCCCGTTCACTCTCGACCGACGCGCCGTGGGGTTGAATGGCATGGAGAATCTCACTGAGCAGCTTTGCGGACGAGGCCCACACGATGATTCGCGCGCGCGACGGCTCCTCGCGGGTCTTGCCGATCTGTACGTCCTGAAGGTCGAAGGTCCCGCCCAACATCAGGATCGTATCCAGGACCTTCGCCAGGATCAGCGAATCGATGATGTGCCCCTGCAGCACGACGGTTTCTTGGTTTTGCATCATTCAACACCACTCAGGGCTAAAGGCAAGAGGCTAAAGACTAGAGGCACGCAGTTCGTCGCCGAAATCCAATGCCCCGTGCCACGTAATGATAACACCTATGAATGACAACTTCGATGTTCTTGAGCGCCATCTTACCTCGTACCGCGCGCCGAAAACTTACAGAGCACTACATCACGTCCTCAAGGTGTAGCAAGTCCCGCAGGCTGCTGAAAATGCCCGATAGCAAGGCCGTAGGCGAGCAAGCACCGGAGGCGTACCCTTGGGGTACGTTGAGGATGATTGCGAACCGAGAACGAAGCTAGCGGGCATTTTCAGCAGCCAATCACTCGGTCTTCATGAGTTCACGGAGTATATTCGTTGCATAGGCGCCAGGGGGAAGCGAAAAAGAAAGCGTGAGCACAGTACCGTCCAAGCTCCAGTCCAAATCGGCCAGGGACGTTCGGAGCGAACGCCGCTCACCGCGAAACCCGCAGGCCTTCGCCGCTTCCGTAAGACTCTCAGGTGTGGCCCCGCTCTCAGCGACCACGGCTCGTTCGATCTCGCCCTGTTCTCCTCCGGCCCACGACACCCGCGATCCGAACAAAATACCGGTAGGACTGATCTCGAACTGATCGGCCCGATGTTGTTCAATCGTGGCATCCTCCACCAGAAAACAGGCGCCATTTTCCATCTTCATGGCCCAGTCTCCCACTAGGATGCGATCGATCCGATCCAGCCGCCTGGCCAGCATGGCATTGAAGAAGTGCGACTGATAGGCATTGAGGTACCACATGCGCTTGGACCGGCTCAGCTTGTTGCGACGGACTGGGTCCACCAGTAATTCGGCTCCCGTCTGGTAGTTCAACCCGCTCCGTCCCTGCCGTTGCGGACCGAAATAGTTCGGCACACCCCGTCGCACCAAGAGGTTCAAGGCCTGGGGCACCGTCTCGCGGGCATGCAGGGCGACATCCCTGATCACCAATCGAAAATGATTGCCCGCATGATGTCCCGTCCGCAACCGATTGCGATGCAGGCCCAGCACCTCCACCGATAGGAGTTGTTCATCCACTTTCAATCGATCCAACCGGTCAGGCGTGATCCCCAGCAGCGAGATCATCTGCGTGGTCACGGCCCTCGCGTCTTTGAGGCCGGCCACACCAATCGCTTGCGCTTTCACCCCCAAAGTCGAAGAGAGTCGCAGGACGAGATCCGGCGTCGACAGGAGACGTTTTCTGATCTTGAGGTAGAGATGCTCCCCCTCGCCGCAAGGAAGATAGAGCGGTCGTTCCTCGACCTGAAAGTCTTCCGGAAGCGTCCGCATCTGTCCGCCGATGCCCGGCAGTTCTGCGGTCAAAAATGGCATGGTCATGGTGTCACAAGCCCCTTCTTCATTCGCGCGCGATCCCCCTTACCCCTCGATCAACCCCGATGAGGAGTGAGGAGACTCGCATGGTATACTGTCCCTATGTCTGTTCGCCCAGCCTCCAACATCACAACCAGTCCAGCAAATCATCCTCGACTGATCCAACGGATTGCCGCTCGGCCGCTGACGGCAGGGCTCATCGTCACCCTTCTACTGCTAGCGCTCTTCCCATGCGACTCGTCGAGCAAAGAGAACCGGATCTTTGAACGGTTTACCCGCCACATCGGCCAGCAGATCCATAAAGACAAACAGGCCTTTGCGCAAGCGAGCAGCTGCATGGCCTGGTTTTATCACAAAGCGAAAACACCACCGCCCCCCACTGCACAGGGAATCAGCTGGCAAGCCGCATCCCAGACAGAAGTGGATTGTCCCCGCGCCTATCCAGGCGGGATGGACGAAGCGCGAGACGATTTTTCCAAGACCCAATCGTTGCTCTCCGTCAGTCTGACCTTCTACGAATTCGCCCTGGTCGCAGACAGGAATGACGATGCGATCTATAGTCACACGGAACTTCAAGATCTCTTCCGGACCCTCGCCCTCCCTTACGATGAGAGGGACCTGGCCCAGACACAGGTTGCATCACTTATGGAGCGCTTCAACAGCTGGTACCGCAGCCGCAATATGGATGCCTTGATGCAGGGCATGAGCGACCTCTATGAACGGGGCTATCGCGTCACCCCCTCCGATCGCGCCGAACTAAATAGGGTGATGGGATGAGACCCCGCCAACGGCCCTGGGCCGATCGTGTCCGTGCCTTCATCGGACATTCTCTGAGTAAGCCCCTCTATCGGCTCTTTAGTCTCGTGCCCCACTGGGGAATCGGACTGTCCGGGCATGACGTTTCCCGGCTCACCTATGTACATAGCCCCTTAGCCGGCAAGCGGGCCGTCCATCTGACCGATCTACATCTCGACCACTATCAGCCGCGCCACGATCTCATCGTCGCAGCCGTCGGCGAACTCCGCCCCGACTGGATCTTCATCACCGGCGACCTGCTCAACGTGCCGGAGGGACTGCCCCATATGTTTCGCTTTCTCGCCGGCCTGCGCGAGGTCGCGCCAGTCTTCATCACCCTGGGCAACCATGACCACTACAGCGGCGTGCCGATCGATCACTACGCCGAACTCGCCGACCGCCACAAGATCACCCTCTTGATCAATCAGGCCACCTTTATTCAAACAGACGATGGTGAGATCGCCATCGTCGGCGTCGACGATCCCTCGCTGCATCGGGCCGACTTGAGCTGTCTGCCCCCGCGCGCTGAAAACCGCTTCACCCTCTTACTGGCCCATGCGCCGAACATCCTCGATCAGTTGGAAAACCACCATGCCGTCGATCTGATCCTTTGCGGCCATAGCCACGGAGGCCAATGCCGTATCCCCGGCGTGCCAACGGTCTGGCTCCCGCCAGGCTGCGGCGGACGGATCGATGGACATCACGGAGAGCCGGGCCGCCGGCTCTATGTCAATCGCGGGCTCGGCTGGTCGTTTCTTCCCTTGCGGTGGAACTGCGCACCGGAGATCGCCTGCATCGAATGGGTCCACGAAGAACAGCCGGACCGACCCCTGACTACTTGATCCGCTCCAGCGCCTCCCGCGATCGGCTCCTGACCGTTTGATCCCAATCATCTTTCATGACCACCGTCAGCTTTTCCTTCGCCTCACTAGCACGCAGCCGCCCCAACCCTAAAGCCGCACTAGAACGCACATAGGCATGGTCGTCCTCCAGCGCCTTTAACAACATGGGGACGACGGTCTTATCGTTCAAGACGCCCAGATGGCTGGCGGCCATCCCGCGAATCCGGTGCTGCTTGTCATCTAGCGCCCGCTGCAAGGTCGTGGCAAAAAGATCGCGCAATGCGGGGATCACAGGCTCCAACCCTTTGGCTTGGTACTCATTCACTTCGATCAGCGCAAAGGCGATCTCCAGTTTCTTGTCCCGCCCCTTCGCCTGTTCGAACAAGGCTAAGAGCGTCGCCCGATCGCGCCGTTTCGCCAGACGGCGCTTGATCGCCTGAGCCAGCATCCACAGGCCGGCCACAACCACCAACCCGGCAAATGCCATGGGAATGGCTTGATCGATCACATATTCCTGGGTCTCCAGCGGTAGACGCTTCCAGACCCAGACGCAGGTGATGATCAATCCGATGAGGACCACGAGGGCGGTCGGATTGGTCCGTCCTGATTCGTTTCGTCGCATAGGATCTGCATCATAGGGAGGCAACCGTTGCCCCGTCAACGGAGGAGCGGCAGGAGCTCGGCGCTCCGGTCTCTCTCGTTCTTCTCGTCGTTTCTCAGGTCTCACCGACCAGACCGACCATCCTCGTCCTCACGTTTTACGTCTGACGCGTCACGCGCCCCCTTCCCCCCCTCTCTCCTACCTGAAAAAACTTGAAGAGAAAATTTTACTCGCCGCTCAAACTCTGATATACCAATCACACACTGTTCAACATTTTTACACCGAAGGGGGGTGGAGTTCAGATGGCAACGAAGAAAGCAGCAAAGAAGCCCGCGAAGAAAGCGGCGAAGAAGAAGAAGTAGTGCGATTGAGGGGGCGGCGGCCACGTCGCCTCCTCACTTCTCTCCTCCTCGATATCTCTCAGATCCGATCCGCATCTCACGCATAGCTGACCACTCGAAAGATTTTTCCGCAGAGCGTCCCCTACGCTCAACTATCCGACAGAACATTCGTCACAGAAGAGTGACTTCGTCCAAGACCGGACCTTCCTCGGTATGAGAGGAGCTCGTGTGCCTGGATCAAACCGGTTCTGCCGTCGACGCGAATACTTAGAACTCTGTGCCGATGAAAAGTCTGACGAAGCAGGAAGAGATGTGAGGCAGGCGACGGTCACGAACAAAAGAAGACCGCAGGCAAAAAAATGGGGAGGTGATGGCCACATCACCTCCCCGTCTTTCTTGCACCAGGGGAGAGCCCATGGCGACCAAGAAAGCAGCCCGCAAATCATATCATGAACATTCCCCCGAAAGAAGAATGAATATTTGAATACAATCAATGTCTTACAATATAGGCCTCCCGAGAGACCTGGCCGAGGAGAGGAGTCGCCAAGGCCCCTCGCAACGAAGATTATGGGCTGGAACTGGCAGCGCCGTCATCGGCAAACTGTGAGCCAGACATAGGGAATCAGGTAATAGCCTGCCACGGACAGTACAATGCCAAGCGCCGCCCCGAGCAACCCGGTCACATAGAGCCCGGCGAACGGGAAGAGAAGCACGATCAGGATCATCAGAATCGCAAGGAACCGATGGCCCTCGTAGAAAATCTGGCGCTGGTCACTGGTAAGCGACTCGGCAAAAGACAATTTAGGGCGAAGCGGCATAGGACACAGTATAGTCCAGACAAGGAGCGGAATGGAGGCTGTTGATCTCCTGTGCTCGCGCAACGCGCGGCCTCAGAAGGCCCTCGTTGGACGCGCGCAATAGGAAATCAACAGCCCCCATTCCTGAGAGAGAAAGAAAGAGACATAAGAGACCGAAAATGCCAGAGCGACAAGTTCGTTCTCCTTCCGCCGCAAGGGCGGCCTGGTCGATCCTCGATTGCGCGCGTCGAACGATATTCTTCCGTTTCTCTACACTTTATCCTAAGGGGAGCAGCCGGACCGTCCTTTACTGCGCGCATCGGACGAGCACAGCTTTATCGTGCGCGTTCTGCGAGCAAAAAGGATGGTCCGGCTGCTCCCCTCCCACCCCTTGACGCATATTCCTATGCAGCCTATTCTCCCGCATGGCCTACGTCCGCAATCAATTCGTGCGACTGGCCTCATGCAACGGAATTCTATGCGTCTAACGATTCTCGGATCCGGCACGAACATCCACCAGACCCGCGCCGCCTCCGGCTATTTTCTGCGCACCGACCAGCCACTCCTGCTCGACTTCGGGCCCCGCACCTTGATGAATCTGCTGAAGGCCGGCGTGGATCGCCACAGCATTACCCATATCCTCTTTTCCCATTACCATGCCGACCACTTCGCCGACTTCATCCCATTTTTCTTCGATGCGGTCTTCTATTCGAATCACATCGGGACCAGACCGGACCTGACCCTGATCGGGCCACGCGGCACCAAGGAGCTGTTTCGCACGTTGATACAGACCCTGCCGGGATTCAACAAGGCCCGGTTCGCGGTGCGTTACAAAGAGGTATCGGACCGGCCCTTCATGATCGGCCGCACCAAGATTTGCCCCAGGACGGTCGTCCACAGTCCCCGCCTGCACTCTGTCGGTTATCGAATTGAATATGGCAACAAGGCCCTGGCCTATTCGGGAGACGCGCAATATTGCGAAAACCTCGTCCGCCTCTGCGGCGACGCCAACCTGGCCCTGCTCGATTGCTCGTTCCCCGCCAATAAGCCTGGGCTCGGACATCTCCACGCGGGGGAATGTGGATTAGTGGCGAAAGAAGCGGGCGTCACGCGCCTCGTCCTCTCGCATTTCCATCCGATTGCTGACCGATACAATGTAAGGGAACAAGCGGGAGAAGCGTTCGGGGGGAAGATCGTGGCAGGGAAGGACTTGATGACGATCAAGCTCTAAAGAACCGTGAAACGTGAGAAGTGAAACGCTGGATTGCTGAGTCCTGTCCCTCAAAAACATTTTACGTCTGACGTTTCACATCTAACGTATTAGAGTCCACCCTCTTTCTCGCCGCCACCCAGGATCTCGATGAATTTCGTCAGGCGGGCTTTCTTGAGGGGCTCATCGAGCTTGGTATAGATGGCCAGGAGGTTCTTGATCATGCGGGAGAGAATGGCGCGCACGGGACTGTGCTGCAGATACTTCTCGTCGAATCCATAGCCGGCTTCCGTGAGAAACCGCTGGCAGTTCTTCTCGGTCAGCAAGGCTCCGCCGTTGAAACAATCGACGAAGACCTTGTACCGGTCCGATTCGTACTTCACCAAAAAATGACCCGGCATCCCGATCCCATGCACCGGAAGCCCCATCCGCTTCCCGATGAGGAGGTACAGAGTCGAGAGGCTGATGGGAATGCCAGTCCGGCGGTCGATCACGCAGTTGAGGTAGCTATTCTCCAACTCGTAGTAGTTCTTCGTGTTGCCCTTGAAGCCCTGCTCCGTAAAGAGGTACCGATTCAACGTCTTGATCGTTTCCTCGCCTGATGCCCGCGAACCGAGCCGGTCCTGTACTTCCTGCGCCATCTCATCCAGCTGTCTGGCATAGGAGGAAACCGTGAGGGCGGGATAGGCGTAGCGGGCGACCAGAAAGGCGCCCTGTTCGAGATCCATCGACCCATCCGGCAAGGCCGCCAGCTGCGTCAGTTCATCCTCGAGATTGCCGCCGCGGATTTCCTCCAGCACTGACAGCAGACGATCGGCCATTTCCGGCTGTTCGATTTCCGCTTCTTGCAGGAGGGGTACGGCAGAGGGACCGATGTCGATGAGTTTACCGCTGATGGTCCGGACGATCCGCTCGTCTTCATCGGACAGCAGCCGGATCAAGGCCCGAATTTGGCTCTCGTTGACCAGCATGGTGGGACTCCCGAACAGCCCGCCCATTAGCCCATCGCCCGACGGAACGCTTTGGCGCTCCCATAGAGACAGATGGCGTCGAAAATTATCATGACGACCACGACCATCGCGACGTGAGGCAGGGCCTCAGTCCAGCCGGAGAGGATCAGCGGCCGCACCGCATCGATCGCCCAGGTCATCGGATTGAACCGCGCTAAAAATCCCATCCAGGCCGGCATCCCCGCCAAGGGCACCAGGGCCGAGCTCAAGAAAATCATCGGCAGCGACAGGAAGCCCAGAACCGAAAAGAAGTCGCCGTGGCTTTTCACAGAAAAGGCCATGGCCATAGAAATCGCCGTGAGCCCGACGCCGAAGAGCATCCCGATCAGCAAGATCGCCGCAACGCCCAGGAGCCCCGTCGCAGGCTGGACGCCGAACAGGAAGGCCACCCCGAGGATCACAAGCACTTGGAGCGAGGTAATCGTCATCACGAAGATAAAACGGCTCAGGATCACCGAGCTCCGGTGGATCGGCGTGGTCATCAACCGTTCCAGGAACCCGTTCTCTTTATCGAATAACAGATCGACGCCGCCGGCGAGCCCGTTGTTCAGCACCGTCATGACGACCACGCCAGCCGTCAGAAAGTTGATGTAGTTCGGGGCCTGCGTCACTTGCACATCCGCGGCCTTCTGAAACAAATTGCCGAAGAAGATCAGCCAAAACAGCATCGGCTGCACGAGCGTAAACAGCATGCTGAATTTCTCGCGGCTGAGCCGCCGGACCCACCGCATCGTCAACGCATGAATTTCTTGCCAATACTGGGCCACCGTATCTCCTTATGATCCTGTCTGAATGTCTTGAACCGATTCGGTCATGGACCGCCCCGTATGGGCGATGAACACGTCGTCCAGCCGCGGCCGGTGGTATTCGATAAACTCTAGGCGACAATCCAGTCGATTGGCGGACTCGAGGATCGCGGACAGGGCCTTCTCCGGCGAATCGACCCGGATATCCAGGCCGGCCGGCGTGGCCTTGACCGCGCGCATCGCGGGTTGTCCCGTTAACGCAGACACCAACACAGGGATCTTGCTCTGGTCCTTCAAGGTCAACGACACGATATCGCCGCCCAGTCCGACCTTCAGCTCGGTCGGCGAGCCGAGCGTCTTGATCTTCCCGCCATCAATGATAGCCAGGCGATCACAGAGCTGGTCCGCTTCGTCCAAATAGTTCGTCGTCATCACGATCGTCATACCGCGCCCCTTCAACATCCGCACATAGTCCCAAATGCGGAGGCGGCTCTGCACATCCAGGCCCAGGGTCGGCTCGTCGAGGAACAGGATCTTAGGATTCGGCAAGAGGCCACAGGCAATGTCGAGCTTCCGCTTCATGCCCCCGGAATAGGTTTTCGCCGGACGATCGGCCGCCTCTTCCAATTCCACGAGCTTCAGCAGCTCGGCGATGCGCTTCGCGGCTTCCGCCTTCGACAAATGGTAGAGCGCGCCGAGGAGTTCGAGATGCTCCCGCCCGGTAAGGAAGCGATCGATGGCCCGTTCCTGCGGCACATAGCCGATCAGTTGCCGGACGACGTCCGCGTCGCGCACCGTATCGTGGCCTAAAATGCTGGCGGATCCGGACGTCGGCGTCAGCAACGTGATGAGCGTCCGGAGCGTGGTGCTTTTCCCCGCTCCGTTCGGTCCGAGGAGGCCGAAGATCTCGCCTTCATAGACCTGAAACGACAAATCGGCAACGGCGACATGGCCGCCATCATAGGTTTTGGTAAGCCGGGAAACCTCAATAGCAATTGCGCGATCCATCAGCCCCAGCCCTTCGCACCGGACTGGTCCTGCATCATGAACTCGATAAGGTCGCTAAGACGGCGGGCTTGTTGATGGAGACTGTCTGCCTCCAACAGAAACTGCTTTTCCAAGGGCGTACACTCCAAGTAGGTGGACAAGGTGTTGACGAAAATCTCGTCGCTGACTTCTTTGTGAAAAAACTCCTGCCAGGTCGGCATATCGTCGTGGGACCGGAGATAGGACTCCAGGAGAGTACAGAGGCGTTGGCGGACCGCCGGATCGAGCACCGTCGCTGCGCCTCGTGGCCTAACGGCAATCGTCGCCTCGCGATAGGGCTTGTCGTGCCACTCGCTCTCGATCTCAAACCGTTCCAGCCCTTGCAGGAGGATGTTGGATCGACCGTCGGCCAGCGGTTGCACGCTCACCAATCGACCGACGCAGCCCATCGGGAACACGGGCGGATGACCATAGTAGTCCGTTTCCCATCCCTCTTTGAGCAGGGCCATACCGATACATTGTCCGCTGCTCGCTGCCTCTGAGACCATGGCGCGGTAACGGGGCTCGAAGATATGCAGGGGGAGATAGGTCTTGGGGAAGAGCACGACGTTCGGAAGCGGGAACACCGGAATCCGTGCAGGAATGGAAAACGGCGGCACAATGTCGCCCTGGTCACGTCCCTGCGGCTCTCGCTCGTGATCGGTCTGCATCACTCACGATAGCTGATGGTTGACAAAATTGTCAACGGCGAGCGCGGGGTATATTCTACCCGGTGAATTGCCGGAAACCCTCATCAATACAGGAGATTTGTGCCACCTGTCGAAGCATGTTATAAGCGCGATCGACGATTCCATCACCTCACGGAGCCTCCGTCACCCATGCACGAATTGCGGCGTCACCTTCGACCTATTCTGCTCCTGGCAAGCAGTCTGCTCATGGTCCTGCCGGGGCTCGCGAACGATACCGCGGAGGAATTCACCATCGCCACGGGAGGCTATCGCTATTCCTTCCCGCGCGATCACGGCGCGCATGAGGCCTTTCGCACTGAATGGTGGTACTACACTGGCCAACTCACAGCGAAAAACGGCCGGTCGTTCGGTTATCAACTCACCTTCTTCCGCCGGGGCATGATGCACGAGCACGTGAAGACCCTCCCGTCGCAGTGGGCCGTCACCCAACTGTACCTGGCCCATTTTGCCGTGAGCGATCTCAGTAAGGGCCGTTTTCACTATGCGGAGAAAATCAGCCGGGCCGGCTTGGGCAAGGCCGGTGCGGATCATGATCGGCTCCATGTCTGGGTCGATCGCTGGGGCGCCGAATCGTCAGCTACCATGCCAAGCACCCAGACCCTCCGGGCTGCGAATGAGGACCTGGCGCTCCAGCTCACGGTTTCGCAAGAAAAACCACTTGTCGTGCATGGCTCCGATGGGATCAGCCGCAAAGGCTCGGCTGCGGGCCAAGCCTCCCATTACTATTCCTTCACCAGACTGGCCACGACCGGTCAGCTCACGATCGGCACCGAATCGTTCGACGTGACCGGCACGAGCTGGATGGACCATGAGTTCGGCTCCGCCGATCTCGACAAGAGTCTGGCCGGATGGGACTGGTTCAGCCTGCAACTCGACGACCAAATAGAACTGATGCTCTATCGACTCCGCCGGGCCGATGGATCGGCCGATCCTGTCTCAAGCGGGACCCTCATCGACCGAGAGGGACGCGGGCACCATCTGTCGATCGGAGATTTCACTCTCGAACCGTTGAGTTATTGGACCAGTCCAACGAGCAAGGCCCGCTATCCGCAGCGTTGGCGCCTGACTATTCCCTCGCAGCAACTCTCGCTGGAACTCGCTCCCCTCATGGCAGGGCAGGAGCTCTCCACCACGCGCAGCACGCAAGTGACCTATTGGGAGGGTGCCATCGAGACCACCGGCACCTCACAGGGAAAGCCGATCAAGGGCCAGGGGTACATGGAGCTGACGGGCTACGCGGAACGATTCGCGAAGAAGCTGTAGCCGGCTGCGAAAAACTCGGTGAAAGAGAAGAATATGGCTGAAATGCTTCATATGGCATAGAGACCTCAATAGTCTCAGGAGGCTCAAAAAGGCCGTCTAGCAAGGCCGCAGCGAGCAAATAGGCGAGGCGTACCCTTGTGGTACGTTGAGCCTCTTTGTGAAGCGAGAACGCCGCTGGCGGTCTTTTTCAGCATCCTGTTAGCCGGATGATGAAGAAATGGGCTGACGCATCAGGGGAGAGCAATTGCCTACATGAGGTTCTCGACTACCGCGAGAGCGGAAATGATCGCTGCTACACCGCAAGCTTGGTGACACGAAGCTCTTTGCGGCGCTGCTCCGCGTGCCACAAGTCATACTGGCTTTGCTGATTGAGCCAGCTTTCGGACGACGTGCCGAACGCCATCGACAGGCGAACCGCCATCTCGGGACTAATCCCTGCCCGGCCGTTCAAGATGGCAGAGAGGGTTTTCCGGCTGATTCCCAATCCTTGGGCAGCCTGAGTAACACTCAAGCTGAGCGGCTCTAAACACAAGTGTTTGATGATGGTCCCTGGGTGAGGGGGATTGTGCATGCGCATAGAGCGACCTCGCCAGTGATAATCCTCGTAATCGACAACCTCTGCGTCCTTGCCGACAAACCGAAATGTGATCCGCCAATTCCCACTGACCGACAGTTCAGAGGAACGGGGTCTGATTGATCTCCTGTGCTCGCGCGACGCGCACGCAAGACTTATTGTACTTTGACACTATGGTCGGTGCTCGTCGCATGCGCGCAGTGGGAGATCAATCAGACCCCACTCCCCAAAAGAGGGAATGAACAAACGCTGCTCCCTTCGATCAAATTGCTCTACCATCTAACGTTCGAGCTGAGAGGGCACTAACGGCTTGAGTGAGGGGTTAGACATTGTTGCGCACGCTACGCCAAAGGATAACTTGGTACCCTTTGTACCTGCGGACAATGAGATAGATGGACCGAAAACACCCAAGATCAGCGATTGCTGTTGACTCCCAGACCTTTTGCATGAAGCGTGGAGTGTCTTGCCCATAAAGTGGGTACTGCACAGATACGACCAGATAACCTGGCCCATACTTGTCGCGAAATGGCTCATAAGATTTTTTCTCGAGCTTCTTCTTAACCGTTGCAACAAAGTGTGCGGAAAACTGGGCGTCTGGCCCGATGATTACTTCATCGGGCATAGGCCGGTGTTGTTCTCCAGGTGTGGCGAACGACCATATGTCTTCTGCGAACGGACGATTCATGAGCGCAGACGTGACCTCGACCCAGCTGGTCCTTCTATTGGACTGAATGATCGCTTCTGGAGGATTAGGCTCGGCAATGACGTGATAGCGTGATCGATGCCTTCGATTCAACTCTGAAAGAAAGGTCTCAATGTTGAAGCGCTCATGGGACTCTTGGATTGCACGACGACTGACCACCATGCCACCCCTAACTATTAAGTAAACTGCTGGGCCAGCTAAAAAGACTTGCGGGATAGCCCCTGTTAACTCTTGGCCCCTTGATCGAGCTCGGCCTAAACATTCCTACTTTACGAGCAGATGTCAATCCTCGCTTGCCCAGATAGACCGCAAGGAGTGGCCTGGTCGATCTCCCATTGCGCGCATGCACCGAGCACCGCCCTTAATCTGACACTTCGATCAATCTTGTGTGCGGGGTGCGCGAGCACGGGAGATTGACCGGGCCGCTCCTTTCTTAATCTCTGCTCCTTGACTCAACGGAGCAAAAACAAAAAGGCCTGGCCCCTTATTTCACCTTGCAGCGAGGCGGCTGCGGAGTCTCAACTGCGCGCGTCGAACGAGGCCCTTCTGAGGGCGCGCGTTCCGCGAGCACAGAGACTTGCCAGCCGCCTCGCTCCCCCCCGCGCCTTGACTCAACGGCGACGCCTATGATTAGGTCCACGACTGTCATGCTGATTCGTACTGCCGCCACATTTGCCGCGCTGGCTCTTCTCATCTTCTGCCTCGGCTGCCAGAAGGACAGTGAGGCAATCGTCTCCATCGCGCTCCATCCGACCAACGTCAACATCCTCTATGTGGCGACAAACGATGCGGTCTACAAATCGCGCGACGGAGGCCAACTGTGGGAGCGGTTCCCCAGTTTCAGCGCCAGACGCGTGACGACACTTGCCATCGATCCTCAGTTCCCGGCGACCATCTATGCCGGCACGATGGCCGACGCCGTCTATAAGAGTCCAGATGGCGGGCAACATTGGCTCCCGCACAATGTCGGCCTCAAAGAGCACGTCTCTTTCATCAATGAATTCGTCTTTCACCCGACCGACCACGATCAAATCTACGCGGCCACGACCGTCGGCGCCTTTTACACCAAAGACGGAGGGCGCGAATGGGAAGAACGCATGGCCGGAATGAAGGAGGTCCATATCGTGGTCTCCATCGCCATTCACCCGCGCGATCCCCGCGTCCTCTACGCGGGAACCACGGGGGGGATCTATCGGTCCGACAACGCGGCAATGGGGTGGAAAAAGATCAACAACGGGCTGATTCCCGAACAGGAGCTGATGGGGGGAATGGCGCTGGGGGTCAATGCGATCGCCTTCGATGTGATCAGCTCGGACATCGTCTATGCCGGAACGACGAAGGGCCTCTTCCGAACCGATACGCGCGGCGAACAATGGGAGCGGATCGGACAATCGCTCCCCGATCCGTTCGTGAGCAGCATCCTCATCGACCCGATCGAGCCCAAGACTCTCTATATCGGAGGACCAGGGGGAGTCTGGAAGAGCCCCGACAGCGGACAGACTTGGACCGCGATCAACCACGGACTAGGCTCGCTGAACATTCGCACGCTCGCGATGAGCCAACGCGACCCGCACATCCTCTATGTCGGCACGAACGGCAGCGGTCTCTACCGCTCGACCGACGCCGGCGCGACCTGGACTCCGATCCCCCTTACAGCCACGCCAGCTCGAAGTTAGCCTCAAAATTCCAAGGGCTGCTCAAAAAGGCCGTCCAGCAAGGCCGCAACCGATGAAAGCACCGGAGGCGTAGCCTCTGGGCTACGTTGAGGATGCTTTCGAGGTGAGAACGCCGCTGGCGGACTTTTTCAGCAGCCCGCTAGTAGCTGCTCTTGGGCGACGACTCGCTATGCCGATACCGGCTGCTGTAAGACAGCATCTGATCCGATAGGGCCTTCCACTCGTCCCCTGTCATCAGGTCCTTCATCTTGAAGCGGAGCGAGAGAATCTTCGCGGCCGACTGCATCCGCTGGTTGCTCGCGTCATCCAACGCCTTGGTGAACTCCTCCGGGGTCGCCGCATAGTTCGCGTTTAACTCATACAGCCGGCGGTGGGATGCACGAGCTTGTTCGCGGCTCGCCCGCAATTCCGCGACAACATCGTTCACGATCGCCTTCACTTGCTGGGCCTTCCCCTGATCCTTGACGGTACGATCGATCAAGGCCGCCATATCCTGCTGCCCCTTCTGCCAATAGCTCTCACCTTTCCCTTCACCGCCCATCTCATGATGATGGTGCCCCGAACAACCGGCCAAGGCGAACACTGCTACGAGTCCGAGCACATAATGTTGCATGCGTTTCATGCGACCCTCCCTGAAATATGAATGTAAGACACCGACCACAAGCTTGTTGTCACAATGGCTGCTCTTCCCGTATCATCGTGCCACCTACTATGCCTGAACCGACTACGACCTCAACCGATTATACCCTGACGCTCCGGGAGGAGTTCCGGCATCACCTCGAAACCTTCTACGCCCAGCTCAAACTGGCGCCACCTTACGAGAGCGTCGAAAAGGCCATCCGCTCCCTCACCACTTCGGTTCATTCGTTATCGCCGGTCGAGCGAGCCAGTCTGGAGACCGACACCACAGCCAGATGGCAACACTTCCGGCAGGCTTTTGAATCGTCCGGCCTCAGCAAAAAACATCGCGGCATCATTGCAGGCCTCGCCCGCAACCGCTCCAGCCTGAATCTCCCAGCCGAGTATGATCAGTTCCTGAGCCTATATCTTCCCTGATCCGCATCTTTCGCGAGGGTTTTTGCCTCAATTGCTCGACCCCTGACTCAAGCGAAACGGGCGGGAAAAGCGCGACAGGCAGGGACCAGAAATTCAAATTTCTGGGCTCGAACAGTCGTTCACTTCACCCGTCTCGCCCTTCTCGCGAGTCACGCTTGTTACGCGCGTCCCTCAAGCACTTCCCGCAGTTCTTGATACACCACCGTCAGCCTGGCATTCTCCAACCGGTATGCGAACACCACTGTAATCGCCCCGGATAGTACAAAGACAAGCCCCAACCCGACAATCCCGAAGGCTAACACTACTCCGCCGGCTGAGCTCAGTTCGCCTTCAAGAAACAGGGCGATCAAAGCCCCCACCGTGCCGACCAGCACCAGAACGAACCAGATACCGGTGAACAAAGCCGACGACCAGGGCGTGAGCTTTCGGTAGAGCACCGAAATTTCGTCGCCTTCGGGAGCGAGGGAGATCAACCCTTTCAACGGCCACAAGGTTCGAAATCCGATCGCGAACAGCCGGTATTTCTGACGAATCACAATCTGGTTGAGGGAGGGAAAGAACCGCGCGGTCCCGTGCGGTAAGGTCAACAGGCCGCCTGCATCGAACCGATCGGCCAGCTGCATCATCGTCGTATGGGTGAAGCGATCCTGCGTGCGGGCGACCCCGCATCCGTACCGACTCGCATCCGGCGTGAGGCGCACGAAGTAGAGCCAGTCTCCGAGAATGAGACCGAGACATAAGACCCCGGCGAAGAAACCAGCGAGAATCATGCTCGTACCTATCCCATAGGGGCCCAGGCTGAATCAAGTCACGGAACCAAGGGTATCTGTTGACTCACCACGGCGAGTTGGCTACAGTAGCGCGGTTTGCTGGTCGGGCGGGGCTCCTCGCTCCAGTCAGATGCTCTGCCGTACAAATTCCCCCACTGGAGCTGCGATCTTCGCATCATCCCTGCTCCGGCTGGGTCCTGTAAGTCGCACAAGCTGTGGAGTCGGAGGTGAGATGGATTTAGCAAAAGTTGAACGAGTCTATACGTCCTACGCCGGGATCTACGATCGGATTTTCGGCAAAGTGTTCCACGAGGGACGTGAGTCGGTCATCCGGAATCTGGACGTCCAGCCGGACGAAAAAATCCTTGAAGTGGGAGTCGGCACCGGGTTGGCCCTGCCGATGTACCCGCGCCACTGTCAAATCGTCGGAATCGATTTCTCGGAAGGCATGTTGGAGAAAGCACGGCAGCGGGCGGCAGAACACCGGATGGACCATGTGCAGCTCCACCGGATGGATGCCGGCGCCATGGATTTCGCAGACGATAGCTTCGACACCGTCGTGGCAGCCTACGTCGTCACCGCCGTTCCCGACTACCGCAAGCTGATCAATGAAATGGTCCGTGTCTGCCGGCCGGGCGGGCGCATCATCATGCTCAACCACTTCAGCACAGACAATAAGGTCATCGCCGCGATGGAGCGAGTCATTTCTCCGATCACGAAACATTTGGGATGGCGGACAGACCTCTCCCTTCAGACGGTGCTTGAGGGCACGTCGCTGCACGTCGCCCGGACGCAAAGCGTAAACCCCTTGCGGTTCTGGGTCTTAGTGGAATGTGTAAACGAGAAGAACGGAAAGACCCACGCCAGTACTGTGAAGAATGGAAACGGCGCCGCCTATGCCCACAGCAACGGCACCCGTCTATCGGAGCATGCCAACGGAGAAGCCCTCGCGTAACGGGCGGCTAAAACAAGGGCTGCTGCTGCTTGAGCCCTTCGACCTCGCGCACTAATTCTTCCACGCGATCCTGTAAACGGACATTCTCGCGCCGCAGCAAGTCCAGACGATCCAGCAGCTGTTCCTGCTGGATCTCTGTCCACTGCAGCGTGCGTTTCAGCCCTTCCAGCTCCAGCTGGATCTGGTCACGATTATCTGACGGAAATGCCATATCTCTTTCACCCTACAAGGAAAAATTCTTGCGCCTAGTATAAATCTAGAAACAGCGGGCGTCCATCACGACCTTTGAGACGATGTTCGTCACAAGGGCCTCAGCTTGAAGTCCCCACCCAAATCGGGTATCTCTCCAATCCATCGCAGCCAAAGCCTAGTTCGACGGCCTTGAGGTGTCAATGCGCGCGGTCTGCCTCCAACATGTCCCCTTTGAAGGCCCTGGCGCCTTTGCTGCCGCCCTCACCAAACGTGGCAGCGCGATCGAGTCCTGTCTGGTTCCATTGCAAGGGCTGCCTCAGGATGCGGGAGACCTCCTGATCGTTATGGGCGGGCCGATGTCCGTGAACGATCCCCAGCCCTGGATTGCGGAAGAAACCTCGTTTATTCGGTCAGCGCTATTGGCAGGCAAGCCGGTGCTCGGCATCTGTCTGGGCAGTCAGTTCATGGCCAAGGCCTTGGGAGCAAGGGTGCGGGCCGGCAAGGAACTGGAAATCGGGATGACGCCAGTCCATCTGACCGAGGAAGGCAAGCAAGACCAAGTGTTCGGTTCATGCCCTGAAGCTTTCGATGTCTTCGAGTGGCACGGGGAAGTCTTCGACCTGCCTAACGATTGCGTACCGCTGGCTGGCTCTGAGATTGCCCCGTTGCAGGCCTTTCGCTATGGCCCTCGCGCCTATGGACTCCTGTTCCATCTGGAGATGGAAGAACGCGGAATCGAATCGTTATGCCGAGAATGTGCGCCAGATCTCACGAAAGCGCGCGTGACGGCGCACGAAGTCACGGCGACAGCGCTACCGCTCCTTCCTGCCCTGCACCGGACGGCGGACCGGCTCATCAGCCACCTCCTCGCCTCTTAACGTTGATTGCAGCCTCATTCCTGCTGTAGTCTTAGCCCCTATTGTCAAACGTTCGAACGTCATCAAGTCGAACGTCTGCCGGAGTCCCACCCCGACTTGAAGACTTGATGACCTGACGACTTTAGACCGATTGATTGACGAAAGGAGCCTGTTTGCATGTCTGGTTTCCCAATTGAAGTGGCCACCCGAATCAAGACCCTCCCCCCCTATCTCTTTGCCGCCATCGACAAGATGAAGCAGGCAGCGATGGCCAAGGGAGTCGATATCATTAACTTAGGCATCGGCGATCCAGACCTGCCGACGCCAGCCCCGATTATCGAAAGCCTGGCGCAGGCCGCCAAGAACCCGAAGCACCATCAATATCCCTCCTATGAAGGCATGTTGTCGTTCCGGACAGCCGTGGCCGATTGGTACAAGCGCCGGTTCAACGTCACGCTGAACCCTGCCGACGAAGTGCTGACGCTGATCGGCTCGAAGGAAGGGATCGGCCATATCCACCTGGCCTTCGTCGATCCAGGCGATATCGTCCTGGTTCCAAGCCCGGGCTATCCGGTCTATCCGGTCGGCACCGGCTTCTGCGGCGGCATCTCGCACATCATGCCCCTCACCAAGGCCAACGGGTTCCTGCCGGATCTCGATGCAATCCCGAAGGACGTGGCGAAGAAAGCCAAGTTGATGTGGTTAAACTCCCCGAACAACCCGACCTCGGTCATCATGAGTAAGGACTACTTCAAGCGAGTGGTGGAGTTCGCGCAGGAGAACCAGATCATCGTCTGCCACGATGCGGCCTATTCTGAGATTTATTACGACGGCAAACCTCCCGTCAGCTTCATGGAAATCGATGGGGCGAAGGACGTCGGCGTGGAGTTCCATTCGCTTTCCAAGACCTACAACATGACGGGCTGGCGTCTCGGATTCGTCGTCGGCAACAAAGACGTGTTGGCCGGGCTGGGCAAGGTCAAGAGCCAGCTGGACTCAGGCTGTTTTCAGGCCATTCAGGAAGCCGGGATCACCGCGCTCAGCCTGGATGACTCCGTGACCGACGAGCTTCGAAAGATCTATCAAGAACGGCGCGACACCTTGGTGCCGGGCCTCAAGCAACTCGGACTGGAGGTCGATCCGCCTCCAGCCGCCTTCTACATCTGGGTCACGGTACCGAAGGGCTACAGCTCCGCGTCCTTCACGGCTCACTTACTGGAGAAAGCGGGAATCGTCACGACGCCTGGCAACGGCTTCGGGGCGCCAGGCGAAGGCTATATCCGGATGACCGTCTGCACGACGAAAGAACGATTGGCGGAGGCAGTGGAGCGGATTAGAAAAGTAGGATTTTAGACTGGGGACGAGATGCCGAGGCGAGGGCTTGCTCGCGGAACGCGCACGATCAGAATGTGCTCGTTCGACGCGCGCAGTCGCCTCTCGCCCCGGCACCTCGTCTCACCGTGCACCACGATCATCCTTCAGAAGAGAGTAAGAAAAGATGGGACGCGAGACGGTGTTCATCGGGTTTGGCTCCAATGTCGGCGATCGGCTCGATTTCTGCGATCGGGCCGTGACCCTGTTGAGCCTCTTGCCCCACTCCCAGCTCCTGGGCGTGTCGCTGCTCTATGAAACAGAGCCAGTGAATGACCATGCCCAACCGGGGGACGGATGGTTCTTGAACGGCGTCGTGCAGATCGAAACGGATATCACGCCGAACAGCCTCTTAACGATTCTGAGAGAGATCGAGCGAGCACTCGGACGGGATGAAGAGAGTCGATCAGGTCCCAGGACCATCGATCTGGATATTTTGTTCTACGGCCAACGGATCATCGAGGAGCCGGATCTCGTTGTGCCTCATCCTCGCATGCACCAACGCCGGTTCGTCCTCATGCCGCTCAGCGAACTTGATCCGATGTTCCTCCATCCCTCACTTCAGCGCACGGTCAGCCAGCTGCTCGCCGAGGCGGGGAAACAGCCGGAAGTCCGTCTCCTCTTTCCCCAACCCTCGACCCGCTATGGTTCACACCCGGCTTGCAGCCAGTCCCCAGGCTCATGAAGATTCTTCGCACCCCACGATCCATGGCCGCCTGGAGCGAACGGCTCCGCAAGGAAGGCGTTACTATCGGGTTCGTGCCCACGATGGGCGCGCTGCATGACGGCCACCGCTCCCTCATCCGAGCCGCGCGACTGCGCTGCGATGCCCTCGTCGTGAGCATCTTCGTGAACCCGACCCAGTTCGGCCCGACCGAAGACTTGGCCAAATATCCTCGCCCGATTACCCACGATCGCGCGCTCTGTCGCGCAGAAGGGGTGGATGTCTGTTTCGAACCGACGCTAAGCGCGATGTATCCCGAGGGCTTTCAAACCGTCGTGACGGTCCCGGAGATTGCGCAGCGATGGGAAGGAGAAGCCAGACCCCATCACTTCGCCGGCGTCGCCACGGTCGTGACGAAACTCTTCGGGATCGTGCGGCCCCATCTGGCCCTGTTCGGCCAGAAGGATTACCAGCAGGCCGCGCTGATCAAGAGGCTCGTGGCCGATCTGAACCTCGGAGTGACCATCGACGTCCGGCCCACGATACGGGAGAAGGACGGGCTCGCAATGAGTTCCCGCAACCGGTACCTCTCCCCCGATGACCGACGCGCCGCCACCATCCTCTACCGGGCATTTCAAGCCGGTCGCCAGGCTATCGAGGAAGGGTCAAGAACTGCCTCGACGGTCGAACGCATCATGAAAAAAATGGTCGCGCAAGAACCGACGGCGCACATCGAGTACCTCGCCCTCTGCGATCCGACAAGCTTGGAGCCGCTCAAACAGGTTAAAGGCCGAATCCTCTTGCTCGGCGCGATTCGAATCGGCAAGGTTCGCCTCATCGACAATATGTTGACAGGACGCTGAAAGGTGGTCGGAGTAGCTGGGACGATCCCTGTGCTCGCGCAACGCGCGGCCTCAGAAGGCCCTCGTTGGACGCGCGCAGTTGGGATCATCCCAGCCACCCCTTAAGTAAGTGACGGTTCGCACGGCCTTGCTGATCGAACTTTTTGAGCGTCCTGCAAGACAGCCTACTTGAAACGGATTTTAATTGGATGCCGCGTAGGCAAATCGCCCCGCTTACTCGTGGGAACTGAGGTAGGAGCGTTGACTGACTAAGAGGCCGAGGACGACTTGGCCAAGACGGCGGTGATATTCCGGCTGGAGGCTCAAAAACTTGATCCCAGTTGAGGTCGGGCGGATGGAACAGACCAGCGCCCGTTCAATACGAATCGTGTCTTCCTCCACCGTTGGCTTCAACCGCAATTCGACAATGGTCCCCTTCGAGAGCCCTGTCGCCTGCAGGGTACAGCCATCCATTGAAATGTCGGTGATTCGGTTGGTCGCGGCCGGCTGATTACGGTCGAGGACCTGGGCATCGATGGAGGCAGCCAATCTGGTGTATTGGCGTCGATCGGATGCCTGCGTCTCGTGGCGCGCACCGGGCGAGAAGGACCGGAAGTGATTCGTGCAGAGCTGACAGCGAAACGACAGTACATTTACGAGGCCCAACAGGCGCGCGACCCTGTCACCCTGGGACACCACGCGCACGAAGGGGGATCCGCAACTGGGACAGTGCAGCTCCTTCATGAACCGGAAGGGATATCGCGTTGCGTCAAACCCTGCTCCGCAAGAATCGGTTCGATCCGCGCCGGCGAATAGCTGGCCGGCTTCACCCATTTCCCGTCTTCGCGCTTGTGCCCGCCGACTTTGCTCATGTTGGAGCGATGAACCTCCCGAAAGACCGGATCCATATCGATGCCATAGGACACAGCCGTGCCGTAGACGACGTAGAGGAGGTCGGCCATCTCCTTGGCGATGGACGACAAATCGCCTGAGGCCAGCGCCTCTTTCAACTCGTCGAATTCTTCCTGAATCAGTTTGACCCGCAGCTCGCGCGTCCGCCCATCGACGACCGTCGGAGCGGGACTGACGACAATATCGAATGCCCGGTGGAAGTCATCCACCATCGCCTGCTCGTGGATCATACACACTCCTTATTCACTCTCAAAGGGCAAGGCCTTGCGTGAGACGAACTCAATCGGGTCCAACAGGGGAAGCTCTTTCTCCGACGACACGCCCAGCTCCTTGAACCGACGGGCTGCCGGCAAGATCCTGGTTTCGAGCGACCCGACCGCCTTGTTGTAGGCCAGGACACTCTTCCCCAGCGCCTGTCCGACATCGTTCAAATGTTCCGTCAACACGGCCATCCGCTCGTAGAGGTCCTTCCCTAACCGCCCGGCTTCCTCGGCATGCTCGGTCATTTTCTCCTGTCGCCATCCGTAGGCGACCGCCCGAAGGAGCGCCATCAACGTCGTTGGAGTGGCCAGGACCACGCTCCGAAGAAACCCATCTTCGATCAATCGCGGGTCATGCTCCAACGCGGCGCCCAAAAACTGTTCGCCCGGCAAGAAGAGCACGACAAACTCCGGCGCCTGCGCAAATTGATTCCAGTAGGCCTTCAAGCTCAACTCGTCCATACGGGATCGGACTTGAGCCGCATGGCGGCGCATCCCTTCGAGCCGCAGCTCTTCGGTTGCCGCTTCATGCGCGTCTAGGTAACCGGCCAGCACAGTCTTGGCATCCACGATGATCTGCCGCCCACCAGGCAACTGAACCACCATGTCGGGACGGAGCCGGCCGCCATCGACCGTGATGGATTCCTGCTCAAAAAAATCGCAATGGGCCACCATGCCGGACAACTCGGCCACGCGCTTGAGCGTAATCTCGCCCCATTGGCCGCGGACGGCCGGCGCGCGCAACGCCTTCACGAGGTTGCCGGTCTCCGACTGCAGCTTCTGCTGCGATTCAGCCAGGAGCTTGAGATGCTGATCGAGACCTCCATAGGCCGCTTGCCGCGATTGCTCCAACTGTCTGAGCTGATCGTCGTATCGATGCAGCGAGTCTTGCAGGGGTTTGACCAAACTGTCGATCGCCTGTTGCCGCTGGGCGAGATCGCCCTTGGCCTCGGCTTGGAGGGTTTCGAATGAGCTGCGGGCGAGGTTCAGGAAGGCTTCGTTGTTCTGTTTGAGGGCTTCGCCGGACAGGGCCTGGAAGGTCTCGGCCAATTCCAGTCTCGCCTGGCCCAGCAGCGTCTTTTGTTCGTTGAGATGGAGCGCAGCCTCCGCAGCCCTGGTCTCCGCCACGGCACGGGCCTGGGAAGCCTCCGCAAGATTCTGTCTCACCTGATCGAGATCGAGGCGATCTTGTAACGATTGACGGCGCAATTCCTCCGCCAGCGACTCGGCCCGCTGCGCCCGTTCGCCGGTCGTGAGCAATTGCCCCTGCCACTTTGCGCGGACGCGGGCCGCCATCCAAAACCCGACGAGCAACGCGCCGAGGAGACTTCCGACAAGAGCCCCGAGGCTAAAGGCCATGCCATCAATCATAGGTGGCCATCCCGGTCATACCGACGACCGATACTCAAGCCCGTTGTTGGGTGGTGCGATGAGGGAATAATAATTTCGGAGCGTACGAAAACTATCACGAAAGGTCAAGGGCGCCAGACACGCCTCTTCCCTTCTCCCGGATGATGATTTCCCCTCGCTCCCCATCCAGACTGATTCGATCGCCTTCTTGAAGTCTAGCCGTGAGGCCCGGCACATTTGCAATGGCCGGCAATCCGTACTCGCGGGCGATGATGGCGCCATGGGAGAGCGTGCCGCCCATCTCAGCGACCAGCCCCGCTGCCACACCGAACAGGGGTGCCAGGCCTGGGTCGATGACCGAAACCACAAGAATGTCGCCTCGTCTGACGCGGCCCCAATCCTCCATCGACCGGACAATACGAACCGGCCCCTCAACCAATCCCCCGCTGATCGGGATACCATGCAAGAGCCCCTCGGGCACCGCAGTCGAAAACCTGCCCAGGCCGCGGACCGCATCTCGCCAATCCCGGATCGTGTCCGGAACATTGACTGCGGCATACCGGTCTCGATCGGCTCGGCGAGTCTGGATTCGTTCCAGCCAATCGCGTGACCCTCTTGCTAACAAGTCGGCTCGTTCGTTGTTCGTGAGATAAAAGATATCCTCCCGCGTCGAGAGGAGCCCCTCCTCGACCAATTGCTCACCGAGGCGCAGCAGAAGGCTGCGCACTGCGGCCGAGTAATACATCAAATGATGCCGGTTCGCCTCCCGGAGGGCGAAGAACCGGCAGAGCCTGCGATACAACCAAGAAAAAATGGCCCGCCGATGGAGTCGCCAACCGAACCGGGCGCGAATCTCTGCCAAGGCCCCTTCCCGTATCACGGTCTGTCGCTGAAAAATATCGGCAGGGGTGACGCCGGCGGGAGAGAGAATCTGTGTTCGCAAGACCGCCAGCAACAATTCCGGTCGGTCGGAAAACCGGGGCGACTGGACGTCCGACTCGCCGACCCCTCGGTGGCCATAGTCGTCGAGATAGCAATTGAAGGCACGGAGAAATGCCGTCCCCTCCAACCTACGCCGAACCTCACGCTGGTCCCACCCTTCCGCGGTGAACAGGGACAGAACGAAAGGATCGCGTCGAGCCCTGTCCGCTAATTCCGCCAACCGCACAATCTGCTGCGCGCTGATCACCGTCGCCTGCCCCTGGAGCGCCCCGTTCAGCAAGGCTCTCCAGTCTTTACCCAGCCAGCGAGGCAGCAAACCGCCTAACGCTTGCAAACACTGCGACACCCCTCCCGCAATGGCAAAGGTCAGTTCGTGACGATCAAGCCATCGCTCGATCTCATCGAGGCGCAACGCGAGGTCTTCGCAGGAGACAAGACTGAGCCGCTCGGCGCGATGCTCGTCCGCCATCGCCTTCATCTCCGCGAACCAGGCCGGTCCCTGTCGCACCGCCCGTCTCATCTCGACCATCATCACGAAGCCGGCACGGACGAAGGCCAACCATCCAAGGGGACGGACCTCCGGCACCCTGGCAAGCGAGTCCCCTCCCATCTGCTCCATCAGCAAGAAGGGATCTCCCCGCAGTTGTGCAATGAGCATATGGAACAGGGTCATATTGATGTAGGGCCGGCCCTGAAATATGCGGACCGATGAAACCCCGTCGGGAATTCGGCAGCCCAGGCGCCGATAGGGTGTCAGGATGTAGCGCTCCATGAACTGTTCGAGAAACGACAGGGCAAGCGGGCTCGGCAGCTCCGGCAGGGTTTCCTTGAAGTTGGCCCGCGACCATTCGCAGTCATCATCGGTCAGTTGGGGGGACCGAGCTCTCCCTGAAATGGGGCGGGCTTGAAGCAGCCACAGGCCGCGATCGTCGCAGAGCCATTCGAGGTCCACCGGATGGCCAAACGTTTGTTCAATCCGCTTGGCGGTACGGGCCAAGTCAAACAGTTGATCGTCCGACAGGGTTGCGCGGCCCAGGGCCTCATCCAGCAAGGGCATGTCGCGAAGGCCTTGCCCGGTCATCCGCAAGGCATGAGTTTGGCCGGCGATCCTCCTGTCGCAAATCAGGATAGGCTGACCCTGCTCGTCCATCTCCACCACATACTGGTCCGGCGTCGTTCGTCCCTCCACGAGGGCTGCCGCAAGCCCCGCCACCGCATCGATCACCACCTGAGTCGTCCGTCCTGTAATCGGATGGATGGAATAGGCCACACCGGCTGCTTGCGCCTCTAACATCGGCTGGAGCAGAACCGCCATGGCCGGGGCATCGCGCAAGCCGGACGTCGCATGATAATTCAACACCCGCTCATCCCACATCGACAGCCAGAGGTCTTTCATCGCCAGACCGATCTCCTCCGGCGGAATGCCAAGGCGCGTGAGGTAGATCCCTGCAAAACTTGCGGAAGCTCCATCCTCGTTCGTGGCCGACGACCTCACGGCCCAGCGCTTCCGCAACGGCGAATCCAGCAACCGCGCCTGCTCAAGGATCCGAGCTGTCAGTTCCGCGATGTCAGAATTTTTGATGGTGGTGCGGCACTGGGAAAGGATCTTCTGACGTTCCGCCCCGAACGTATGCAGGGCTGCGCTCCATCGTTCCGCCGGAGAAAACCCCGTCGAGCGGAGCGCGCGCTCGTACGCGACCGTCGTCACGCAAAACCCTGGGGGAACGGAGAATCCTCCCGCAAGCAGGCGAGCTAAGCCAACGGCTTTCCCTCCAACAAGAGCTGGGTGCGTGCAGGCAGCCAAAGGAAGAAAGAGAGGGCGATCCATTGAAACGGATAGTACCTACCGCACGAGGAGGAGGTAAAGGTCATTCACATTCGTGCCGGTGGGACCAGTAACGATGAGCTGCTGAAGCTTCTTCAAGGCCGGATAGGTATTGTGTCGCTTCAGGGCTCCTACGAGATTTATCTGAAGCCGCTGCGCGCGGGCCACCGTGTTGCCATCGACCACGGCTCCAGCCGCATCGGTTGGACCATCAGTCCCATCGGTGCCGATCGCTACGACCCACACCTTGGCCAGACCGGCTATTTCCAGCGCGGCGGCGGTCGCGAATTCCTGTGCCCGCCCGCCTCTGCCCTTTCCCGTCACGGTCACGGTGGTTTCACCACCCGCGACGAGGCAGCAAGATTTCTGCAACGGTCTGCCTTTGCGCAACAGAGTCTTCGCCATGGCGCCGAACCGCTGCCCCGCTTCACGAGCCTCTCCGGTTATGGCTTCATGCACAATGGTCCGAAAACCAGCCTCCCTGGCTGCGCGGGCGACAGCCCTGACCGCAACTCCGTTATTCCCGACAAGATGATGGTGGACTCGACGGAACAGGGGGGAGCCTGGCTTCGGGGTTTCACTCACAAGGCCCCGGCAGCCCCGGTCGAGATGCTGCCGCACTCGCTGCGGAACCGTCATCCAGATACGATAGCGCTTCAAAATCGCAATCGCGTCGCGATACGTCGTGGGGTCTGGAACCGTCGGCCCCGATGCGATGGTGCTGAGATCGTCACCCAACACATCGGAGAGGATCAGCGTCACCACGGTGGCCTCTGTCGACTCGGCGAGACGTCCACCTTTAATGCGCGAGAGGTGTTTGCGAACGGTGTTAATGTCACGGATGGTCGCGCCGCAGCGCAGAAGTTTTTCCGTAGTCCGGTGCTTGTCGGCTAACGTCACCCCTGCGACAGGGGCAGGCAAGAGACTGGAGGCGCCGCCGGACAGGAGCACGATCAAGAGATCGCGCCGCCCGAGTGCTGCCACCATCGCACAGAGCTTGACTGCCGCACGTTGGCCGGACCGGTCTGGAACCGGGTGGCCTGCTTCCGCCACGAGGATCCGTTTCATGGGCAGGCCATGACCCTGTTTCACGACAACAAACCCGCTGTGCAACCAATGGCCCAGCCGCTGCTCTACCGCACGGGCCATCGAAGCCGTGGCCTTTCCGGATCCGACCACGACCACCCGTTCATAGTTGCTCAGATCGTACCGGCGACGGCCGATGGTGAGAACCGCTCCGTCCCGGGAAATAGCGCGGCCGACCGCCTCATGGGCGTCGACCGCGTCCAGTCCTCGACTGAGTATTTTTTTTAGCAGTGGCTTGATAGGAGAGGAAGGAATCTGCATCGCGTTTGTCATGGACTAGCGGGACACGACTTCACAAGATGCTCAAAAAGTTTGTCCAGCAAGGCCGCAGCGAGTGAAGGCCCGAGGCGTACCCTTGGGGTACGTTGAGGGCCTGAACGATGCGAGAACGATGCTGGCGAACTTTTTCAGCATCTTGCGTGCTAGGGAGTCTTCTCCTGCTTAAAGCACCGAGTCGGACAGCTTTGCCGCGGAACTCGCATCTGATAGACCCCGCGAGGGAGCGCATCCTTTTTAAACTCAGGATTCAACATCTTGAGTTCCAGGAAGTAGGTCCCGAACTCCTCGGCAATGGAGGTGAGGGCTCGCTGGGAATCTTTCACGTTAATGGTAACCGTTTCGGTTTCCATCGGCATGTAGAGGTCCTTCTTGCTGAGCCCCAAGTACTTCTCCGGCTGCGAGTAGATTTCCTTGGCGGCAATGATGCGCGGAACATAGCGCATCGTTTCCCGCGGCCCATGCATCTTCCAATAATCGGTAATGTTCTGTTCCTTCAAGAGCCGACGCACTCGCTCTTCGCCGGCATTGTACGAGGCCATGGCCATGAACCAATCGTTTTTCTCAAAGTCCTTGAGGTAACGCAAATACTTGACTGCCGCTTCCGTCGACATTTCCAAATTGCGACGCTCGTCGCGAACCTCGTCGCTCTTGAGGCGATAGCGCTTCCCGGTAGAGGGAATGAACTGCCAGGGGCCCGAGGCTTTCGCCTTTGAATAGGCGGCGGCCACGCACTTGCTCTCCACCAGCAACATGTACTTGAGATCGTCCGGCAACCCGGCCTCGGCCAGCTGTTTTTCGGCTGGAGGGAAACAACGCCCGGTGCGCTTGGCCAGAATGATGCTTTCGCCCTGATCTTCCAAGAACTGATAGAACTCGTACTCAATACGCTCACGCACCTGCCAATTATCGAGCGGGACCGGCTTGCCGGCAAAGGTCAATTTATCAGGCAGCTTGAACGAACTGAGGAAGTAGCGGTCGCCTTCTCGCTTAATTTCAGGAAGGATGACAAGGCGCCCCTCTGACTCGTTTGGGTTATCAAGGGGGTCGATCAAAACCAGATCGCGATCAAGCTCACCATTCACTCCAGCATGCGGCGTACTGTCCTTCACCACAGGCTGTTCAGCCTGCGGTTGGGCTCCCGTCGGGACCGGAAGCGTGACGGCCATCCACAACCCACTGAGCACTAGTGCGCGCCGAACCCACGTCGTCATGCCAATCCTATCTCCTGTATATATCGAAAGAACGATCCAACATTACGTCCTCATGCTATCAGCACGGCGAAAGCCCGGCAAGCAGGATCGACTTTCATATTCATGCTAGACTGCACCGACTATGCGCGCCCTTACTCTCCTCAACGATCGCATCGCCGGCTGCACCGTCTGCCCTCGGCTCGTCGCCTACCGGAAAACGGTCGCGGCAGAAAAGCGAAAGCAGTTTGAAGACTGGACCTATTGGGGAAAACCGGTCCCAGGATTCGGAGACCCCCAGGCCCGCCTCTACGTGCTCGGACTTGCGCCGGCCGCCCATGGCGGCAATCGAACCGGACGGATGTTTACCGGCGATCGCAGCGGAGATTGGCTGTATGATGCCTTGCATCGATTCGGCTTCGCCAATCAAGCCGCCTCGCACCACCGGGACGATGGGCTGAAGCTGTCGGATTGCTACATCGGCGCGACGGTCCGCTGTGCACCGCCGGATAATAAGCCGGCTCCGGAAGAGTTCACGGCCTGCCGCCCCTATCTGCGGGAGGAACTGCGGCTGTTACGGAACACCCGGGTGGTGGTGGCGCTGGGCAAGATTGCCTTCGACCACTATCTGAGGGCTTGTCGCGATGAGGGGCTGTCGCTCCCCTCACCGCTCCCGAAATTTTCCCATGGAGTCGTCAAGGTGCTTCCCTGGGGCATCACATTAATCGGCTCGTACCATCCGAGCCAGCAAAACACCTTCACCGGACTCTTGACCCGCCCGATGTTTCATCACATCTTCGCGACGGCCCGCCAGCGACTCACCGAATCAACAGGCACACGAACCAGCAAGTCCTAGTCTACGTTCTCAGTTGCGCACGGCAGGCTGCTCAAAATGGCCGTCCAGCAAGGCCGCAGCCGACGAGCGCACCGGAGGCGTAGCCTTGGGCTACGTTGAGGATGCGTTCGAGGCGAGAACGATGCTGGCGGACTTTTTCAGCATCCTGCCATACCCTACTTCTTGGTCTGTGCTTCCCAATCCGCCAAAAACTTCTTGAGGCCGCTGTCGGTCAATGGATGCTTCACCATCTGCTGAAAGATCGAGAAGGGCATCGTACAAATGTGCCCCCCGATCAGCGCCGCCTCGACCACATGCTGAGGATGGCGCACACTGGCAACCAATACCTGGGTTTTATAATCGTAATTGCGGTAGATGGTCAGAATCTGGCGGATCAGCTCCATCCCGTTCGAGCTGATGTCGTCGAGCCGGCCGATGAAGGGGGACACGCACCAGGCGCCGGCTTTCGCCGCCAGGAGGGCTTGCGTTGGAGAGAAGCAGAGCGTGACATTCACTTTGATCCCCTCGGCGGCCATGCGCTTGGTAGCCTTCAACCCCTCCGCAATCAAGGGCACCTTCACGACGATATTCTTATGGATCTTCGCGAGCTCCATCCCTTCCTTCACCATGGCATCGGCCTCGAGGCTGACGACTTCTGCACTAATCGGCCCATCTACGATGCTGCAAATCTCAATCAACATTTCCTTGAAGCTGCGCCCTTCCTTTGCCACGAGCGACGGGTTCGTGGTCACTCCGTCGAGCAGTCCCAGGCTGGCCGCTTCCTGAATTTCTTTCACGTTGGCGGTATCAAGAAAAAATTTCATGAGTTTATCCTTTCATGCGAGATGAGAAGTTCGTGTATGCATTTGATGGCGGTCATTCTATGAAGAACTCAAACGATGCGCAACGGTCGGCCGGATCGCCAGGTTTGACAGGTCTCTGCCTGGCAGTTAAGATTCGTGTGTGACCGGCCTGTTGATTGACTATCTATCGACCGACGCTTACGACGAGGAGACCTGCTATGAAACGATCTGCCTGGCTGCTGTCCTTCTGTCTGCTCCTCGCTGCCTGCGGCGGCAGTAACCCCTATCTTGAACAGTCGCTCAAACCGGCTGAGCTGCAAGGCAAAGATAAAGCCTGGTTTGAAAAGAACTGGGGAACACCAAGCGGCAAAGCCCCGAGATTTTTCGGCGGCGAAACCTGGACTTATTACCGTATCGCCGGCGGCAAATCCAGCCTGCCTCTCTTTAATTTCTCGCCCAATGAGTGCCAGATCACGCTCAAGTTTGACAAGGAAGAAAAACTCTCAGACTACAATTACTCTGGCTGTTAACCGGCGAGCTGCTCCTGAAACTTGTGCGCGCAGGATCGGCTGCAGAAGTAATATATCTGCCCCCCGATATCTTCCGTCACTGCTACGCCCCTTGGCACAAAAACCCGGCAGACCGGATCCTGCACCATCTGATCCTTGCCTGGGGAGAGCTGTTCTGGCTGGCCCTGGCCCTTGAATTCCCGCAGGGCTCTCCGAAGAAGGAAATACAGCACTGCAAGTAGCCCAAGAATAAAGATAATTCTATACATAGTGGCACCCTTTCATGATGCCACATCCTATGGGACAGTTCCTCCTCTGTCAAGAACTCCATAAGCCATTTCATCCGACAATTAACTGCCTTCTATCCGCTATTTCCGCCCAAATGGCCTATATGGCCCTGTGCGCGGGAGGGCCCACTCCCCAATAAGACCTAGTACTTCAGATGTATATGCCTCTAGCCTGCAACGTGTTAGAGTGTTGCTATGATGACTTGTGATAAATGCCGCGGGGCAATGTTACCGGAACGGGCAGTGGATCTGAACGCAGGGCTTGCGATCACAGTGTTTGCATGTTTGAACTGTGGCCGTCGGAAGTCAGCGGGTCAAGAACCTCGGCCTATTACCGCTCGACATTAATCCGCGCGACAACAGAACCGAGCCCCCTCACGTACGGCGAGCAGAGGGCAGTTGACGCTATCTTCCATAGCGAGTTGCCCAATGATTGAATCGACTCCCGACTGGGAGTTGATGTTCGTCTCATCTACGGTGATGACCACACGGAGACTGGCCGTTTCCTCACCTTCGCAACCAGCGAGGGAATGAGAGGATTTGCCGTGTATCCATGCGATATTCCTTCGTCCGCACGCTGGCACGCGCGTAGCGGCCATCCTCCGCAACGCGCCATCCCGCCACTCAGGCTCTCAGTCTGTCTAGGAAGTGAACACGGGGGGAAAACTAGCGAAGACTCAGCACATCCATCATGTCGTATAGGCCAGGAGGCTGCTGAACCACCCACCTGGCAGCTCGCAAGGCGCCCCCCGCGAAGGTATCACGGCTGCTCGCTCGATGCGTGACCTCAATGCGCTCGCCCATCCCGCCAAAGAGAATCGTATGGTCGCCGACGATGTCGCCGGCACGAATCGTTTGAATCCCGATCTCGCCTTTTTTCCGTTCCCCGATGAGACCTTTTCTGGCATAGACGCCGACCTGGTCCAAATCGCGATTCACGGCTTCCGCCAAGACCTCCGCAATCTTGAGCGCCGTCCCGCTCGGCGCATCTTTCTTGAGCCGATGATGGGCTTCGATCACCTCGATGTCGTATTCGTCCCCCAAGGTTTTCGCCATCTCGCTGATGACCTTGTAGATCAGATTGACGCCCACGCTCATATTGGGAGACATCACGCAGGGTACTTGGCTGACAAGCGACTTCACCTCTTCGAGCTGGGCAGGAGAAAACCCCGTCGTGCCGATCACCATCGCCCGCCGATGTTGCGCCGCCACGCGCAGGTGATTCAAGGTCGCTTCAGGAGAGGAAAAATCGACGACGACTTCGCCGCGAGCAAGCAACGCCGCGAGATCGTCGGTAATCGGAACGCCCGCGCGCCCGCAGCCAGCCGTCTCCCCGGCATCGGCGCCCAACGCGCCATGGCCCTTCCCTTCGATCGCACCGGCCAGAGTCAGGACGGTCGAGTCTTTGATCAGCGCCACCAGCCGACAGCCCATCCGACCGGCAGCCCCTGCAACAATCACATTGGTCATAGCATCATCACCTGTACCGGAGGATCCCGGCTAAATAAGGCCTGCGTCCTTTAAGACCCGCGTCAGCTGGTCCTTCGCGTCCGTCGCCATCTCACAGAGCGGCAGCCGCAACTCCGGATCAATCTTCCCCATCATGCCCAACGCCGTTTTCACCGGAATCGGATTGGTCTCGTAAAAGAGCGCGGTGAAAAGCGGCGACAGGGCGAAATGAATCCGCCGCGCCTCTTCAACCTGTCCGCTCAAGAAGGCCTTGACCAATTGCGCCATCTGAAGCGGAACGATGTTTGACGTCACACTGATGACGCCCTTGCCTCCGACCGCCATCATAGGCAGGGTCAGGGCATCGTCGCCGGCCAACACGGTCATCCGGTCGCCGCACATATTCGCGATCTCAGAGGCCTGCTGGACCGATCCGCTCCCCTCCTTGATCCCGACAATGCTCGATAACCCGCAGAGCCTTGCCACAGTGGACGGCAACATGTTCACGCCGGTTCGACCGGGAATGTTATACAACACCTGGGGCAAGTCCACGGATTCCGCAATCAACTTGTAATGGCGATACAGCCCTTCCTGGGTCGGCTTGTTGTAGTAGGGCGTGATGATCAAGGCCCCGTCGGCCCCTGCCTCTTTGGCATGCTTCGTAAGGGATACCGCTTCCGCCGTGCTGTTGGAACCGGTCCCGGCAATCACGGGGACGCGGCGATTGACCACCTCGACGGTCAATTCGACCACCCGATGATGTTCCTGGTGCGAGAGGGTGGCGGATTCGCCGGTGGTGCCGCAAGGCACGATCCCGTTCGTCCCGTTGGCAATTTGCCATTCGATGAGGTCGCCAAAGGCCCGTTCGTCAACCTTGCCGTTCCTGAACGGGGTCACGATGGCGATCAATGCACCTGTAAACATGCTGGCTCCTTCACAAAGACGCGTCTGCCGCGCCGCTCATCAGTCGAGAAATGCCGGAATCGTTTCGCCTTTGACCAAATCCTCGTAGGTCTCCCTGGTCTTGATGACGTGGATCTCTCCGTCTTTGATCAAGACTTCCGGCACCCGTGGCCGCGAATTATAGTTAGAGGCCATCACGAAGCCATAGGCGCCGGCGCTCATCACCGCCAGCATATCGCCAGGATTGACCTCCGGGAGCAACCTGTCTTTTGCCAGAAAATCGCCCGACTCGCAGACCGGGCCGACGACGTCCACATTATGCTTGGGCCGTTTCATGACCTCTTCCGACAGTGGGCGAATCTCGTGATAGGCCCCGTAGAGGCTCGGCCTGATCAGATCGTTCATCGCCGCATCGACGATGATAAACCGTTTCGCTTCGCCGTCCTTCCGATACAGCACCTTCGTCACGAGAATGCCGGCGTTACCGACGATGACGCGGCCCGGCTCCATGATGAGCGTGACATTCAAATCCTTCAGCAAGGGCGACACGGCATCCGCGAGGTCCTGCGGCAGCGGCGGCGTTTCGTCCGAATAGGTAATGCCGAGCCCGCCGCCGATATTGACGTACCGGATATTGATGCCCTGTTGTTTCAAGGCTGCGACCAATGTCACCACCTTCTTCACGGCCTCGACGAAGGGAGTGACTTCGGTCAGTTGCGACCCGATATGTTTATGCACTCCGACGACATCGATGTTGGCGAGTGACGCGGCCAGCGTGAACTCTTCGAGCGCCCGGTCGGCGGCGATCCCGAACTTGCTCTTCTTGAGGCCGGTCGAAATGTAGGGATGCGTTTTCGGATCGATATCGGGATTGATGCGCAGGGCGACCCGCGCCTTGACCCCGACGGACTTCGCCACTTCATTGATCGCCTGCAGCTCAGCCGGAGATTCGACGTTGAACATGAGGATATCGGCCCTCAAGGCCTCGCGAATCTCCCCATGGTTCTTGCCGACCCCTGCGAACACGATCTTCGAGGGAGGTACGCCGGCCTTGAGCGCACGAAACAATTCTCCGCCAGACACAATATCCACTCCGCTCCCCTCCTTCGCCATGAGGCGGAGAATTGCGATATTGGAGTTGGACTTCATGGCAAAGGCAATCACGTGAGGCAAGCTCTTGAAGGCCCCATCGTAGGCCCGGAAATGGCGCACGAGGGTTGAGTAACTATAGATGTAACAGGGCGTGCCGACTTCTTTCGCAATCCGGCTGACCGGTACCTGTTCGCAATACAATTCGCCCTGTCGATACTCGAAATTGTTCATCCTGAAAATCCTTATTGAAAAATTCGAGGCCGGTGAGCGAGGAGCCCTCCGACGGCGCCATCGCGACTAACGAGTTCCCACCGGTCGTAACGGGGGAAGCTCCACATCCTGTCCCTCTAGCAGCAATAATTGATCCAACGGCATATCAGGGAACTCGGCTTTCCGTTGCTTTAACAGCTCCAGCTTCTCCAGCCTCTTTTGTTCCTTAATGGTCAAATTCACACCGACATTTTCCGGAGGAACCGGCGGCCCCACGGCCCCGCAAGCCACCAAGAGTCCCATCATCAATACAGCCACGATGGATGTCGCGCTTGGCCTCCGTATCCTCACGAGAGCCTCCGTTCCAGTTCTTTGATGCGCTGCTCGACTCGCGCCCTGGCCGTCCCGCCTATTTGGGACTTCTGGTCGATCGCGGCCATGACCGTCAACCGAGCGAACAGGCCCTTTTCAATACGCGAAGAAAATTCCCGCAACTCCTGGAGCGAGAAGTCCGTAAGTTCACGGCCTTGGTCCAAGGCGGCCCGCACCACACGGCCGGTGATCGCGTGGGCCTCACGAAACGGCACCCCTCGGCCCACAAGATAGTCCGCCACCTCCGTCGCCAACATCCCGCCACCCTGCACCGCCTGCTTGAGGACCTCCCGATTCACGGTGAGGCGGCGCATCAATTCCGTCAAAACCTCCACCGAGGCCGTGACAGTGTCGAGGGCATCGAACAAGGCAGGCTTATCCTCTTGAAGATCCCGATTATAACTCAAGGGCAAGGCCTTGAGAGTCGTCAACAGATTCACCAAATGGCCATAGACACGGCCCGTCTTGCCCCGCACCAGTTCCGGCACATCGGGATTCTTCTTCTGCGGCATCATGCTACTGCCGGTACAGAAGGCATCGGGAAGATCGACGAACCGGAATTCCTGAGACGACCAGAGAATCAATTCTTCGCTAAGCCGTGACAAATGCATCATCGTGATCGAAAGCACCGAAGCCACCTCGATCATGAAATCGCGATCGGACACGGCATCGAGACTGTTTTGCGTGACGGAGGGAAAGCCCAACAGCTTGGCCGTGAACAGACGATCGACCGGATAGTTCGTCCCCGCCAGCGCGCCGGACCCCAGCGGCATGACATTCAATCGCGCCACGGCATCGCGCACCCGCCCCTTGTCCCGTTCGATCATTTCCACATAGGCCAGGAGATGATGGGCAAACAAGACCGGCTGCGCCCGCTGCAGATGCGTATAGCCAGGCATCGCCACAGTGCGGTTCGCCTTCCCTTTCGCCACCAGGACCCGTTGGAAATTTTCCAGATGCGCCGTGAGTCGGCCGAGCTGATCCCGCAAGTACAGCCGAATATCCAGCGCCACCTGGTCGTTCCGGCTCCGGCCCGTATGGACCTTGCCGCCAAGCGGCCCGATCAACTCCGTCAACCGGCGCTCAATCGCCAGGTGAATGTCTTCGTCTTGTTGCGTGAAACGAAAACGGCCCCGATCCAGCTCTCGCTTCACCGATTCCAGCCCCTTCACGATCGCCTTGGTTTCAGCGGCGGTCAATACGCGCGCCTTCCCCAAGGTCTGGCAATGGGCGATGCTCCCCTGAATGTCATAGGCATAGAGCCGGCGATCGACCGCCACCGAGACGGTGAAGGCCTCCACCAACCGATTCGTCTTTTGCGTGAACCGCCCGCCCCAAGCCTTTTCGCCTTTCGACGCGGCGGGACTGCGGCCCTTTGCTCGTGCCATTAGGTCGTGGCCTTCTTTCGTTGGGCTCGGATCTTCAACCGCAACGCGTTCAACCGGATGAACCCCTCTGCATCTTTCTGATTATAGACCTGGTCTTCTTCAAACGTGGCGATGTCGAGTCGATAGAGCGAATTCTTCGACTTACGTCCGGCCAACGTGCAGCTCCCCTTATAGAGCTTCACCCGCGCCGTGCCAGTCACGTCCTGCTGTGCCGCATCGATGGCCGTCTGGAGCATCTCCCGTTCCGGACTGAACCAGTAGCCGTTGTAAATCAAATCGGCGAAACGCGGAATCAAACTGTCCCTGAAGTGCAGTACCTCGCGATCCATCGTCAAGGACTCGATCCCGCGATGCGCCACATGCAGGATCGTCCCGCCCGGCGTTTCATAGACCCCGCGAGACTTCATGCCGACATAGCGATTTTCGACGAGATCGACGCGGCCGATGCCATGGGCGCCACCCAGCTTATTGAGATGGGCCAGCAACGTGGCAGGGCTCATTCTCTTTCCATCGACCGACACAGGATTGCCGGCCTCGTAGCCGATCTCGACTTCGAGCGGCTTGTTCGGCGCCTTCTCCGGCGACACGGTCATTTGGAAAATCTCGTCCGGCGGCGACTTCCAGGGATCTTCCAGGATGCCGCCTTCATAGCTGACATGGAACAAATTCAGATCCATGCTGTAGGGCTTGGCCTTCGTCACCGTGACGGGAATACCGTGCCGATCGGCATACTCGATCAATTCGCGCCGCGATCCCATCGTCCATTCACGCCACGGTGCGATGATCTTGAGATTCGGCGCCAATGCCGTGTAGGTCAGCTCGAACCGGACCTGGTCGTTGCCCTTTCCCGTCGCGCCATGCGACACCGCCTCGGCACCTTCCTGGATCGCGATCTCGGCTTGCCGCCGCGCAATGAGGGGCCGCGCAATCGAGGTCCCGAGCAAATAGCAACCTTCGTACATGGCGTTGCCACGCAGCATCGGGAAGACATAGTCCTTCACGAAGGTCTCGCGCAGGTCCTCGACGTAGACTTTCTTGACGCCAAGATTTTTCGCCTTGGCCTTGATCGCTTGCAAATCCTCGCCCTGCCCCAGGTCGGCGCAAAACGCGATGACCTCGCAATCATGGGTCTCTTGCAGCCACTTCAAAATCACAGAGGTATCGAGCCCGCCGGAATAGGCCAACACGACTTTCTTCTTGCCACGACTCATCGTTTGGTTCGACTCCTCTTGCCTAATAGGTTCGTTAAAATGGCCTTCTGCATGTGCAACCGGTTTTCCGCCTGGTCGATGATCACGGACTGAGGACCGTCCAGCACCTCGGCGCTGATTTCCTCTCCCCGGTGGGCGGGCAAACAATGCATGACGATCGCATCCGGCTTGGCGCGCTGCAACAGGCGGCTGTTCACTTGATAGGGCGCCAGGACCTTCAACCGCCGCGCCTGCTCCCGCTCGCGGCCCATGCTGATCCAGACGTCCGTGTAGATGACATCCGCATCCTTCGCCGCGATGTGGGGATCCTGGCTGATTTCAATCAAGGCGCCGGTTTTTTCGGCTTCCACTCTGGCCCGGTCCACAATATGCTGCTCCGGCTGATACCCGGCCGGACAACCAAGGGCGATCACCATCCCCATCTTCGCCGCCGCCTCGATCAGGGAATTCGCCACATTGTTGCCGTCGCCGATATAGGCGATCTTGATCCCCTTCAACCGGCCCTTCTTCTCGCGAATGGTCAACAGATCGGACAGGGCCTGGCAGGGATGGCTCAGGTCGGTCAGTCCATTGATGACCGGCATCGTCGCTTCCCGCGCCCATTCCTCCACAATCACATGGTCGTAGGTGCGGATCACGATCGCGTCGAGATAGCAGGACAGCACACGCGCCGTATCGGGAACACTTTCTCCGCGCGAGAGCTGTATCTCGCCCATGGGCAACACCAGCGCATGGCCGCCCAACTGGTTCATGCCAGCTTCGAAGGAGACTCTCGTCCTCGTCGAAGGTTTCTGGAAGAGGAGCCCCAGCGTCTTGCCGGACAGCAGAGGATGGGGAATCCCGCGTCGTTGCTTCTCTTTCAGCAGGACTGCGGACGCGAGCAGACGCTCCACCTCCGCCCTGCTGATGGTGGCGATATCCAGAAGATCTTTTTTGCCGGCCGGCACTTGTACCGCTCGTTTCGTCATACCGTCTTGTCCAATCGGCGGGGAGCGCCTTAGGCTGCCTGCTTGCTGAAAATCTGTCCGAGCGTTTCGAGCAGTCGATCGATATCCGGCTGGCTGATAATCAACGGGGGCACGAACCGCAGCACATGCTCGCCGGTCCCATTGATCAAAATGCCGCGAGCCAAACATTCGCTCACGACGACTTTCCCCTCCATGGCGAGCTCCATCCCCTGCAAGAGCCCGAGGCCCCGCACCTCGCGCACGACCCGGTGCCGTTCCTTACAGTCGACTAATCCCTTGGCGAAATACTCACCCATCCGGCGCGCCTGGTCGAGCACCTGACCTTCCAGCAACACACGGCAGACTGCCAACCCCGCGGCGCAGGCCAACGGATTGCCGCCGAATGTCGAAGCATGGCTGCCGGGGGAGAAGGCCTGGGCCACGGAATCGGTCGCGAGACAGGCGCCGATCGGCATGCCTCCGCCCAGCCCCTTCGCCAGGGTCATGATGTCAGGCTGGACCCCTAGCTGCTCATAGGCGAACAGGGTCCCAGTCCGTCCCATCCCGGTCTGCACTTCATCGAAGATCAAGAGCACGTCTCGTTTCGTGCAGAGGTCCCGCACCTGCCTCAAATACTCGCGGTCCGCGACGTGGACGCCCCCCTCACCCTGGATCGGCTCAAGCATAATGGCCGCGGTCTTGTCGGTCACCGCCTCGGTCAGCTCTTCCAGACTATTGAAGGCAACGTAACGGAAGCCCGGAAGCAACGGCTCGTAGCCCTTTTGGATCTTATCCTGGCCGGTGGCCGTCAAGGTCGCCATCGTCCGACCATGAAACGAGTTCTTCATCGTGACGATCTCGAAGCGCCCGGCTCCATACTTGTCATGCGAATAACGGCGGGCCAGCTTGATCGCCGCTTCATTCGCCTCTGCCCCGCTGTTGCAGAAGAACACCTTGTCGGCGAACGAGTGGTCGACCAGCACCTGCGCCAGCTTCACTTGCGGTTCTGTGTAATAGAGATTCGAGGTGTGGATCAGCTGCGCGGCTTGGCGCTGGATGGCCTGGACTAAGTCCGGATGGCCATGTCCCAGGATGTTCACCGCAATCCCGCCGACGAAATCGAGGTACTCGCGCCCCTCAAAATCATAGACCTTCGTCCCCCGTCCTCGCGCAATCGCGAGTGGTTGACGCGTATAGGTCTGCATCAAATACCGTGCGGCGTCTTGCTTCAGTTCTTCTGTCGGCATGACAGACGTATCCCCTTGTAAAGTAAGGGAAGGTAGCATAGGTCTAACGATGGAAGCAACTTGAAATGGGGGGCCGAAGACGGGGCACAGGGCCGCGCTGCTTCTTTACCCAGATGACGCCTCCACTGTGATAGTCTCTGGCGGATGAAACCCTGCACGCAATGCCAACAGCAAAATCAAGAAGATTCCAAATTCTGCTACCAATGCGGGAACTCGCTGGCCACCGCGCCTGAGGCTCCAATCGTCGCAACCGCCGCCGCCACACCCAGCGATGAAGCCATCTGGCGCCAATTCATCGGCCCCCACGCCGATCGCTACATGGAACATTTCAAGAAGTTTGGCCTAGGCGATGAGCCAAAGTTCGCGCTGACGTGGAATTGGCCGGCTTTTCTCTACATTTCCTTCCTCTGGTTTCTCTATCGGAAGATGTACGTCTATGCGCTGGTCTATGCCCTCGGCCCCATGCTTTCGACCTACCTGACCGGCGACTTCACCGTAGGTCTTGTCTGGAGCATCATGGCCGGAGCCACCGCGAACTATCTGTACTATTGGCATTGCCGCGAGCAGATCGGCGAAATCAAGAAGAGCGCCTGGACCGATCCAGTGAAACAGGACGAGGCCTTGAAGGAGGCTGGGGGCGTCCAGCCCTACGTCATCTGGGTCGGAGTCGCCATGTACATCTTCTTTGCGCTGACGATGATCAAGCTACTGCAGGATGGTCTACCGGACGGAGATCAGATGCCGTCCAAACCGGCCAAGCCAGCAGCGACGAGCACGACGAGTACCTAAGCGAGGAGGACCTGAGTCGTACCCTTGGGGTACGTTGAAGGTCTGAACGATGCGAAAACGACGCAGGCAGCTGTTCTCACCAGCCTGCTACCGGCTCCGCTGCCATCCGATCCAAGCCTGAAACCACCCGAAATCCTGTTCGTAGGCGGCGCCGCCCGCGTCAGAAGATTCCTGCTTCTGCTCCAGCTGCGTATAGGTGCGCGGCCAGTTCTTCTGCCACCAGGACTTCAATTCATCCGGCGCATAGGCCTGACCGTTCGGCTGAAGGATGGCCGCCGCCGCACAGACCGGCGCAATCAGCTGCCAGTAGCGATCTTTGCCGAGGCCGAGGCTGCGAAAATGCTCGCGCAGCAGGAACACCACCCAGAGTTCGGCACTATGTTTCTTATTATGTTTGAAGGGCTGAGTCTGCCGGAGGGGAACCGGATCGAATTGCTTGATGACCGAAGTATAGTCCGGACCTCCATAGCTCCCTGCCACCTCGGCAATGCCTTCCAACATCTTCCCCAACTCGACCTCTGCGACCGGAGAAGAGGCCCCTCCCCCTCCGAGGGCTGACTCTGCCAGAGGGTTCGGCGTGGTCAATAATTCGATGAGAGGCTTGAGCTCTCGAAGGCGCGCGGTGGCCGCCTTAAGAATCTGCTCCGATTCCAGCCAATAGTCGGGATCGTTCTTGGTGAGCCGCTCTCGTCCCGGCGGCGGAAGCACCGTCGGCACCCAGTAACGCATGAGCACAAAGAGGATATAGTCGGCCTGCCCGCCGGCCTGCGCGATCCGATCAAAGACACGGCCCGCTCTCATGCCTGTAAAGAAATCGCGGGCCCGGTCGGCGACCTGTAACCGCTCACCGATTCCGTTCCACCACACTTCCAGTGCGGACCAGTTCATATCGGGAGGTGGCGAGGCGGTCATACGGGCAGTCTATCCTTTATGGGGAAAATCAGGCGGAATGGTACTGCCAGCGCCAGGCGAAAGCAACCGCTTGACTTGATCGGCTGTTCCAGTATGCTTGCGACCTGCCGCGAAATCTCTTCCGGCGCAAGAGGAATAGACCATGGCTCGATTAGTGCTGCTGCGTCACGGCGAATCACAATGGAATCTGGAAAACCGCTTCACGGGATGGGTCGATGTGCCCTTGACGCCGAAAGGAATCCAGGAAGCCAAGAATGCGGGAGAGAAACTCCGGGGCTTCACCTTCGATCGCGCCTTCACCTCCGTGCTCGAACGGGCGAACGAAACGCTCCGACTGGCGCTGGACGTAATCGGTCAACCGAAGATCCCCATCGAGCGGGACAAGGCCCTCAACGAACGGATGTATGGCGACTTACAGGGACTGAACAAAGCCGAGACGGCGAAAAAATATGGTGAGGCGCAAGTGAAAATCTGGCGCCGGAGTTACGACGTGCCTCCGCCGGGTGGGGAAAGTCTGAAAGATACAGCGGAGCGTGTGCTGCCCTATTATGAGCAGACCATCAAACCCTACCTCTTGAAGGGGGAAACGATCCTCATCGCGGCGCACGGCAACAGCTTGCGGGCCCTGATCATGGAACTGGAGCAGCTCTCACGGGAACAAGTGCTGGAGTTGAATATCCCGACCGGTGCGCCGCTGCTCTATGAGCTGGATGGAACAGGGAAGGTCGTCGATCACCGCTATCTCTGACAGGCTTCGGCACACAGCAAGATTACCCGACGTCTTGCAATAACTGCCCGTAGGTATCAACCGGCACGAAATCGATTAAAAATGTCAGGAGATTCCGCCGCTCCTCCTCTTTCACTAATTGGCGCTCCTCCATCAAATCAGCCGCGTCCGCACTGATCGCCAGCGGACTCATTCCTTCTTCCACCAGACGGCTGTACCGACGACGGCGCTCCTGCCATTCGTTGAGGTATGGAGTCCAAGCCATCGACCCGACGGGAAGGGTCATGCCCCAGCCTGCCTCCATCGTATCCAGGATGAACTCCGACAGCAGGGCCTGATACTTCTGCGGAATATGCGCCTCGATCGAGGCGAAGATCCAAAACAGGTTCAGCGACAGCACTTCGCTCGTAATCGCCTGGGCCTGCTCCGTCGTCGCCGCGATCCCATATTCCTCCAGCTGCTGAACCGACACACCGGTTGGCATCGCGGCGATCAGCGCAACCGCTGCTTGTTTCGGCGTCATGGCATGAGCGGACATAAACCCATCCTTCCCTCGTTCAAGAACCGAGAGAATACGCTACTCGCACCGGCAGCCTCAAGCGACTTGTCTGCGCCGCGCCCCCCATGCTAGAGTCCGCCACTATGATTCAATATATCGCCAACTCATTCTCTCGATGGGCCTGTGCCGCAGCCCTGGCGACGATCGTCGCCGCGAGCACCGTATCTGCCACTCCCGCCCTCGCCGACGAACAACGCTGGGGATTCGGAAGCGACCTGGGACTCACCTCGGGAACCGTCAACGGCACGGTCTTCACCATGGCGCTCAGCGCCGACTACTATCTCGATCGAAACTTTTCCATCGGACCGATGATGCAGCTCAGCCCGGTCGGCGATCTCTTTCAAGTCTCCTTCGCCGGGGTCACTCGCTATCACTTTCGCTTGAAGAATGGCATCAACCTGGTGCCCTTCACGGGAATCGGCTTGATCCACGCGGATCTCGACCGGGGAACCGGCGCGGGCCGCATCGACCGCAACGACACGAGTTGGTATATCCCCCTCGGCCTCTCAGTCGAATATCAGACCGCCCACAACCTCGCGCTCTCCTCAACCCTGATCGTCAATCTCCACGATATCAACCTCGCCCCGTCGCTCCAGGAAAAGGACAGCACAAGCGTCGCCCTGCTGTTCGGCTTCCGCTTCAACCCATAGCATTGATGAAGGATTCGATACGGTGAGGTGAAGCGGCGCTACGCCGCTTTAGCCGGCTGCCAGCGAAGACCGATGTTGATCAATTCCTGCAACAGATCTTTATAGCTATAGCCGGCCTTCTGCGCCGAATCCGCGAAATCTTCGTCATGCGCGATTTGCGGATTGGGATTGGCCTCCAACACGAAGACATTCCCCTGCCCGTCCATCCGCACGTCGATCCGCGCATAGCCGCTCAGGCCGAGTGAACGATAGACACGCTTTGCGAGATGTTGAATCTCCTCGGCCTTCCCCTTCGGAAGGTTCTTGGCTTCGCCGGAATCGATCCCATACTTGTCTTGATAGGTCCGGCTCCATTTGACTCGCTCAGTCGCAATCCGCCTGGCATCATCCGGGAGCTTATCCAGGATTAACTCCCAGACCGGCAAAACCTCCGCATGGCCGTTGCCCATCACCCCGACATAGAGTTCGCGCCCCTCGATGTATTGCTCGATGAGTGCGCCAGTCCCGATGCTCGTGTGGATGAAGGCCACTCGCTCCTTGAGCTTCTCGTCGTCCTGGACAATGGAGGCCTGGGAAATTCCCAGCGACGCCTCTTCGGTCACTGACTTGACGATCAACGGGAACGACAGGCCCTTGGGGCGTTTCACAGCCCGCCCCTGCGGCACCACCATGAAATCCGGAAACGGAATACGATGGAACGAGAACAGCTTCTTGGAGAGGACCTTGTCCCGCGCCAGCATCAACCCCCGAGGACTGCACCCCGTATAGGGCACGTGAAGCAATTCCAGATACGAGACGACGTTCTGATCGTACACCGCCACTCCATCGAACTCTTCGAGCAGATTGAAGGCGATGTGCGGCTTCCACTCTTCAATGGCAGACCGAAGCACGCCAAGATCACTCCTGACCCCGATCGGTTTAACGTCATGGCCGAGCTTCCGTAGCGTGGAGACCACGTCGTATTCCGTCCTCCAAGCGGCGCGGGTTGCATCCTGCCCGCTGAGATGATCAGGAGGAACCAGATCTTCGTGCATGAGGACGAGGACACGCAGCCGTCTCATACCGCCACCTTATGCCGCCCGCTGCGTAAATAGTTCATCGTGTGAACCGTCAACAGAATCGTGAAGTCCAGCTTCGCCTGCTCCTCTGCCAGCGGGAGCCGCAAGTGAAGCTGGCGGCAGCGCTGAATCATGTCCTCCAGCACCTGGTCGATCGTATATTGATATTCTCCCGTCCAGGCCGACACTTTGCGGCGCACCTCTTTGCGGAAACGATTCAGGAAGGTGGCGGCGCTCATTTTGTCGGCATGGGCCGGCGAGTCGGAAAACAGCCGTTTCAAATCCGGATCGTAAAATGACCGGTGCTCGATGCCATAATGTTTGCGCTTTCGCTCGTAATGCTCGCGCAGGGTCTTCTTCAGCACGGGCAGCGGATCGATTTCCTCGCTCGTCACCACCTTGGGCGGGACGCCGGCCAGCCCCTGCATCAACCCGTTCACATACTGCAGCTTCCTCAGGACCGGCCAACCCTTGTAGCGATCGGCCCAGGTCGAATCGGGCGTGAGCCAGACCGCAAAAGTTTCGGCAAAGTCTTCATCCGGATGGCTTTGCGCATACCACACGTCGAGGTGGCGCACGAAGCTCCGGCTGTAGGGTCTGGGACTGTAATATTTCGGGTAGGGATCCGACGAGCGGCCGAATACTTGCTGCCGGCTGCGAAGACGGCGGAGACGATAGGCATTCTCAATGGCATGGCCTGCCTCATGCCGCAAGATACGCATGCACCATTCCGCGGTCCCTCCCTCGACTTCGAGCATCTGCCCCATTTCAAGTTTCGCGAGACGCGGATGGGCCAGATAAAAGGGAATGGCGATTCCCGGCACACCGTCCGGGGTAAACCATTCGTTCGACAACCAGAAGTGGGGACGAAAGGTGAGCTGCCTGGCCTCGAGTTCTGCGTAGAGTTGGGCGATCTGCTCGGACAGGAATCCCCCCTCAAGGGTGAGACCCAGGCGACAGATGGGAAGGGCCAGAATCTTCTCGTCAGACCACGAGACCCATTCCGGTTCCGGCTGGCCCCCCTCTGACTGGGCAGCTGTTTGTATCTGCGCTCGATGCATGGACACAATCCTCCGACCGGCACTCTGCAAGAATCCCTATAGAGAATATAGCAGGTGTTTCAGGATTGGCCTGACTCAGGAGGCCATCCAGTCGGTAGGCCTGCACGATGGAGAAAAATGTCCGATTGAGTTCAAGAATGAACCGGCCTAGCAAGCTACGAAAAAACTCGGTTGATCCGAAAATCCCGGCCAAAATATTCCGTACAGTACTGGGGCACAAATTACCTCAGGATGCTCAAAAAGACCGTCCAGCAAGGCCGCAGCAAGCGAAGAGGCGAGGCGTACGCTTCGGTACGTTGAGCCTCTGAGCGACGCGAGAACGCCGCTGGCGGACTTTTTCAGCATCCTACTAGGCAATATATTCCGTCAAACCGGACTACTGGAGGCGGGAAGGAGGGTCGGCGCCGTGGCCCAAATGCTATCCATCACGGACCAGACATAGGCGCGAGCCTGCTCGGGATCGGTCTTCCACTCCGGCATCACTTCGTGGAGATCCAGAATCGGCTCGTCCTGGCCGAGACAAACCTGATTGAAGAGCGGAACATCCAGCCCAAACTCCTCCCGAATAAAAATCTGGTGGTCGCGCCCCATCGCCATGACGAGGTCGGCAACTTCGAGCATCTCCCTGGTCAGTTGTCGTTGAACATGGGTGGTTGGATCAGCGCCCTTCGTGCGCAACCGGGACTGGACCCAATCATGCATCGCCTGAGGCTTAACGTCGATTCCAGCGGAACTGACGACGCAGGAGCTGTCCGCGCCAAGTCTGATCTTGAGCGCATATTCGGCGGTCACACTCCTGAAAATGTTCGCCGTACAGACGAACAGGACGGACTGCGGCTTCCCGCCCGAGCCTCTCTCATCCTGCTTCATAATGCCTCCGCTTGGTGATCGACAGTGGCGCGGCTGACCGAGTAAAATGCCGACCCATGTCACAGTCTACACGCTCCCCACGCGCGCTTCACAAACTCGACGTGGCCACCGAACAGTTGCAAACCAAACTGCTGCGCCTCGTCGGGGGAACCGTCGGCGAATATGGCCTGATCGAAGAGGGCGACAAAATCATGGTCTGCCTCTCAGGCGGAAAAGACAGTTACGTCCTGCTCGACTTACTGCTCGTCTTGCAACGGCATGCCAAGATTCATTTCGACCTGGTCGCGGTAAACCTGGACCAAAAACAGCCAGGCTTCCCGGCCCATGTGCTCCCCGACTATCTCGCAAAGATCGGCGTTCCCTTCCATATCGAGGAGCAAGACACCTATGCCATCGTCAAACGACTCATCCCTGAGGGAGAGAAAACTTGTTCCCTCTGCTCCCGACTCCGACGTGGCATTCTCTACCACGTCGCCACGAAATTGGGAGCAACCAAGATCGCGCTGGGCCACCACCGTGATGACATTGTCGAAACCCTGCTTCTGAACCTGTTCTACACCGGCAAGCTCAAGACGATGCCGCCGAAACTGCGCTCGAAAGACGGCAAGCATCTGGTCATTCGGCCGTTGGCCGCGGTGCGGGAGAGCGATCTCGCGCGCTATGCGAAGTTGCGCGCCTTTCCCATTATTCCCTGCAATCTCTGCGGCTCACAAGAGGACCTCAAGAGGAAAGAGGTCAAAGCATTTTTACGGGAATGGGAACAGCGGTCACCCAGCTGCACGGACAGCATGTTCGCCGCTCTGTCAAATGTGTCGCTGCCGTTTCTCCTGGACCAGAAGCTGTTCGACTTCAAAGCACTGCGCACATCAGACCAGACAGCGGGGCACGACGATGCCTGGCTGGACGAGTGAACCGGTTCGCCCAGCGCAGCAAGAGCTGAAAGTTGAGGCAGGCTACGATTTCAGTTTTGAGGTGAACTGTTTGCGAAACTTGATGACCTTGGGCAGGACGACTGCAGCACAGTACCCCTCGAAGGGATGCCGCACGAAATACTCTTGATGGTAAGGTTCAGCCTCGTACCAAATCCCGGCCGGCTCCACTTGCGTCACGATGGGGTTGGGATAGAGGCCCTCTTTGGTGATCGCCGCAATCATGTCCTCCGCCACCTGTTGCTGCTCCGGCGTATGGAAGAAAATGGCGGAGCGGTATTGTGTCCCGATATCATGCCCCTGCCGGTTCAGTGTCGTCGGGTCATGGATGACGAACAGGACCTCTAGCAACTCACGATAGCTGACGACAGCGGGATCGAAGGTGATACGCACCGCTTCTGCATGGCCGGTTCGTCCGCTGCAGACCGCTTCATAGGTCGGGGCATCCATCTGACCGCCGACATAGCCTGACTCGACCGACACCACACCCTGCATCTGGTCATAGACCGCTTCAAGACACCAGAAACACCCGCCCGCAACGGTGGCAATTTCGTATCGCGGAGCGGTTGGCAGCATAGCTTGTTCCATCCTATGGATCCTCGCTCATTGATTGAGAAGCTAAGGTATCAGAATCGTAGAATCTTGACGTCAGATCCTACGGAGGCCTTATACCATGGCGCGACTCTGGCTCGCGAATAAATCATGGAATAAGTGGAAAGGGCCCCGTTCGTAGAGGGCAGGCGATTGTCAGGTCTATATTGGATGGTACGAAAAACCTGGTGAGAAAAGATTACGCAGTGCCTTCTGCATCGAGGTTGGCAATGACTTGCTTGAGTTTCGCCTTCTCCTCAGCCTGGATCTTGGTGAACTGGATCCCGAAGGTCTTGGCCTTCACCCACCGCACATGGGCTTCGTCGATACGCAGGGGCCAATCGAGCCCTGGAACATAGATGCGGCATTCGAAGGACGTGCCCTCGACAACCGGGAAATCCGTCTCGATCATACAGCCACCGATGGAGAGGTCCCGCGTCCGGCCTTGGCCCTCCCGTTGCCCTCCCGAGAAGGTGCTTCTGAACTGCGACGTAAAACGCGGCTGCTGGCGCTGCTCCCTGAACGATTCTTCCTTGCCGGCGCGGGGCTTCGATTTCTTCGCGCTGGTTTTGGCGGAACTCTTGGTCATGGCCCGGCCCCCTTCAGTCCAACTCAAACAAGAAGCCCCGGCGTCTCGCGACTGAGCAGGCCGGGGCTTCTCGAACAGAGTAAGTCTTTTCGCTACTGCTTCAGCTTCAGCAACACATGCCCGCGGCGATTCTGCTGATAGCAGGATTCATCCTGGTCCCTGCAGAACGGGCGCTCCTTGCCGTACGACAGGATCGCCACCTGCTTGGGACTGACCCCGGACTCCACCAAATAACTGCGGGCGGCCTTCGCCCGCTTATCGCCCAGCACCACATTGTAGTCGGCCGTTCCCCGTTCATCGCAATGGCCTTCCACCTTCATCACAGCGCCAGGGTGATCCTTGAGCCACTGCGCATCACGGTTCAAGGCAGCCATGCCACTATCCGACAACAGCCACTGATCGTATCCGAAAAACACGTCTTGCAAGCCGGCTTCGATGGCCGCCTGTTCTTCCCTGGTTAACTCCGCGCGCTGACGGGCGCCCATCCCGGAAGAGGCGAGCGATGCGATATCCCCGCCACGGCCCAACCGTTCTTCCATGGGATTCCGAGAGAAACCACTCAATCCTCCGTCCGACCGACCTTGAGTCAGACCGCCTTCGGATCCCGTCTCTCCATCAGACTGCAGCCATTTCATGCTACAGCCCTGTCCTGCCAGCAGGACAAGCCCCATCGCTATTACAACACTGGTCTTCGTCGGACGTCCGATCATGATTGTTCCCCTCCCTTGGAATAAGATTTCGCCTATGTAGGTAAAATATAGCACCTGAATGAAAAAGCGAGTCCACTAACGGACAGCGACAATTTCACCTGAGTTATCAAGCTATTGGGAGTGGAAATATGGAATTGATGCGGAAAGATGAACGCCGGTAAGCGAACAGGCCCTCTCTCTCAGCAGCCAGAAATGAGGTGGCAAGAAAGGAAGCTATTTAGAAGTGAGTCAGCTTGCGATCAGCCCACCGTGGCGGATGCATCACAGTACTCAATGCAGCCACAGCGCAAATAAAGGCCAGCATGGCCAACCCCACCATCAAGAAAAACCCAGCCCGGACATCGTGAAGGACATCGTGGTTCATCATGGCCTCTCCTTCTTGGCTGCGCTGTTCGTCGCGGCTCTGTTATCCGTAAAAACAGATCGCCACATGATCATTAAAATCATACTACAGCAATCATCGAGTGCAATAGGAATAGTGCTGCCCCTGGCACATAGTCTACGACCGAGAACCCCTTCACCCAAAGGCTCACGAGGTCCTGTCAGTATAGCATCCCAGGGAAGGCGTGAATTCCGCTGGTTCGCGTGGACAAGAAGCTGGAAGTGATTGAAAACTATGATGTTTACGAGCCATGACCCGCTCGAAACAACTGGAGAACCGAGCCCTACTCCGTTGATATTGCAACGGTTCAGGCTGGACGGTTTGCCGGATTATTTGGATGGTGCGCCCGGAGGGAATTGAACCCCCAACCCCCGGATCCGAAGTCCGATGCTCTATCCAATTGAGCTACGGGCGCATCGGCTATTTCAAACACTTCGAGTGAGACCTTGTCAAGAACGGGGAAGCAATGCGAGCAGCGCTTCGACCAATTGATCGATCGTTCGACCGTCCGTCGCGATGACATGATCGGCGGCGGCGCGATACTTTGGCTCCCGCTCCCGCAACACATCCTGAATTTCCTCGACGAACGATTTGGTCCCGGTCAGCGAGGGGCGCTGATTATCCCCGCCGATGCGTTTCGCAATCGTCTCGACGGAGGCCGTCAGCCAAAACAAGGTGCCGTTCTTCTTGAGCGCTTCGACATTCTGCGGGCGAAGGATGGCCCCGCCTCCTGTATCGATCACGAGCTGGTCGCGGCCAGCAAGATCACGGCAGACAGCAGACTCCAGATCGCGAAAATGCTCCCAGCCCTCTTGCGCCACGATCTCCGGAATGGTCCGCTTCGCCCGAGCGACGATCTCCGCGTCGGTTGACAGACAGTCTCGTCCCAACCGCGCCGCAAGCCGCCTCCCCACCGTACTCTTGCCGGTCCCCCGATAGCCGATCAGGACGATGTTCATGAGAAGCGGGACTCCAGCACGGCGCGCATGACGTCGGTCGGCGCTGCCTGGTTGGTCCAGAGTTCGAACTGCGCCGCTGCTTGATGGAGAAACATCTCGAGCCCTGGAATCGTGCGGCAGCCCGCCGCCTTCGCCTCCCTCAGCAGCCTGGTCTCCCGAGGGTTGTACACGATGTCCATGACCGTCAATCCCGCATGGAGCAACGAAGCCGGCACAGAGGTTCCCTGCACATTGGGCGACATGCCCATCGGGGTGCAATGGATCAGCACCTGAGCCTCCGGCAAAACCTGTCGCAGAGTCGCTTCATCCAAAGGCGATGCCTGCACTGTCAGTCCTGTCTTCGATTGGAGATCCTGCGCCAGAGTTGTGCGTTCCCGTTCGTCGATTCCCAAGAGGGTCAAGCGATCGATTCCCGCCTCTGTTCCGAGCGCAAAGGCGATCGCGCGGGCCGCGCCTCCGGACCCGAGCATCACCACATACTGCCCCTTCAAGGCCACGCCACCTTCGCGAAGCGCGCGCAAGGCGCCGGTTGCATCGGTGTTGTAGCCTGTCAGGCTTCCGCCCTCTACCACAATCGTATTGATCGCGCCGATATGACGGGCGGTCGGTTCGACAGAATCGAGAAAGGGAACGGCCGCCACCTTATGGGGGATGGTCACGCTGGCGCCACGAAAGTTACCCAGGGCGCGCAGCCCCTTGATCGCGTCGCCGATCGCTTCCACGCGGAAGGCCAGATACACGAAGTTCAAACCGAGTTTCTGAAACGCGGCATTATGAATCGCGGGAGAGAGCGAATGTTCGACGGGATTGCCGATGACGCCGCAGAACTGAGTATGTGCATTGATATCCATAGGTTCGAGAATCGCCGCGCCTCAGGAAATGGTCATGCCACCATCGACCGGGAAGGTTCCGCCTGTGACCCAGGCTGCCTCGTCGGACGCGAGATAGAGGACCATGCTGGCCACTTCTTCCGGCTTCCCGACTCGCCGGATAGGATAGTGCGCCAGAATGGGGTCCAGTTGTTCGGGATTGCTCATCAGAGGAGCGGCCATCGGCGTATCGATCAGTCCTGGATTCACCACGTTGCAACGAATCCCATCCTTGGCGTAGTCGACCGCCAGGGCTCTAGTCAGGGAATCGAGCGCCCCTTTGGAGGCGGCATAGGCCGGCAAGGTAGGGAGCCCGATCAGACTCGCAATGGAGGAGATATTGACGATCGCGCCAGTCCCCTGCTTCAGCATCTGCGGCAAAGCAGCCCGCGTCATGCGAAACACCCCGTTCAGATTGACGTCGAGGATCTGCGCCCAGGTTGCATCATCGGTCTCGTGCAGACGTTTCCCAAACTCTCCGATTCCCGCATTATTGACGAGGATGTCCAGCCGCCCGAACTGCTGCAGCGTCTGACGCACCGTTTCCTGGACATGCGCTTCATCTGTGACCGATCCGGCAACGGCCAAGACCTGGCCCTGCTCCTTCACAATGTCGCTCACGACCCGGTCCAGCTCCCCTTGCCGTCTTCCCGTGATCACGACCGAGGCCCCTTCGCGCGCAAAGGCTTTGGCGATTGCTTCACCGATACCGGCGTTGCCCCCCGTAACGATCGCGACCTTTCCACTTAACCGATTCATCGCGCGTCGTCCTCTTGCTCGTCACGATCATCGGCAGCCTCGTCCACAGCCTCAGCCGCTTGCGCGGTGGGCCACAAACCAGACTCGATTTTCCTGGCCACGGTGATGAAGCCTGAATGGGCAACCATGCGGTGATCGGGCCGGACGCTACGGCCCTGAATCGACCAGGTCCTCAAGAGCGTTTCAAACGTTTCGATCATGCCAAAGACCATCGCTTTCTCAAGGGCCTCCACTGTCTGCACCACTTGAGGAACGGTGGGCACAAAACTCAAATAGATCCCGCCGGAACGGAGAGCCTGGGCCGCATGAGGCACCACCTGCCAAGGCTCCGGAAGATCGAGGACGAGACGATCGAAAAGCAAACCATCGTCGAGCAGGCTGATCCCCTCATACACGTTCCGGCGAAGCGGGATAAGATTCGGCATCGGGCCCATGTACCGTTCAATATTCGTCATCGCCGTTTTCGCGAAATCCTCGCGGGCTTCGTAAGTCACGACCAGACCGCGCGGGCCCACGGCACGCAGGAGGGCCATCGTCAGAGCTCCGGAGCCGGTCCCCGCCTCGAACACGCGCGCGCCGGGATAGACATCCGCCCACATGGGAATGAGGGCCAAATCTTTCGGATACAACACCTGCGCGCCCCGCGGCATCTTCAGCACATAGTCGCCGAAGGTCGGCTTGAGCGCCAACATCGTCTTATTGCCGGAAAGCGTGACCAAAGAGCCGTCCGGCTTTCCGATGAGGTCGTCATGATCGATTTTGTGACCGCTCAGTTGATAGCGATCTCCGGCCTTTAAGGTCAGGGCATACTGCCGCCCCTTCTTATCGACCAAGTGGATACGTTCGCCCGATTGAAATTGTGCCATAGGAGCCCATTCTAGAAGCGCTGCGCCTGGTTTTCAACCGGACAAACAACCAGGCTCTTCCCTCTTGCCGCTTTTCACAACGACTGTTTCAGCCGCTTGCAATGTGGCAATTGAGCCTGTGCCCTATCGCCGCACTGCGCAATTGTGACAAGGCTGCATCACCGCCCCTCACCTCTCCTCATTAAATCGCTCTAACAGTCCTGCCTTTTCGATGGATTACGAGCTACCGCTCTCATGAACAGTCCAGCACAGGATTTGCTGCATAGAAAGGCAACAAAACAAGAATGAATCGTTTTACGAATCACTGTCTCTCATGTAGTAGAGCAACAAACCAAACCGACCGAGGTCACAGCCATGCGGAACACAACATCGGACAGTCAGAGGAGGGGCAACGACATGAGAGAACATTTATTCCCAACCCCTGAACCGGAAGAGTTGGTCGCGATTGCAAAGGATGTCGATGCAGACGATCCTGAAGCGAGCGGCCTCCTGGATGTGATCGGTCGCGATACCTCCGAAGAGGAAGAGCCTGTCGTGCAGGCAAAGGCCGTGACTCGCACCGCTGTGAATGGCGGCCCTTTCATGTTGGAGTCGCTCTACTTTCGCTCATTCGGAGGACGGGCCTTGCTGACCAGAGAAGAAGAAGTCGAGCTGGCGAAGAAGATCGATGGCGGGACGAGTACCATTCGAAAGGCCTTACGGCGCGCCATCCAAGCGGTCCCCAAACTCAAACGGACTGATTCTGTGATCGAGGCGGTTCAGACTCTCCAGCTCGTCAAAGGGTTGAGCGGACTCTCAGCCACGTCGCTCAATAAGGCCGAGCAGAGTCTGACCGAGATAATCTCACAAGGAACGGGACAACAAAAACTTCCGGCGACCATAGTCAAGCAGCTTAAGGAAGAGTTGGCCACCCTCCGCTCCGCCCGGATCGTGCTCGAACAGGCCAAGGACGAATTGGTGCGCTGCAATCTGCGGCTCGTGGTGGATATCGCCAAGCACTACACGGGCCGCGGCTTGACCCTGCTGGATCTCGTGCAGGAAGGCAATATCGGGTTGATGAAAGCGGCCGAACGCTATCAATACCGCAAGGGATTCAAATTCAGCACCTATGCCACCTGGTGGATCCGTCAAGGCATCACCAGAGGGCTGGCGGATCAATCGCGGACCATTCGCATCCCGGTTCACCAGACTGAAGCCTCGCACCGCATTCTTCGCGTGACCAGACGGCTCGGACAACAACTGGGCCGTCCGGCTCGGATTGAAGAAGTGGCCGAGGTGCTGAAGATGAGACCGGAGCGACTCCACGAAACCGTGCAGGCCTTTCAAGAGCCGGTTGCCCTGGAGAAACCGGTGGGTGACGGGACCACGGAATTCGGGGAACTGCTCCCGGATCTGCAAGCAGTCCCGCCGGACGCCAATGTGCACTTGACGGAAATGGCGCAGCAGCTTGAACGGATTCTCGGCATGCTCACGCCGCGAGAGCAGACCGTCATCCGGCTACGATTCGGGATCGGCTACGATCAAGCCTGCACGTTGGAGCAGGTAGGACAGAGCCTCTCGGTGACGAGAGAACGGATTCGTCAAATTGAAGCGAAAGCGCTCAAGAAGCTGAAGACTCCTCAGATTAAAGAAATGTTTGCCGCCATCCAGTAAACGCGGTCATCCGACAGAAAGGGGCGAGGATCATCCTCGCCCCTTTTCTCTTCTACGGCTTTCCCCCTGAGAGCACTTATGCGACAATGAGGCCCTCTCGAATGGACGAGGCCCCATGATGACTGTGCGCACAACAACGATCCACTCTCTCCTCTTTCGCTTCGTCACAATTTCATTCCTTCTTGCCAGCGCCTGGACCCTGGAGGCGCCGATCGCCTCAGCTGAGCCAGTGGTCGGATCAGCCCCCTCCCATGAAAAACCTCTCTCGGTCCCGGCCGTCGTGGCAAAAGTGCGCCCTTCGGTCGTCACCATTCTGACGCGCGGCGTGCCTGCCACTCCCTCGCAGGCCCAATCCGGGTCCGGATCCGGCGTCATTATCGACGAGGGCGGCTATATCCTGACAAACAATCACCTGGTGGCGGGCATCAAAAGCCTGGTGGTGGGACTCTCAACCGGCCGATTGACTCCGGGCCGTGTCGTCGCCCGAGACTTTCTGCTCGATCTGGCCCTCGTCAAGATCACAGCCACGGACTTGGTGCCAGCCACGCTGAGTCCTTCTCCATCGCTTGAGATCGGCGAGTCGGTCATCGCCATCGGCAACCCCCTCGCCCTCAAGGGAGGCTCAACTGTCACAGTCGGGGTCGTCAGCGCGGTCGATCGCTCGGTGCTCACCCCGGACGGCGAAACCCTCTACGATCTGATCCAAACCGATGCCGCTATCAACCCGGGCAATAGCGGAGGGCCGCTCGTCGATCTGGCCGGTCATGTGATCGGCATCAACGTGGCCATCGCCCCCTCTGCTCAAGCCATCAGCTATGCGATTTCCATGGAAGCCATCTACCCCCATATTCAATCGATGATCGCCCGCGGCTCGGTCCTCCGCCCCGACATCGGATTCACCCCTGTCACCATCACAGCCAGCATCATGGCCAGCTTCGAACTGGAAGGCGACCGCGGGGTCCTGGCCCTCAATGTCAAACCGACAGGGCCTGCTGCCGTCGGCGGCCTCCATAACGAAGACATCATTACCGCTGTGGAACAACATCAGATTTATAATCTCGGAGATTTTTGGCATGCCCTCCGACGGTCCGGGGACCAGCCTCTCTTGCAACTGACGATTCAAAGAAAAAACGTCCAGTCCACGATCTCGATTCAAAAACCCGCATTGCTGAAGCCTGTCCCATGAGTCACGATTTCCCGAAACAGAAGAAGAAGACTCCCCCAATTCCTGCCCAGCAAGTCGGGAGGCTCATTCGATTCTCCGAGCCAGTCCCCTATGCGGAGGCCTGGACCATTCAACAACAACTGCAAGAAGAACGGATTGCGGAGAGGCAAGGGGATACCCTGTTGCTCCTTGAACATGCGCCGGTCTATACCCTGGGCCGTAGCACCAAGCCAACCCATTGGAACTGCGGAGAAGAGGCTCTTCGTCAAACAGGCGCCAGCCTCCAGTCCGTCGATCGGGGAGGCTCGATCACCTACCATGGACCGGGACAGGTCGTGGGTTATCCCATTCTCAAACTGTCCCATTATTGTTCAGGGCCGAAACAGTATGTGCGGATGTTGGAGGAAGTCCTGATCCAGACCCTCGCGCACTGGGAGATTGACGGCTATCGCCTCGACAAGAAACCTGGCGTCTGGGTCCGCGCGAACCAGGCCGATGCGAAGATTGCCGCGATCGGAGTCCGGATCGATCACGGGGTCACGATCCACGGATTTGCGCTCAACGTGGACCTGGACCTCTCCCCCTTCTCCCATATCCTGCCCTGCGGCCTGGCGCAATGTCCCATCACCTCCATGGCGGAGGTCCGGCAGTCTGCCCTCTCCCCTCTAGCCGTTGCGCAGCAGGTCGCAGTAGCATTCGCGCGAACGTTCAATCTGCAATGGATCGATCTCCCGCCTGCCCCCCTGAGGCAGGAGCATCATGATCGCCAGCTTACAGCGGCATCCCAACTGCACCCCTGATAAAGGAACAACCCATGCGTGAATTCGACACACAAACGTTCCGGCTGGCGGTGGCGCAGTTCGATCAAGCAGCCGAGGCGATGGAGCTGGACCAGAATTTACGCGAGCGGCTGAAACTTCCGCAGCGGTCACTGATCGTCAGCGTGCCGGTTCGCATGGATGATGGCCGGGTCGAAGTCTATACCGGCTATCGGGTACAGCATGATTCGTCCCGCGGCCCCACCAAGGGCGGTGTCCGCTACCATCCGGACGTGAATCTCGGGGAAGTCGCAGCCCTCGCCATGTGGATGACCTGGAAATGCGCCTTAACCGACCTGCCCTATGGAGGAGCCAAGGGGGGCGTGGCAATCGATCCCAAACAATTGTCGCGAGCAGAACTCCAGCGACTAACCAGGCGCTATGCCGCGGAAATCTTCCCGCTGATCGGACCGGAGCAGGACATCCCCGCCCCGGACGTCGGCACAGACGCCCAGGTGATGGCATGGATGATGGACACCTATAGTCAGCAAGTGGGGTACTCAGTGCCGGGCGTCGTCACAGGCAAGCCTCTCTCGATCGGCGGCAGCCTCGGACGTGAAGAGGCCACAGGCCGCGGAGTGACCTATGTCACCATCGAAGCCCTCCGTCATCTCAAGCTCGACATGCAGAACTGCACCGTGGCCATCCAAGGATTCGGCAATGTGGGGTCCCACACTGCTCGCATCATGCAAGAATGCGGCGCGCGCGTGATCGCCGTGAGCGATGTGAACGGCGGCATCCATAATGCGAAAGGGTTGGATATTCCGGAGCTCCTCACCCGCTACCAGACCGACGGCCAATCCCTCCGCGAGACCAAGCTGGGAGACTGGCTCTCCAACGACGACTTGCTGCAGCTCGACTGCACCGTGCTGGTCCCAGCCGCGCTCTCCGAGCAGATCACCGAACGCAATGCCGCAAAGCTGCGCTGCAGGATTCTTGCCGAAGGGGCGAACGGTCCGACGACCCTGGAGGCCGATCGCATCTTACAAGACAAGGGCGTCTTTATTATTCCGGACATCCTGGCCAACTCCGGTGGCGTGATCGTGTCCTACTTCGAATGGGTGCAGGATGTGCAGCGATTTTTCTGGAAAGCCACAGACATTCAAGACCGGCTGCAGGATATTCTGACCAGCGCCTTTCATCGGACATTACAGTTTTCCCTCTCCAGAAACACGTCCATGCGGATGGCCGCCCTGATGAGCGGAATCGATAAAGTCGCCCAGGCCCATCTCCATCGTGGGCTCTACCCGTGAACGAGCAATATCAGATGGGCAGGAATCGCGCATGGCCGGGGGCTCTCGATTGAAGGACTATGCCTTGGCCGCCCTCGCCGGCATTTGGTTGACCGACGGCATCACCCTGTTGATCGCTCCCCGCTTCATCATCACGCAGGTCCGCGAGTTACTGCAGCGGTCCCCGTCGATATTGCGGTGGGAGCTTCTCGCCATCATCGCGGGCACCTTCTTGTTTTTCGCCGCGCAGGACCTGCCCTACCGGTGGCTCTGGCTGGTGACGGCGGGAGGCATGGTCGCCAAGGGACTCTTCTTGTCGTTCGGATCTCCCTCCTGGCGTGAACCGGTCATCGCGTGGTGCATCGGTCGGGACGACATCGACTATCGATTCTGGGGACTGGGTCTCTGTGCGCTTGCGGCCCTGTTACTCCATGCGCTAGGGTGGATCGGCCGAAACTGAATCGCACCATCGCAGAGGATTTCGAAATGGACCGGGCTGCCGTGCTGACCCTCTGGGAAACCCACAAGAAAGCACGATGGCCTCAGGTGGGCAGTCTTCAAGAAGGCCCACTGATGACATTGGACACGGTGATCAGCGGCTGCGTGGTGTATTGCCTCGACAGCCCCGAGGGGCTCGATGCGCAGCGACTTGGGATCGTCGAAGATTGTCTCGCCGACCTGGACAACCTGACCGCCGAGCTCGACGAAGACTGTCTGCCCTACTTTCAACGGCTCCGGCGCCTCGGCGCCCTCCTCATCGCCAGCCACCGCACCAACTAAACGCCATTCCTTGCAAGTTCACAGACCGTTCGATAAAATGCGCGCGGATTGCATGGCCCGCCAATTTCGCCAATAGATTGTACGCACCAGTGAGCTCTCGAAACCCGGGGTAAGGAGAAGTCGATGAAGGATGTATTGCGAGTTGTCACGCTGACCTGCCTGGTCATGGCCGGAGTCGGCCCATGGATCTCTTCCGGCTATGCCGAGCCCTACGAATTGAGCAAGAACGACGTGATGGACGCCAAGCTCTTGAAAAGCACCGACGTCTCACTGTTTGGCGTCAAACTGGGAGACTCCGAAGCCACCGCATTGGACTCGCTGGTGAATGAAAAAATTCCTGGAATTAAAGTGGAACAGGAAGCCTTGTTTATTTTCCTGCTCGACCAACGTAAACCGACCGGTCCGATGGCCGGCGTGCGGATCCAGGACGGCAAGGTCGATCTCATCTTTATCAATAACCGATTCTCCTATAAGACCCGCGGCATCTTCCGCAACGTCTTGAACAGTGAAAGCCCTGATGACGTGCGCAAGCTGTTGGGACAGGAAGAATACGGAGATGAGAACGTGATGGGCGCCATCCTGGCGTACGACAAGCAGGGGTTCGTCATCAACTATCTCGGGAAAGACGTCAACGTCGAGTTCTCCCCTCTTCGGTAGAAAATCCGGCAGGGGCTCGGCCCCTGCCAACTCCCGCGCGCCTCGCCTTCCACACAGACCAGGCCTGACGACCTTCACCGCGCCCTATGAGGAATTACGCGAGCAAGCGCCGTGGCGCAGCCATCAGGCTACGCCGTCGCGCCTCAGCGCATATCGAGATCATCACGCGGGGGAATTCAGTGGGGGACTTCAGAGACCCGGAGCCCGTAGCTAATGAGGTTCGTCGCGGTATTCCAACGGCGATTCGAGTTGAGAATCACCAGCAACAAATCGCTCCCATTCTGAGAGACCTTGGCAATCAGGCACCGGCCGGCCTTGGACGTAAATCCCGTCTTCACCCCTTCGACGCCGGGGATGCGCCCCAACAGTTTGTTCGTGGTGTGCAGGATATACGCATGCTGTCCGTTGACCGGCGTAATGATCGCCCGCTCTTCACGGACCAACTGCCGGAAGATCGGCTGATCGAGGGCAATGACACTCAACGTCGCCAGGTCTTCGGCCGTCGAGTAATGGTCCGGGTTGTCGAACCCGCAGCCATTGCTGAAATGCGTATCGGCCAAGCCGAGGGCCGCCGCCTTGGCATTCATGAGGACCACGAACTGTGCTTCGTCGCCCCCCACATGCTCCACCGCGGCAAGGCAGGCATCGTTTGCGGACATGATTAACATGGCCTTCAGCAGATCTTCCAACCGGAAAACCTGCCCCGCCTTCACGCGCAAGTGCGTCTTGTGAGCCCTGGCGGCATTGGGGCTGATCGTCACGAGATCATCCAGCTGCCCCTTCTCCAGAATGACCAGCGCCGACATGATTTTCGTGAGACTGGCTGGGGACATCCGCTTCCCGGCATCGTGTTCGTACAACACCCGCCCGGTCTTGAGATCCTTGAGCAGAATGCCATGGGCTGGAGCGACTCGCCAGGGAGGAAGCTGATGCCCGGCCATCGCGGGCTGAACATACACCGGTTGAGCCGCGACGCTTTTCGCGAGCGCAAGGGAGGGAGTGGCGGTCGCCGCACTGATTATCGCAAGACCAACGAGCAGCCTCGCAGTATTGGCGAGGGATATCCCGCGAGAGGACTTCTCATCGTCTCTTGTCATCATGCGCGTATCACTCCTGCTCATAGGGTAAATGACTCCCGCACCTTTCCTCCGCGAAACCCGCTGTCGATCACTTTATGGAAGAATCGGAGCAGGTCGGCAAGGTCAATCCAGAATCCACAATTCAAACAACGGGCATAGAGGCGTCGGTTGACTAGCGTATAGTGACGCTCGACCATCATGAAGCCTTTGCATTTCAAACAGTCCATCGGTGCGCCCTAGTTCAGTCGTCGGTTTCTACCGAAGTCGTTTCATCACTAGCGCCAAACAGCCGGCCAGCAAGCCTCCGCCGAAAATCGTCGTGCCGAACGAGAGGTAGGGGCTCGCCCCGTTCCCGGGAGCGGCTCCATCAAGCAGGTCTCGCACTCCCCCCTGAACCATCAGGATCGACAGTGTGAGCAGCGCACCGATAGCAAACCACCACCCAAAGGATCTCACTGATATCCTCAAACCGAGCACGAATAGGCATAAAATCGCACTATTGGCCACTCTAGCCGAGGGTCGATAGGCTGTCAAGCAGACGGCCCTTTGCTGTCACTCTCGTCATCGGTCGAGTTGGGACAAACCTTACTGCCTGTCCGCAGCGGGGGCGGTCACAGACTTCAAGCCTCGATGCAAAAAGATGGAGACGCTGCCATTGCCGTTGTCCGCCGTCACAAGCCCCGGCTCTTCCTCTTCCTTCGTCGTGACACGAAACGTCGCAAGGGCAAAGGGGCCCGGCTTCGTCCCATAATTTTTGGGTGGATACTCGAAGGTTCCATCGCCCCGGCCAAAGAGAATCGACAAATCGCTCGACTGGAGATTGACGATGGCGACGTCGATGCGATGATCGCCGTTGAAGTCGCGGGCCAGCCCGAAATTCGGCCCTGCATCGGCGCCGGAATCATGGCCAGGCAGGAACGTCCCATTCCCGTTACCGAGAAAAGTTGTGAAGCTATCCTTCTCGCCGTTGATCACCAGCAGATCGTGGATCCGGTCATTATTGAAATCAGCGAAGCTGACCCCGAGCGGGCGCTTGTCCGTCCGATAGTCGGTGGGAAGGCGGAAGGTCCCGTCCCCGTTCCCAGCCCAAATGGACACAGCGTTCGACATCGGCCCCCCGTTCGTCACAGCTAGGTCGATCGTCCCGTCGCCATTCAAGTCTGCCAGCGCGATGGATGTGGGCGTATCGCCATATTCGTACTGCGCCCCAGGGGTAAAATCGCCGGTGCCAGCCCCCAGAAAGACCTTGATCTTGTCATTGCGCAATGCGACTACGAGATCCGGCGCATGATCGCCGTTCAGATCGGCGCTGGCGATGGCAATGGGAGTCCGATGGACCGGATAGCGCGGGCCTTCTTCGAACTTCCCGTCGACGCGACCGAGAAGGACCGACACTTCGTCGCCCCCGGAACAGGCCAATGCCACATCGGGATAGGAGTCGCGGTTGAACAACCCCAGCGCCAGTGAGCGTGGCTCCTTGCAGACATTCAGTTGGACTTGCTCGCGGAAGGTGCCGTCACCGTTGCCCAGGAGAATCGAGAGCGTATTGCTGCCGATGTTGGTTGTCAGCAAATCAGTCAGCCCGTCTTGATTGACATCCGTCGTGGTCACGGTGGTCGGACTCTTGCCGACTTTGTAGCTGGCAAAATAATAGAAAAGATCAGGCGGGGTATAGGGATCCTGCTTGGTACAGCCACTGACTATAAGGAGAACGAGACCGGTCGCTACGACCGCCAGATTCAAATGCCTGCGCCCATTATGGCCGTCGCCCTGTTTGCTCACGCAGGACTCCTCACGTAGGGACCAGGCGACAGGGAAATACCTCTGCATACATATGCCCTTCACCAGGCCGTCAGTCGAAGTCAGTCGCGCCAGTATACAGACCAACGCTTTCTCCTGGCAATCAATCCGCCCGTGCAGTAATCCACGCCAAAACGCACTTTCCCAGTCCTGGCGGGCGTAGCAAGGCTTTGAAAACGGCGTTGCGTTTGGGATATACTGTTTTCTTGGCAAGGAGGACCCATGAGCAAGATGATGAAAATTGATCTGTCGATGTACGGAATCGCCGAGATCCTGCACTGGTGCCACGACCGCAATAAGGGTCGCATCCCCGGAGTGGACACGGCAGGATTCGAGAAGATGAAGGCGCTCTTGGCTGAGAAGCCCCAGTCAGGAGATTATTTCGCTCTCGATCAGTTCTGGAAGACGAGAGTCCTCCTGGAACTGACCGAAGAAGAAGTCGCAACGATCGATCGCTGTCTCTACGATATCCCCAATTTGGACAGCGAACCTCTTCCGCAAATCCGTCATAAGTTCTGGCCGCAACAAGCAGCGGCAGTCTAGCTCAGAGAGGGGCCGTCTACAACGTGGCCGAGAACCGCGTGAGTAATCCATTGCGTGTTAGCGCGAACTGGCAGGATGAAAAAACTGCCCTTGCAGGATGCTCAAAAAGGCCGTCCAGCAAGGCCGCAGCGAGTGAAAGCCCGAGGCGTACCCTTTGGGTACGTTGAGGGTTTGAACGAAGCGAGAACGAAGCTGGTGGCCTTTTTCAGCATCCTGCCGCTAGAGCGACCCTTCGCCCTTGAGATACCGGCGAAAGCGTCCCATCAAATCGGCGCCGAGCGTCCCACCTTCCGGCTTCTTCACGTCCGGATCGGCAAAATGCCCGCGAATTTCCTGAAGGCGCTTTTCCGCCTGTTCATTCCCCTGCAGCCGCTTGGTCTTCTCCAACGCCGTATCGAAAGCCTCAAACGTCAACTCGTTGTATCCGAATGAGCGAATCCGTTTGACCGCTTTCATCATGGCCTGATTCCGAAAGCCCGTCAGATGCTCCGAATCGATCTCTTTGAGCCCGAGCTTCCGAGCCCGCCGCTCGGCGGCCTTGCGGATTCCGCTGCGCACGAAATCAGGAGACGTCTGCAGCCGCTTCCAGGCCTCATCGGTCCAGGCGACTCGCTCTTGAGGGGCGCCCCACAATTGCAGCAAGATCGACTCGTCGATCTTCGTCACGCCCTTCTCTCTCGCCAAATCTTCCGTGTCCCGTTTCAGCATGTCCGTAACGAATTCCACGGCGATCGGCGGCGATTGTTTCAATTTCTCGTGCAACTGGGCCAGCGCCCCCTCGCTCCACTCCAAGGGAGGCGCCGAAGCCTCACGGAGATCGCCCAGCGCTTCCACCTTTTCGAAGAGCTCGACGTTCACCTCGAGATGCCCTCGCTCCTTGGCGATCTCTTCGGCAATTTGCTTGGTCATGCCGCGCATGAATTCCGGCACGGTGTTTAGCCGTTCCTTGGCGGCAGCCGTCCAGGGGAGATGGCCTTGCGCCATTTGCTCCGCCGCGTCCGCCATGCCGGATTCGCCGCCCATCCCACCCATCATTTGATTCTTGAACTGATCGAGGATCTCCCCCGTAATCTCCGCGTAGCCAAATTCCTTGGCCTTCTTTTCGGCCAAACGGCGAACCATGCCGCGCAAAAATAATGGGGCCCGCTCGAGACGTTTGGAGGCCTCGTCCGTCCAACGGACATCTATCCCGACCGCATCCTGAGAATCTGGTGAGTTCATGGTCCGCTTCCTGTTATGACTGGTTCAGGAGTTCTTTCAATTCTTTGCCGGCCTTGAAGAACGGCACCTTCTTGGCTGGCACCGCCACGGTGGCGCCGGTCTTGGGATTCCGCCCCTCTTTCATCCGGCGAGCCCGCAACCGAAAGCTGCCGAACCCTCGAATCTCCGTCTTGTCGCCGTTCTTCAACGAGTCCCGCACACAGTCGAAAATCGTATTGACGACGACTTCCGCCTGCCGCTTCGTCAAGGTCGTCACCTGCTCGGATACACGCTCGATGATCTGGGCCTTCGTCATAATGGGCTCCCCTTTCGTGGTGTGAATCGGCCAACCGGCCGACCCGACCGCGCTAAAACGCCATAAGATACTTCAACCCGACCCCGGAATAAAAATCCAACTTGGGAAAGAGCACCGACAATCGCGACTCGATCAACTCTCTGATCGAAAATCGCCGGCGCGGCTCAATGACTTTCGGCTCTCCCTCGATACCGGCCACATCCGCCGCAAGCTGGATGGCATCGTCCAAATCGCCGAGTTCGTCCACCAGCTTTGACGCTTTGGCCTGACGACCCGTGAAAATCCTGCCGTCCGCCAGGGCCTGCACAACCGCCAGATCGAGTCCACGCCCCTCCGCCACCGCCTCGATAAACTGCTGATGGACATCGTCCATGACGGATTGGAGCAGCGCGCGCTCCTCATCGCTCATCTTCCGGAGCGGCGACCCCACATCCTTATAGCGCCCGCTTTTAATCACGATGCCTTCGACCCCGATCTTCTTGAGCAGCCCCTCGACGTTGGCCATCTCCATGATGACCCCGATACTCCCCGTCAGGGTTCCTGAATTGGCCATGATCCGATCGGTCGCCACCGCAATATAGTACCCCCCGGACGCCGCCACCGTGCCCATGGAGGTAATCACCGCCTTATTGTGTTTGCTGCGCACCCGCTGCACCGCATCGTGGATTTCCTGCGACGGCACGACCCCTCCGCCGGGACTGTCGATCCGCAAGACGATCGCTTTCACGGAGGGATTCTCCGCAAACCGCTTCAACTCGCTGATCGTGGCTTGCGCATCCAGGATGACCCCTTCGATGCGAATCACTCCCACCCGGTCCTCCATCGAAAAATCGAGATCGGGGAAGAACAGATTCATCAGGAAGAGGAACCCCAGCCCGAGGCCGAGCGCCCAGAATATTTTACGCAGGATGCCGCGCTTGGCCGGCTTATCTGTTTCAAGAGCCATAATTTTTCTGTTCACTCACAATGCCGGGAGCGCCTAGGCGCTCCCGGCATATACGGAAACCCGGTGACTCGAACCTACTTCTCGTCCTCGGCTGAGCCACGTTTCCGGCTCTGCTTCGCCGCGCGACCCAAGCTCTGGTCCAACGTGCCTTGGGTGGAATGGTATTCATCCACCTGCCGGCGATCGCTATCCGACTGGTGATCGCGCAAGCTGAGCGCAATCTTCCGCTCTTCACGATCCACCTTGATGATCTTGGCCGTCACTTCATCGCCCAGCTTGAACTTCTCTTCCAGCTTGGCTTGCGCATCGAGACCCGCCTCGCTGATGTGAATCAAGCCTTCAACGCCTCCGTCCAATTCGACGAAGATGCCGAAGTCGGCGATCTTGCTGACCTTCCCGACCGCCACATCCCCGACACCGTACCGGTTCGGGATCTCGGCGTCCCAGGGATCGCTCCCCAGCTGCTTATACCCGAGCGACAGCCGCTCCTTTTCCTTGTCGATCCGCAGAACCACGGCTTCGACCTTCTGGCCCTTCTTGAAGAGCTCAGAGGGATGCTTGATGTGCTTCGTCCAGGACATGTCGGAAATATGGATCAATCCATCGATGCCCTCTTCGAGTCCGACGAACGCGCCGAAGTCTGTGAGGCTCTTCACCTTCCCTTCGATGCGCGTGCCGATGGCGTACTTGCCTTCCACCATATCCCAGGGGTTCGGCGCCGTCTGCTTCATGCCGAGCGAGATCTTCCTGCTGCCAGGATCCACGTTCAACACCGCCGCTTCGACCTGATCGCCGATGGAGACGACGCGCGACGGATGCCGCACTTCATGCGTCCAGGACATCTCGGAGACATGGACCAATCCCTCGACGCCCGGTTCGAGTTCGATGAACGCGCCGTAATCGGTCAAGCTCACGACACGGCCGCGGACGCGCGTGCCGATTGCGTACTTGCCGGCCACGCCGCTCCATGGATCCGCGCTCTTCTGCTTCAGACCGAGTGAAATACGTCCGGTCTCGCGATCGTACTTGAGGACGCTGACTTCCACCTTATCGCCGATGTTGAACATTTCCGACGGATGGCCGACACGGCCCCAGGACATGTCCGTGATGTGGAGCAGTCCGTCGATGCCGCCGAGGTCGATGAAGGCTCCGTAATCCGTGATGTTCTTCACCACGCCTTGGATCAACTGCCCTTCCTTCAACGTGGAGAGGGTGTTCTTCCGCTTCGAATCTCTCGTCTCTTCCAGCAGCACGCGCCGGGAAACGACGACGTTGCCGCGGCGATGATTGATCTTGATGATCTTGAGGGGGAACGTGCGCCCGACCAGCCCGTCGAGATCCCGCACCGGATGGAGGTCGATCTGCGAGCCAGGCAAAAACGCCTTCACGCCGATGTCCACCATCATGCCGCCCTTGATCCGCGCCACGATCTTGCCGTCGATGCTCTTCTCTTCATTGAAGAGCTTCTCCAGCTCTTCCCAAATCTTCATCTTGTCGGCTTTTTCTTTCGACAAAACCAGATTGCCGTCCGCGTCTTCGCACTCCTCGATGTAGACTTTGATCGGATCGCCCACCTTGAGGTTCTGGAGCTCCTCGGTGGAAAACTGATCGTTCGAGATCATGCCTTCGGACTTGTATCCGATATCGACAACGACCTTGTCTTTGCTCACGGCAACGACGCGGCCCTCCGTGATGGTGCCCTCTTCGAGGTTTTTGAAGGTCTCCTCGTACAGGGCCGCTAAGGCCGCTCGGTCTAACTGCTGGTCACTCGATGGCGAAACCGTACTCATGGGTGAATCCTACCCTTCCGACAGGTGTCGGGTGCTGATGGTTAAAGAAACACCGACATTCACTCAGCGTTGCGAATGCCGGCACTGGACTGCTGAACCGGAGACTCGATGACACCTAAGGAGGCGATGCGATTCATCACGGTGCGACTCACCTCCTGATAAAACTGCTTCCCTTCTCCGTGCTCCCCGTTTCGGGAAAACGTGAGGGGCTCGCCATACAACACGGTCACGGGACGAAAACGCGGCCACATGGTGCCCATCGGCAGCACCTCGTAGGTGCCCTTGAGATAGGCCGGCACCACCGGACAGCCGGTCTGCGCCACAATCACGCCGATCCCCGGCTTGGGAACTTGCAGCCGTCCGTCCTGGCTGCGGCTCCCCTCAGGAAAGATCACCACGATCTTTCCTGCCTTGATCAAACTGACTGCCTTGCCGAATGCGTCACGATCCAACCGGCCGGTCCGCAAGGGAATCCATCCCAACCATTGGCAGATCGCCTTGCCGCCTGGAACCGAGAAAAGATCGCTCCGCCCCAAATACCAGGCCCGCCGCCCTAGCCCACAACCCAGGAACGGGATATCCAAATAACTGGCATGGTTCGCCGCCACGATGAACCCGCCGCTCTTGGGAACAGACCCCACGACCCGATAGCGGAAACACATTTTCCCGATGGCCAGGAAGAGAATCCGCAAAAACCCATAGATCGCTCCGCTCACAACTTCGCCGCAATCACAGCCATCATCTGGTCCACCACCTCGGTCGCGGATAAATTCGAGGTGTCGATATGGCTGGCATCCTCAGCAGGAACCAGCGGGGAGATCGCGCGGGAGCGGTCCCTCGTATCGCGGCTCGCCAGATCGGCATTCGTCTCTTCAAGCGCCCCGGAATGGCCCGCCGTCACCAGTTCCCGATGCCGGCGCTGCGCTCGCACATTCGGATCCGCTTCGAGGAAAAATTTCACATCTGCGGCGGGAAACACCTTCGTGCCCATGTCGCGCCCCTCCGCCACTACCGCCCCGCCTGCTCCAATCTGTCGCTGAATCGGCAACAGCCAGGCCCGCACGACGGGAATAGCAGAGACTACCGAGGCAGCGGCCGACACGCCGGGCGTTCTGAGTGCGCCGGTCACATCCTTGCGGTTTACTAAGACCGTAACGGTTCCGTGATGCAGCGGCATCTCAATCGAAAGACTGGGTAGCAAGGCGGCAACCGCCACCTCATCAGCCGGATCCAAGCCTGACTCAATCACTGCCCAGGCCGTCGCCCGATAGAGGGCCCCCGTATCGAGATAGAGATAGCCCAATCGAGCAGCCAGCGACTTGGCCGCCGTGCTCTTGCCGACACCGGCAGGGCCGTCGATCGCCACGATCAACCGGTTCGCTTGTTTATGTTCCGTCACAGTTCCCACGTCGTGGCCCCGTATTATAGCTGTCACTGACGGTCCGTCAATAATTCCAACAGTGTGCGCTGAAAGGCCGGGAAGGATGTGTCGATGCAGGCAGTCTCATCGATCACGGTCGGCGCCGACGCAGTCAGGCCGGCGATGGCCAACGACATCGCTACGCGATGGTCTCCGTGACTCCTGCCGCGAGCAGCCTGCAAGCAGCCATTCTTCTCTGCCGTGCCCAACCCTCGCACCACCATCCCGTCCGGCTGTTCCGTAATCTGCGCCCCCATCACGCGCAATTCCGTCGAGACGGTCGCGATCCGATCGCTCTCTTTCACCCGCAGCTCCTCGGCCCCTGAAATAATCGTCTCCCCCTTCGCGACCGCAGCCGCGACACAGAGGATCGGGAACTCATCGATCGTCTGAGGAATCAGCTCAGGCCCGACCGACACCCCGTGCAATCTGGCCGACTTCACCCGGATATCCGCAACCGGCTCTCCCGCTTCTTCCCGCCGATTGAGCAATTGAATATCCGCGCCCATGCTCATCATCACATCCAGCAAACCGGTTCTAGTGGGATTGATCCCCACATGCTGAATCGTCACATCCGAGCCGGGCACAATCGTCGCGCCCACGATGAAGAAGGCAGCGGCGGAGAAATCGCCCGGCACAACAAGTTGCGGGACCCCATTCCATCCGACCGAGGGCCGGCCCTCGACCAACAGCGTCGTCCCTTCCCTCTTCAATCCGATACCGAAAAACTGAAACATCCGTTCCGTATGGTCCCGCGAGAGACGGGGCTCAGTGAGACGGCTCGTCCCTTCAGCAAACAAGGCCGCCAGCAGCAGGGCGGATTTAATTTGCGCGCTCGCCACAGGCGACGCATAGGTGATCGCACGGAGACGCCTCCCCGTCACGGCGAGAGGCGCCAGTTCACCACCCTTACGCCCGGCGATACTCGCGCCCATTTCCCGCAACGGTTTGACGATCCGCCCCATCGGACGGCGCCTGATCGATTCATCGCCGGTCAAAACTGTAAAAAAATCCTGCCCGGCCAGCAGACCGGTCAAAAGGCGAATGCCTGTTCCTGAGTTCCCGCAATCGATCGGTCCGCTCGGCTCAGTCAGGCCCCACAAGCCTTTTCCATGCACGCACAATTCCTCGGCCGATTCATCGATACGGACGCCCAGAGCCTGCAACGCGCGCATCGTGTTGAGGCAGTCTTCACCGCGGCAATAGCGAGCAACCCTGCTGATCCCATTGGCCAAAGCGGTCAGAATGATCGCGCGATGGGTAATCGACTTATCGCCGGGGACGAAAATCGTTCCCTGTAACGGCCGGCCTGGCGTGATCGTGATAGACGTCATACGTACTATGCGGACACAACCGGCCTTGCAGAAAGCTTCTCTCGCTCCTGCCTGGCCCGTTCGAGTTCCTTTTCGATCCCTGCTGCATCGCCCACTCGGATGAGCTGCTTCAACTGGCCCAACGATCGCTCATAGGCTTCGATAAACGTGACCACATTGTCGCGGTTCCAGAGGAATATATCGCGCCACATCTCAGGCGAACTGGCGGCAATCCTGGTCGTGTCCCGCAACCCGCCGCCAGAATGGCTCGCCAGATCGAGAGCGGGAATCTGCTGGTCGCGAATTTCAGCCAACGCATTGATCAAGGCAAAGGCCGCCACATGGGGCAAATGACTCACCGCGCCAAGGATCTTGTCATGCAGATGGGCATCCATCGTGAGCACCACCGAGCCGGTCTCCTGCCACATCGCGGTCACTTGCTTGAGCGCCTGTTGATCCGTCGTCTTCGTCGGCGTGATGATGCAGCGCGCGCCCATAAAGAGCTGATCCGATCCGGCCGCCACGCCCGTCTTTTCCTTGCCGGCAATAGGATGAGCTCCGACAAAATGGACGCCGGCCGGCATGGCCCGTTCAGCCTGTTCCACCAGGAGCCCCTTCACACTGCCGACATCCGTCACAATCGCGCCCGGCTTCAAACAGGAGGCCCATTCCGTCAAATGCCGCTCATAGGTATCGACCGGCGTTGCCAGCACGACCAGATCAGCATCCTTCACGCCCTCTTTGGGATCGATGACATAGCGGTCGATCGCGCCCAGCTCCACCGCCGTCTTCAAATTCTCGATGCGCCGCCCGACCCCGACGACCCTGGTCGCCAAGCCCTTCCGGCGCAGGATCATGCCGAGTGATCCGCCGATCAACCCGACTCCGATAATCGTGACCTGTGTAAAGTGCGGCGCCATACTTCACGCTGGATCGAGGCCAAGCCTCCATCCCGAGTCCTTCAGGTTACAGGTCCCGACCGACCGCGACTGCGATCTTCCGCATGTCATGCATCAGCTCTTTGAACTTGCTCGGCTTGATGGATTCTTCCCCGTCGCACAGCGCGCATTCCGGGTTTGAATGGACTTCGATCAGCAGGCCGTCCGCTCCGGCCGCCACGGCTGCTTTCGACATCGGCGCCACCAGATTCCATTTACCGGTCGCATGGCTGGGATCGACGATGACGGGCAAATGCGACAGTTCCTTTAACGTCGGCACCGCCGCGAGATCGAGCGTGTTGCGATATTGCGTTTCGAAGGTCCTGATCCCCCGCTCGCACAACATGACGTTCTGGTTTCCGCGAGACATGATGTATTCCGCCGACAGGAGGAATTCCTTGATCGTGGCCGACAGGCCCCGCTTCAACAGCACCGGCTTGTCGTAAGCTCCGACTTCCTTGAGGAGCTCGAAGTTCTGCATATTGCGCGCGCCGATCTGGATGATGTCGGCCTTTTCGAGAAACAAGTCGATGTCGCGGGTGTCCAGAATCTCGCTGACCACCGGCAACCCGGTCTGCTTCTTCGCTTCCAGCAGATAGTCCAATCCTTCGCGTCCCAACCCCTGAAAGGAATAGGGAGAGGTGCGAGGCTTGTAGGCGCCGCCGCGCAAGATGCTCGCGCCGGCCGCCTTGACCTCGTGGGCAATCCCGACCGTTAGTTCGAGCCGCTCCACCGCGCAGGGGCCCGCCATAATGACCAGCTTGTTGCCGCCGATCTTGACGCCGCCCACATCGATGATCGTGCCTTCACGCTTAAACTCCCGGCTGACCAGTTTCCAGGGCGCGAGAATCGGCAGCACACTTTCCACGCCAGGCAAGGCCGTGAGCGGCTGATTGTGCAGGATCCGATCGTCGCCGATGACGGCGATGATCGTCCGTTCCTGGCCGGTCGACAATTGCGACTTCAATCCCAACTCGCGAAGCCGATCAATAATGTGGTCGACTTCCCGTTCGCTGGCTTCTGGCTTTAATACAATAATCATGTTGCCCTCACCCTGCACTCAACGCGAATGAAGCACCCGCTTGAGCGCAGCCAAAAATTCCTTGTTCTCTTCTTCCAGGCCGATGGTCACGCGAACCATGGGCCCCTCGATGTGACGAACGATGATGCCATCCCGCAACAGGGCCTCGAACACCGTTCGGCCATCTCGTCCGATATCGACATAGACAAAATTCGCCTCGCTCGGAATCGGCGTAAATCCGAGATCGGTCAAACCCCTGACCACCTGCTCCATCCCTGCTGCATTCACCGCCCGGCTCCGCGCCACATGATCGTCGTCCCCGAGAGCGGCGAGGGCGGCGCGCTGCGCCAGACTATTGGCGTTGAAGGGAGGACGGAGACGGTTTAGAAAATTCACGATCTCCGTCGTCGCCACGCCATACCCGATGCGCAATCCCGCGAGGCCATAGATCTTCGAAAAGGTCCGCAGCACGATCACATTCCTCCCCTGCTTCACATAGGCCAGGGAATCCGGGAACTGCGGACTCCGGACATACTCGAAGTAGGCTTCGTCGAAGATCACGACGACATGAGCCGGCACGCGCGCGAGCAGCCGTTCGACTTCCTCGGCCGACACCATCGTGCCGGTCGGGTTATTGGGGTTGCACACGAACAGCAATCTCGTCCGGTCCGTGATGGCGTCCGCCATCGCCGAAAGATCGTGCCGCCACTGTTTCAAGGGGACGATGACCGGCTTCCCGTGCGCCGCTGTCACTTCCATCTTATAGATGACGAAGGTCTGGTCCGCCATGACCGCTTCATCGCCCGGGGCCAAAAACGTCCTGGCGAGCAAACCCAGGATTTCATCCGATCCGTTCCCGAGGATCACCTGATCCGACGTCACCTTGCAGCGATCCGCCAAGGCTTCGCGCAAACGAAACGCGCCTCCGTCTGGATAGCGGTGCAGCGTCTCATGGCCCTCGCGCAATGCAGCGAGCGCCTTCGGGGAAGGGCCCAAGGGATTCTCGTTGGACGCCAGCTTGATGACGCGCGCGAGACCCAGCTCCCGTTGAAGCTCCTCAATCGGCTTCCCGGGAACATAGGGACTCAGCGAGGCGATATCTGGGTGGACCTTCAGTGCCATGGTGCTAATTGTGCGCCGGGTACGATCCCAGCACTTTCATGAAGAGACAACGACCGGTGATTTCTTCAACGGCTTTCTTGACCCGCTCTTCCTCGATATGGCCTTCGATATCGACGAAGAAAATATACTCCCAGGCTTTCCGCCTGGAGGGACGAGACTCAATCTTGGTCATGCTCAGGCCATGCGAGGCAAAGGGCCGGAGCAAATCATAGAGGGCGCCGACCTTGTCTTTCACCGACAGCATCAAGGAGGTCTTATCTTTCCCCGTACGCTGAGGCGGTTTCTGGGACAGGATCAGGAAGCGGGTCATATTGTTCATATTGTCTTCGATGCGGGCCTTGATGACCTTCAACCCGTAAAGCTGGGCCGCTAACTCCGACGCAATGGCGGCAAGCGAAGGATTCTCCAGACACAGTTCCGCCGCGCGAGCGGTGCTCGCCACTTCCGACACCGGCACATTAGGGAGGTTGGTCTCCAGCCAGTTACGGCATTGGGCAATAGCCTGGGGATGCGAGTGGATTTTCTTCACCTCTTCCATCACGCCGGACTTCGAAAGCAAGTGATGGGATACTTCCTGAAGAATTTCGCCGTAGATCAAGAGATTGGAGTCGATGAACATATCGAGCGTATGGTTCACCACCCCTTCCGTCGTGTTCTCAATCGGAACCACGCCGAAATTGGCTCGCCCTCGCTCGACTTCGTTGAACACGTCCTTGATGCTATTGACCGGAATATATTGGGCGGAGGACCCGAATTTCTGCATGCAGGCCATGTGCGTGAACGTGGCGCGAGGCCCCAGATAGGCGACCTTCTGAGGGCCCTCGAGCGAGAGGGACGCGGACATGATTTCACGATAGACGGGGCGAATCGCCTCGGAGGGAAAGGGTCCGGAATTCTGCTGGACAAGGCGCGCAATGATCGCCGCCTCACGTGCCGGGGTATGGAGGTTGGCGTCAGCGTCCTGCTGCTTCTTCAGCTTCCCGATCTCAATGACGCTTTTAGACCGCTCATTGAGCAGATGCAAAATCTCGTCATCGATACGATCGATTTCTTTCCGGTAGTCGGAAAGGTCTCCGGACATAACTAACCCCCTCTTTCCAGCCCAGTGAGGCGGTTACCCGTCCGTCGGCTGGAAGTGGCGCAGGCCAAGTAGGAAATGATACAGGAACCATTCCCGACAATGCAAGGAGATCCTCGACCTTTCAGTAGTTTACGCAATGGACCCGGCCCATTCGAATCTGCGGCCAGCAGGGGCTGGCTGGGCCAGGCAGATCAGGGGAAGAGGGGGGAATTGGGCCGCTTGAAGTGATCGAAGGCCAGCTTCGTGGCCTGGCGGCCGCGTCCGGTTCGCTCGAGGAAACCGGCCTGAATCAAATAGGGCTCATGGACGTCTTCGAGGGTACTTTTGTCTTCCTGGACTGCAGCAGCCAGGGATTCCACCCCGACCGGTCCCCCGGCAAACTTGTCGATAATGGCCAAAAGGATCTGACGATCCATCTCGTCGAATCCCGCCGTATCGACACCCAGCCAAGCGAGCGCCTCCTGGGCGACGGTCTGGGTAATGCGGCCTTCCGCCTTCACCTGGGCATAGTCGCGCACCCGCTTGATCAGGCGATTAACGATGCGGGGAGTTCCCCTGGCACGACAGGCGATTTCCCTCGCTCCCTCGGAGTCAATCGGGATCCCGAGCACTCCCGCCGAACGGGTCACAATGGTCTGGAGTTCTGATGGAGAATAAAACTCCAGCCGGTGAACAAGACCGAACCGGTCCCTGAGCGGAGAGGTCAAGGCGCCGGCTCTGGTCGTGGCCCCCACCAGCGTAAACCGAGGAAGATCCAGTTTCACCGTCCTGGCTGCAGGTCCCTGGCCGATCACGAGATCGAGCTGGTAATCCTCCATGGCAGGATAGAGCGCCTCTTCGACCGAGGCAGGGAGCCGGTGAATCTCGTCGATGAAGAGGACGTCGTGCTCTTGGAGGTTCGTCAGGATGGCGGCCAGATCTCCCGCATGGGCCAAGACAAGACCGGAGGTCGAGCGGAGCGACGCACCCATCTCGCGGGCAATGATGTGAGCGATCGTGGTTTTGCCCAGTCCAGGCGGGCCATAAAAGATCGTGTGATCGAGCGCTTCCTTCCGCTGCTTGGCCGCTTCAATACAAATCCGGAGGGACTCCTTCATCCGCTCCTGGCCGACATATTCCTCCAGGGTCTGCGGACGCAGCACATTCTCGATGCTGCGCTCTTCATCGGTGATCTGCGTGCTGACAACTCGCTCGGCCATCGTGAAAGGACCTCTCTCCTGGTCTTATTTTTTCTCAGGCGTGGGCAAGTACTTGGGCGGAGGAGGCAAGGCCCCCTGCCCCGGCGTGGCAGTGCTCCCGCAATCAGGAGGACAAGTCTTACTGCCCTGGGTCGGATCAGGAAAGTTCAGCTCCATCTTCTCCAGCTGACATTGCGTGAGCCGCCCCCCATCCTGACTGCCACAGCGGGCCGGCACAAACGAGCTGCCGATTTCGCGGTAGCCCTCGGGGCAGAATCCGCAGACTGGCAATAGATTGGCCCCCAGGGGGACACATTGCACCAGGGTAGGATCGCCGTCCTTGCAAATTTCTTTGGACTCGGTCACGCCAGTAGTCGCATAGCCCTCAGGACAGGTGCCGCAGGTCTTGCGAATGCTTCTCGGCTCGCTCGCCTCTCCTGCGAAGCTGGGAAGGACCCCCAACCCCAAGAGGAACAGGACAAGTCCGATGGATAACGATCGCATCCTTACCCCCGTGCGAGCTCCTTCAAAGACTCACGAATCATGTCTTTGAGCGGGATGGACTCAGGATTGGACTTTCTCACCTGCTTCAACGCCTCTTTGGCATCTTGCGGGCGGTAGCCTAAATTCACAAGCGCCGACAGGGCATCGTCGAACGTGGCATCCTGTCCCTGCCTGGGTGAATCGCTGGCTGGAACGGGGCCCGGCTGGAGCTTGCCGACTTTATCCTTGAGCTCTAACACCAGACGGCTGGCCGATTTGTTCCCGATCCCTGGAACCGTCGTCAGTTTTTCGACATTGTCAGACTGAATCGCAAAGACCAAATCGGACACAGGAAGAGCCGACAAGACACTGAGCGCCAGCTTCGGCCCGACGCCGGACACGCTGGTCAGCAGCACGAAGGCATCTTTTTCCTGCGAGGTCAGAAAGCCGAAAAGCTGAATCGCATCTTCGCGGACATGGGTATGCACGCTCAGGGAGGTGCTGTCGCCAAGATTGGCTAGTCCGTAGTAGGTGCTGAGGGGAATAAACACTTCGTAGCCGACCCCATGCACATCGAGGACCAGGGAGGTCGGAGACTTGAAGGCCAATCGGCCTGTCAGTGAGGCAATCATGCGCTAGGAAGCAGCGAGGAATGGTGCGTGCAGACCCCTGAGCGAAGGAGGAAGATCTTGAATTCTCCGTTCATCGTTCAGCGCTCTGTGTTGTTGTTTACCCAGCAGCGGCCACCTTCTCCATCACCTCGTCGGAAATATCGAAATTCGCGTGCACCTTCTGCACATCGTCATGCTCGTCCAAGACTTCCATCAACTTGAGCATCTGTTCGGCCGCTTTCTCCTCGAGCTTGATCGTGTTCTGCGGGACAAAAGTGACTTCCGCAAGCACCGTCTCGATCTTCGCATCGACGAGAGCCTTCTTCACTGCTTCAAAATGGTGCGGGTCCGTGAGAACTTCAAAACTCGCCTCCCCCACCTTCACGTCCTCCGCTCCTGCGTCGAGCGCAAGGGAGAGCAACGTATCTTCGTCGACTTTGCCCTTCTCGATCGTGAGCAGTCCCTTTTTATGGAACTGCCAGGAGACGGCGCCGGCTTCCGCCATGTTGCCATGATTCTTCGTGAGGAGGTTGCGCAACTCGGCAACGGTGCGATTGCGATTGTCGCTTGTGATTTCCAGTAAGATGCCGGTCCCGCCTGGACCATAGGCTTCCAGGTGGAACTCTTCGTACATCACGCCGGGCAACTCGCCCGTGCCTCGCTGAATGGCTTTTTTCAGCGTATCGCCGGGCATGTTGGCCTCTTTGGCCTTCAAGATCGCTAGCCGGAGCCGCGGGTTGCCATCCGGATCCGCGCCGGTACGAGCCGCAATCGTCACCTCGCGGATAATTCGCGTGAAAATCTTCCCGCGCTTAACGTCCATGGCACCCTTGTGCCGTTTAACCGTCGCCCAATGGCTATGTCCACCCATATTCACTCCCTACAGCCGGACTCAGAAGGGCCGACCGCACAAGAAGGTGAAGTCGCTCGATAAGAGCTGGTACTCGTAGCACAGGGTTTGGAAAAGTGTCAATTATGCGAGGGGAGAAACCGCGCGCCGGGAACGACTACTCTGAATACACAAGCAACTGGATTCCGATAAGCAGGATCAAGCCGGACCAGAACAGTTCCCGCTTGGAGTACCGCGCCTGGACTGGAGCCCTGAGCCAATCCGATAACAATTTGGACGAGCCGGCCGTCACCGCCATGGTGCCCATCAGCGCATGACCCATGGCGATTTTGTGGGCCGAGGGATGGAGGCCGTGCGAATGGCCGAACAACATCAGGCCTCCGATGATGGCAAACAGGGGCAACGGAACAGCCCAGGCCGCATGCCCGATCTGTCTCACTCGGCGGAGCAGCTCAATCGCGCCAACGGTCAATGACAAGAGCGCGTAACTCTTATGCTGAAAGATCTCCGAGTCACTGCCGAAAAACGTCTGCGCAAAACTGAGCGAGCCGATCGGCCAGGCATCATGGTCGCTCCAGACCAGAAGAAACACTCCCGCCGTGAGCAAGGCGCCCGGCAAAAGAAACCTGGTCCAAGCCCAGAACGGTATCGCCAGCGCTTGTCGCAACTCGCTCAGGCCGATGATGAGGACTAGCAAACCGGTGAGGTGATGATTAAACTCGGAATAGGCGGTGCCTGCGACTGACCCTTCCCACCCCTCGTGGCCAGCCACACCAGAATGTACGTGGCCAGTGGCGACTGCTTCCTGCACTACAGCATAACCCTGCTCATCATGCTGCGCCCAGAGCGGCAGAGCCGACAAGAAAAGACAGACCAGCATGATGAATCCCAATGCGCGACCTCGATGCGGTCTCCGCAGGATGCCACCATCACGACTGCTGTCCATATCTAAAGGAAGGGCCCATCCGGCTGACCGGATGAGCCCTCGTACCGTTACGATCATAGTCTCGCGTATCTGCCTACATGAACTTCATAAACTTATCTTTGACGTCATCCATCACTTGCGCCGTAATGGTGGCCAGTCCCCGCTCCTTCGCCACCCGCTCGACTTCTTTGCGGGCCATGGGACGGATGAAGTCCGGAATATTCTCAAGCCGCTTCTCCGCATCAGGCGTCCAGGTCATCCCGTTGCTCGACTCGCTCTTGGAGTCGTCCATCACTTGCAACGTGATCGTCTGGTATCCCTGCTTGCGCGCGAACGCTTCCACGCTGCTCTGCACCATCGGCTTCACAAACGAGGGCAGGCGATCGAGCTTCTCCTTCGCATCGGCTGACCAGGTGAACTCCGAGGTAACCGCTCCACCGGTGGCTGGCTTACCGCCCGAGGTGAGCCCCATTTCCGCGACCATCGCGGAGAAGGGACAACCGCCGCTGGGCTTCTCGCCCGGCTTGCCCGTCGGTGCGGCTGTGGCAGCGGCTGCTGTCGGCTGACCACCCTGAATCTTCTCGTTCAAATAGGCTGCCATCTGGCCAGAGCCTGCGGTGGCCTCGTCTTTCAACGTGCCCCTGGTCATCTCGAACGGTTCGGCCGCAACCGTACGCCCGCCCAACTGCACCCCGAGAGAGCTGACCATCTGGGTTTCGCCAGGATTGGTCACCATGGAAAACTTGGCGCTGCAAGACGGACAGCCGAAGAACACGCCCAGCGTGCCCTCACCAGGCTTCTCCACCTTCTCAAAGTTCATGTAGGTTTCACAGTTGAGGCACACGAATTTCATGGCGTCTCCTCTTAGGTGCGTGACAGCTACAGTTTATCGGCCAGCACCTTTTTATAATCCAGCAAGGTCCTGATGCGCCCGGCGATTTCCTGATACCGTTGAATTGTCGGGTAGGTTTCGTCCAGCAACGGCTCTCCCTTGTCGAAGGTGCGAGCGATTTTCCGATCGAAGGGAATTCGTCCGAGCAACGGTAGGTCTAGCGCCTCGCACATCGCCTCGGTGTTGCCCTCGAACAACTCGTTCACTTCGCCACAAGAGGGGCAACGATACTCGCTCATATTCTCGACCATGCCCAGGACTTTGATGCCCATATCACGGGCATAGGTCACCGACTTCTGCACCACGTCCGAGGCCACTTCTGATGGTGTCGTCACGACGATCGCTCCCGCCAAGTCCGGAATGAACCCGGCGATGACCGGCGGCTTATCTGCCGCGGCCCCGGGAGGCAGATCGACCAACAGATAATCAAGTTCGCCCCAAACGACATCTGCCAGGAATTCGCGGATCACATTCATTTCCATCAGCCCCAACCAGACCGGGCTGACATCCATCGGCCCCTTCCAGCGAACCGGCGACGCGTCGTCCAGGAAGAAATCCATCGACGCGACCTTCACCCCAAGCGGCCCGACCGGGGGAATCGCTCCCTCAGGCCTCATGGTCAATGACTGTCCATGCATGCCCAGCATGCGAGGCACGCAGGGTCCGTTCAAATCCACATCTAATAGTCCGACCTTCGCTCCCTGCCGCGCAAACGCTAACGCCAGGTTGACCGTGGTCATGCTCTTGCCGACCCCGCCCTTTCCGCTCATGACGACCAGCTTATGCTTGATCCCAGCCATACGAGCCTGGACCTGCCGCATTTGCTCAGTGATCTGCTGGACGACTTTAGCGTCGTCAGAATATTTCAGTTTGCCAAGAATGGCCTTGAGATCTTTCTCGACCGCCATGACTGATACCCCTCGTTAACTGTGCAAATACAGAGCGATGGAACGGTACCACAGGGGTTTCTGGAGAGTCAAACCAGCGAAAACCTATCCAAGTCAGGCGAGCGAGCACCGGAAAATCATGCCCCTGGCCACTTCGCGACCTGAGCGAAGGGACAAGCAGGAGGCTCAAAAAGTCCATCAGCGAGGCCGCACGAGCTGTCGCTTTGTAAGGGGTAGGTGGGATGGCCCCAACTGCTCGCGTCGAACAATATAAATGCTCCCTCCAAGCTTGCTCACTTTCTCTTCAGGGATGGGGGCTGATTGATCTTCCACTGTGCGCGTCCAACGAGGGGAGTCCTCGACCGCGCGTTGCGCGAGCACAGAAGATCATCAGCCTCCACCCCCCCCTTTTTCAGCATCCTGCTAGATGGAGTATTGAAAGGTCGGCTTCGCTCCGATCGCCTGGGCCAAAACTCCACGGCGCTTCAGCTCCTCAAGAATCCGATGAGTGGCCTCATCGAAGTCAGTCGGGCCTGACAGCACAATATCCGTATTGGGCGGGGCTTCTTCCGGAACCTTACTCATCTGCACGGCAATGACCGGGACCGGATGGACAAGTGTCCGGATCGCCTGGGCCGCCTCAACATAGGCCATGCCGAAGGGATTCGTCGTCGACACCACGATCAACCCCGTATCGACGAGCAGTCTCGCCACCTCGCCGTAGCGGCGAGCCATTTCTGCCGCCTGGCCTCGCTCTCCCTCCGAGAGGTCCGCATCGAGCCCACGGCGGAGATTCCCTCCATCGAGCAAGTAGGCATGCCGTCCGTCTGCCACAAGCCTGGCTTCAATTTTCTTGGCCAGGAAGGACTTCCCTGTATGACGCCCCCCGGTCACCAGCACAATGGCGGCCCGGTGGCCATACTGCTGGGCGCGATCCTCGACGCCGACCTCGCCCTTCACCCAGGCAAAATCGCGCTGTCTCGCTTCTTCGCGGAGAAACTCCTGATCGTCATGGACCAGTTCCGTCACAATGCCGCCGCCGGCAATGTCGTACTCATCCACCAGAACGAACCGGCCCGTCGCCTCGAACGAAGCCGAGAGGTCGAACGCGACCGGCGCTTTGGCCCGGATCGTCAACTCCGCGACCTGGTTCCGGTTCACCACATTGCTGCCTTGCTGCTGGGACAGATCCATCGTGTCGATGATCCGGTGAATCGCGGCGACCTCACAGTCCACTTCCTTCGTCGCCACTCTCAATTGATAGCGCCGCCCCCGTTCCAGCGGCTTTCGGCCCAGCCAGAACACATTGGCGCGAAAAGCCGTCGACACCAGCGGGAGCGCCTCTTGATGCGACGCGACCTCTCCCCGTTCGACAAAGATCTGTTCGTCCAGCGTAATACCGACCGACTGGCCTGCGTGGCCTTCTACTCGCGGAGGTTCAACATTGAAAGCTTCAATAGACTTGACCGTCGCCCGCTTGTTCGATGGCGAGAACACCAGAGAATCGCCAACCTTTACTCGGCCAGCTGTCACGCGGCCGGCAATGATGCGACGGGCGTCGAACTTGTATACGTCCTGAACCGGCATACGAAGCGGCTGCTCGGATCGTCCCGGCTCCTTCTTGAAGGCGCTGAGCGCGTCCAGCACGGTCGGGCCCTTATACCAAGGCATCTGCTCGCTCCGGTTGGCGATGTTATCTCCGAGCTTGGCGCTGACCGGGATGATCTGCTGGGGGACCGCCTTGAACTGCCCGAGGAACTCCCGATATTCCTTTTCGATCCCGTCGAACACATCCTGCCGGTAACCGACCAGATCCATCTTGTTCACGACGACGGCAAACTGGCGCACGCCCAGGAGCGACAAGAGATAGCCATGCTTCTTGGACTGCTCTTTCACGCCCTCCAAGGCATCGATCAGGAGCAAAGCCCCTTCGGCCCGCGCCGCCCCGGAGATCATGTTCTTGAGAAATTCCTTGTGGCCCGGCGCATCGATGATGATGTATTGCCGACCCTTCCATCCAAAGAAGGTCCGAGCCGTATCGATGGTGATGCCCTGTTCCTGCTCTTCCAGGAAGGCATCGAACAGGAAGGCGTACTCGAATTCCTTACCCTGCTGCCGACAGATGGCCTGAACCTTTTCAAGTTTGCCGTCCGGCAAAGAGCCAGTGTCGGCATAAAGCCGCCCCAGCAGAGTGGACTTTCCATGGTCCACATGCCCGACGATAACGATGTTCAGATTGTCCGATGGTTTCTGGGTGAGATTGTCCATAGTCATTTGCTTTCTTGCGGATGATCAAAAAGACCATCCAGCGAGGCCCGAGGCGAGTCGAAACCGGAGGCGTACCCTCTGGGGTACGTTGAGGATTTCGATGAGCCGAGAACGAAGCTGGGGGTCTTTTTCATCATCCGCACTACATGTAGCCGTCTTTTCGGAGCAGTTCCATTCCTCGCCCCTCATCCTGCGCGCGGCCCGACCGCTCCGCCGTCGTGGTATGCCGCAACTCATTAATAATGTCGTCCACGGACTTCGCCGTCGATTTGATCGGCGTCGTGCAGGGCGCGCAGCCGAGACTGCGATAGCGGGTTCCATCTCCCTTGTCGAGATAGAGATCGATGAAGGGAATATTCTCGGCCTTGATGTATTCCCAAATATTGATCTCCGTCCAATCCAGCAGGGGATGGATCCGAATATGGGTCCCCGGAGGAAAGGTCGTCTTGAATTGATCCCAGAGTTCCGGCGGCTGATCGCGGAAGTCCCAATCGCCATGTTTGTCGCGCGGCGAAAAATACCGTTCCTTGGCTCTCGTCCCCTCCTCGTCCGCCCGCACACCGAGGATGATGCCCGTGTAGCCCTTTTGCTCGATCAGTTGCTTGAGCCCGTTGGTCTTCAAGGCCGTACAGCAATTGACTCGGCCCATCGCGGGATTCATCCCTGCCGCGAGCGCTTCCTTATTTTGCCCCACGACCAATTTGAGGCCCCACTCGCGGGCCACGCGATCCCGATACTCGATCATGGCGGGAATTTTGAAACTCGTATCGACATGCAACAGCGGAAACGGGACATGGCCGAAAAAGGCTTTTCTGGCCAACCAGAGCAGCACGGTCGAATCTTTCCCCATCGACCACAGCATCGCCAGGTTATCGAAATGCTTATAGGCTTCCCGGAGGATGTAGACACTCTGGTCTTCTAATTGACGAAGGTGTTGCACGGACTCGATCCTCTCCTCTGGTCAATGGGTTCGGCCGGTGACGTTGGTGCCCACCGGCTCTTGAGTCAGTTCCTCTAACTTTCGGGCCGCCGCTCCCTCTTCGAGCGCTCGACGGGCCAGCGGGATGCAGGCCGCCCAGGTCGCTCCCTTGCCTGCCGCGTACAGAATCAACGCCGCGTTCATCAGCACCCAGTTGCAGGACCCGCCAGGCATTTGGTTGTGGAGAATCCGCCGGAGCAGATCCGCTTCCTTGTCTCGCTGATCCGAAGGGAAACCGGCCATGTCGCGTGGCGTGCCCAGCGGCAATCCGACATCTTTCGACGCGAACGACAGAGGCGTAATCCGCTCGTCCCGCAATTCCAACACCCTGGTGAGGGCGGAAATCGACAGCTCCGGATCGCCCTCCACGCCGCTGACCACCAGAGCCCTGGGGCAGGCCAGCATCCGCAATACTTCGGCAGTCTTTTCAAAGTGGGGAGGATGGGACAGGCCGACGACCTGCGACGAGGCGCGGGCCGGGTTCAAGAGTCTGGCGATCGGATGAAAGACGTTCCGCGCGCCCAGCTCCTGGCGCATCTCCAAAAACCGATAGACCGGGGGATGATAAAGGGCGATATCGAGATAGGCGAATCCATGTTTCGTCACCGTCTCTGCCGCCGCGTTTGGATTCATGTCGATCGGCAACCCCAGGGCCTTGAGCGCCCCGGCGTTCCCCGAACGACCGGGAATCCCGTCATACCCATGCATCAAGACCGATGCGCCGGCCGAGGCCGCCACGATGGCAGCAGCCGCCAGGGCATGAAAAGTTTCCTGTTTCCCCGCATAGCTCGGCAAATCCACGACGCCGAGCTCGCGCGGAATCGGCACCGGCGCCACATAAGAACGCGCCGTCGCGGTCATCGCCGCCAGTTCCGTGACGGACTCCATCTTGATCCGCATGGCAATGAGAAAGGCCCCGGCCTGAGCCGGCGTGGCCTCCCCTTCAATGAGGGCCTTCATCGCCCGCTTCGCTTCATCCCACGTGAGGTCCTTGGCAGCCCTTGGCCCCTTGGCAATTTTCGCGATAAATTCCTGCATCGACATTACGAGGCCTTATGTAACCCGCACTCCGTCTTGGTGAAATTCTTCCATCGTCCCGCGCGGGGGTCATCGCCGGGATTCACGGGGCTCGTGCAATAGGTGCAGCCGATACTGGGATAGTTGCGGTCATGCAATTCGTTGTAGGGCACTTCGTGGACACGAATGTAGGTCCAGACATCCTCCCACGTCCAGGCCGCGAGCGGATTCACTTTGACCAGCTGAAACTTCTGGTCCCATTCGATCAGCTTCGCATTGGCTCTCGTGGGAGACTGGTCCCGCCTGATCCCGGTGATCCAGGCGTCGAATCCCTTGAGCACGCGGGTGAGCGGCTCCACTTTGCGCAGCTCGCAACATTGATCGGGATGGCGCGCCCACAGCGCCTCGCCATGCTGCGCCGCCTGCTGCGCCGGCGTCAGCAGCGACTTCACCTGAATGACCTGCTGCGGTTGCAGTCCATAATGCTGGATCACGCGGTCACGCGTGGCATAGGTCTCAGGAAAGAGAAACTCCGTATCGAGATAAAACAGCGGCACGGAGGGATTGATGCGGTGGACCATGTCCAACAGCACCACATCCTCCGCTCCGAAACTGCAAGCCAGCACGATCTTCGGCGCATAGCGCTCAATCGCGGCAGTCAGCACCTCTTGCGGTTGCTTCGCCTCGAACGACAAGCCCCAGGCTGCGAGTTCTTCTGATGACATACCGGCCATTGAGCGCTCTCTTCCCTCACACACTGCAAGCGACGGAGGATCATCCCTCCGCTGCCCTATTCTACTTTTTCGACCACGATCCGGTAATGAGCCGCTTCTGCTTCGAGCGGTTCCTGCAGCAACAGTTTATGCCCGTCGTTCTTCAAACTGAGCGGCACATTCTTGATCGGTTCGCCCGCGTCCAGCCAGACTTCCAACTGTTCGCCCGCATCCATCATTTCCAGCTTCAGCTTGGTCTTCACATAATTCATCGGACAGGTCACGCCACGCAAATCGTACACCGGCGCGCCGGACGAGACAGGCGCGGCAACAGAAGCGACCGGTGCCTTGACCTCCGGCGTGACTCCTGCTCCTGTACCCACTGCCGCCAACTTCAGATCTTTGCCCATCTGCTCCGTAGCGGCACGGCAGGCATCGACGAAGCCCTTGGCAAAGACCATCTTCTCGCGGGCCGACTCGCCCGTCGTCTCCTTGGGCCCTAAATCGCCGACTCGTTTCCGCAAGTCCCGATAGATCACGGGGACAATCCCCTTTTGCGCAATCCGGCTGTCGAACTCCGTGAAGGTTTCCGCGTCGGTCGAGGGCTCCAGTCCTTCCGTCACCAGCAAGGCCTTGGCAGCGGACAGGACCGCGCGATAGGACTTGTTCACCGAGACGGAATACTGATGGTTGTCCACGAGGAGCTTCGCCTGATAGAGCTCTTGGTCTGCTTCGAGAATGCCGTTCTCGATCATCTCCAGCGCGCCGCCGGCGCACTCGCCCGGTCCGAGATCCTCCAGCACAAACTCCGCTTCGCCTTCCCAGTCATAATAGAACGTCGGGTCCTCTTCAAAGGAAGGCACGATGGTATAGGGAATCAGCTCGTCCTTGAGTTTGATCTTGCCGGCACGATCCACGAAAGCCGGCAGTCCTTCGCCGGCAAGGCGATCGCGCCGATAGACGGCAATCAAATGTGTGATCGCAGCGGATACGCTCTTGGCCGGCAGCTTGACCACCAGCTGTCCGATCTTCGCTGCTCCATCGACCCGCCCGCCCACATGCAATTCATAAAAGGGCGCGACATGCTCGCCGATACGTTTCCCCACTCCATGCAAACCAATCGTGGCGATATGGTGCTGGGCGCAGGAATTGTGGCAGCCGCTGATCTTGACGGTGACATCGCTCAGATCCTCCGGCACCCGCCCTGCCGGGAATACTTCCGCCAAGGCCCGCGCGAGCCCTTTGGAGGACGTAATCCCCAGGCCGCACGTATCGGTGCCCGGGCAGGCGATAATATCTTCGACCAGTTCGGCCCCTGGATCGGCCAGGCCCTGCGAGGCCAGGTCCGCATAGAGGTCGGCAATGCGAGACTCCGGCACCCATCGAATGACCATATTCTGATTGATCGTCGTCCTAATGTTGCCGTTGGAATAGCGCTCCGCCAGATCAGCGATGTGCAGCATCTGCTCCGCCGTGAGATCGCCCATGAACAACTTGGTCACGGCCGCGACGTAGCCCTCTTGCTTCTGACGTACCACGTTGGTGCGGCGCCACATGTCGAACGGCGTCTCCGCCGGCGCACCGTTGGCATGGACGTTGGTCTGTCCCGCCGCCCGCTTCGATCCATTGGCGGATGTCGGCATGATGAGGGCGACAGGCTCGTCCGGATAGGACAGTACCGTGATCGGCTCATGGGTCGGGCGATCATGCCCCATCGACACATAGGCCTCTTCCCAGCGGCGCTTGAATTCATCGAAGCCCAGCTTTTCGATCACGAACTTCATGCGGGCCTTGGTGCGATTCTTTCGATTGCCCAGGGTATCGAACACCCGGATCACGGCTTCGATGCTCGGAATGAGCTCATCCATCGGCGTGAATTCACGAAGGACCTGTGCCAGCCGGGGAGCCGAACCGAGCCCGCCTCCTGCAACCATGCGAAAGCCGATCGCTCCGTCCGCGCGCTTCGCAGCGAGGAGCCCGACATCGTGAATCGGCGTGAGGGCACAGTCCTGCTTGCAGCCGGAAAAGGCAATTTTAAATTTGCGGGGCAGGCTCTGATTGAGCGGATTCCGCAAGAGATGGAGCGCGACGGTTTTTGCGTAAGGCGTCACGTCAAACACTTCCCCCTGACAGATTCCGGCCAGGTGGCAGGCCGTCACGTTGCGGACTGTATTGGCGCAAGCTTCTCTCGTCGTTAAACCGACCTCCGCCAGACCACGCATGATGGTCGGCACATCCTGCAACTCGACAAAATGCAGCTGGATATCCTGGCGCGTGGTCACATGCCCGACGCCTGTGGCGTAACGCTCGGTCAATTCCGCCACCCGGCGAAGCTGATTGGCCGTCATCCCGCCGAAGGGAATCTTGATCCGGACCATCTGGACACCGGCCTGCCGCTGTCCATAAATACCGTACTGGAGGCGGAAGGGCCTGAACAGATCGCTCGAGACGTCGCCGGACGCCAGACGCAACGCCTCAGCCTCGAAAGTCTCGATCTCCTCAGCAATGGCAGGAGAAATAGGCTCAGTCTTGATCGGAACAATACTCAATGGTGCGCGACTCATAATGACCTCTATGCAGACGGCTGAAAAACCCGGTGAAAAAGAAAAATATAGCTAAAGTGGCCCATATGGCATGGAGACATCAATAACCTCGGATGCTCAAAAAGGCCGTCCAGCAAGGCCGCAGCGAGCAAAGAGGCGAGGCGTACCCTTGTGGTACGTTGAGCCTCTTTGTGAAGCGAGAACGCCGCTGGCGGTCTTTTTGAGCATCCTGCTAAATGTGGTACATCAACGACCGCTCTTGTTCGAGCACTCGTTGCTGCCCGGCTAATTCTTCCACGCTGATGGCTTCAAGCACATGACGCTCCGCTTGATGGACCTGCTCCCACATCTTTCCAAGCAGCAGTTCCGGCTTGCTGAGACGTCGCGCCGGCGTCCGCCCGGCTCCGCCGTTGGGAGGGGCAAGCGGACCGTCGAGCGCCTCAAGGATCTCGACGACCGAGACCTCGGATGGTTTCTTCGACAATACATAGCCCCCCTGGGCGCCTCGAAGGCTCGACACAAGACCGGCCTTCTTCATGCCATGGAGTACCTGCTCAAGGAAGCGAGCAGGGATCGCTTGCCGACGCGCAATCGATTTCGCCTGCACTGGCGTGGACCCAGGATGCATCGCTAAATCGACAGCCGCCATGATTCCGTACGTTGCTCTAAGAGAAACCTTCATACACGAGTATTCCGGTAGGAATTAAACCGTTCCTCCTTTTAATACTCCCCGAAAGACGCTCCTGTCAAGTCACCCCTCCCAGATGGTCCTCGCGCGTAATACCGGAACATTTCGCCCGCACGAACAAGAGGAGAGGCAGTCGAAAAGTAAACGCTCCCTCTTGTCTGCCCCGTCACATGAAACGGCAAAAAGAGAAAAGCCCAGCCCGTCAAACAAATAACCCAGGACAAGTCCCTCGCCACTCGTTGAGGGGCAGTGTCCATCCGGCAGCAAATAGCTGCCTCGCTCCATTTTCCTCGTTGACATCAAATAGGCTCTGGGCAATAATCCGCACCACTTCGTTGTTCTTCGGCTGGAATGTTCATGCCGCCTACATTATCCGTCTTCAGTCTGTTGTTGCTCAGCGGCAACCCGGACATTCAGAATCAGGTCAAACACATATTCAAAGATGCGTCCGTCACGATCGCAAAGGACGCGGCAGCGCTACCCAAAGACACGGCCAGGCGCACATTTGATGCAGTCATCATCGAATCGAAACCGGGTTCATCTGATGGAGCGGCGGCTCTCTCGTCCAACATCGATCTCACGCACGCACTGGTGATCACCGGTTCGCGGACCGTGCTGAAGCGCGCCTCCAAATTCATGCACGTGATCGCGCGCGCGAAAACAGCAGGCGTAAACGGGAAAGATGCCCTTTCGCTTGAGGACTACCTTGAATGGAAGATGGGAGATTTCGTGAAGGGGATGAGGGACGGCTCGGGCCGCAACCTCCACCCCATGCTGATCAGTGCCATTGAGCGCCCCTTGATTACCAGGGCGCTTCAGGAAACCAACGGGAACCAGATCCAAGCGGCAGAACTGCTGGGCTTGAATCGGAACACCCTCAGGAAAAAGATCAAAGACTTGCACATTCCCGTGAAACGGAAGCGGGCGGCGCAGACGCGGGAGACGTAACAACCTCCGGTGCCAGCGCCCAATCTGATTCACGAATGTGCCGGACCAACGTCGGTGGCAAGGAGTCGCGTAGTTCAACCCAACAACAGGAGGGGTACGATGACGAAAGAAGAGCTGATCGCAAAGATGGCGGCATCCGCTGGTATCACCAAGGTCGCGGCAGGCACTGCGCTGCAGGCCTTCACCGGAGCGGTCACCACATCCCTGAAGAAGGGCCAGCGCGTCTCCTTGGTGAATTTCGGGACCTTTACGGTGGCCAAGCGAAAAGCCCGGCTCGGGCGCAATCCCAGAACCGGTGAGGCATTGCGCATTCCCGCCGCCAAAGTTCCGAAGTTCTCGGCAGGGAAAATCCTGAAGTCAGCCGTCAGGTAATCCCGACGATCGTCCGTCGTCGCGTCGGCAAACAAGAGAGGAGGCGGCGTACTCCACCCTCGGGGTACGTCCCCCTCTCTTTTTGCGTTTCTTGACACATTGGGCAGGGCTATATTAGCATGCGCCTTCGGATTGACAGGCGCGTAGCTCAGGGGGAGAGCGCTACCTTGACACGGTAGAGGTCGACGGTTCAAGACCGTCCGCGCCTACCACCCAGCTGAGGGCATCCGCTTGCCTCTCGTAGGCGGGGTGCCTTTGTTGTTTCTAGTGCTCGTTCGATGCAGTGCATATCATGAAAATTACGCTCAAAGATGGCGGCAGTCGGGATATTCCGACAGGACAGACTGTTGGGTCTGCCCTGTCAGCTCTCGGCCTGACGCTTGGTCCTGACATCCTGGCGGCGAAGGTCAACGGCCGGATGGTGGACCTCTCGAGCGTTCTGACGGAAGATGCCGAGGTCGCGCCCCTTCTGTTCGACAGCGCCGAAGGCCGTGAGGTCTACCGCCATAGCAGCACGCATATTATGGCGCAGGCCGTCAAAGAGGTCTTCCCCACGGCAAAACTGACGATCGGCCCGGCCATCGAGGACGGGTTCTTCTACGACTTTGACTATGAGCGGCCCTTTACGCCGGAAGATCTTGAGAAAATTGAAGCGCGCGCGAAAGACATCATCAAGCGCGCCCTGCCTGTGAAACGGGCAGAATTATCGAAGCACGCCGCGGTGAAGTTTTTCCAGGAACGCGGCGAAGCCTACAAAGTCGAGCTGATTCAAGGACTGGCGGAGGGACAGACCATCACGGTCTACGGCCAGGGAGAGTTCACCGACCTCTGCCGCGGCCCGCACCTCCCGACCACCGGCCATGTCGGGGCCTTCAAGCTCCTAAACACAGCCGGCGCCTACTGGCGCGGCGACGAACGCAATCCCATGCTGCAGCGGATCTACGGGACCTCCTTCCCCACCCAGGCGGAACTCGACGCGCATCTCGCGCGCTTAGAAGAAATTAAGCGCCGGGACCACCGCAAGGTCGGCAAGGAACTCGACTTGATCTCGATCTCGGATGAAATCGGCCCAGGCCTGGTGCTCTGGCATCCGAAGGGCGCGACCATCCGGCTGTTGATCGAAAACTTCTGGCGCGACCAGCACATTCAAAACGGTTATGAACTGGTGTACTCCCCTCATGTCGCCAAACTGGACCTCTGGAAAACCAGCGGCCACGTCGACTACTACCGCGAAAACATGTTCGCGCCCATGAAGGTCGAAAACAGCGAGTACCAGCTCAAACCGATGAATTGTCCGTTCCATATCATGATTTACAAGTCCCATCTGCGCAGTTACCGGGACCTCCCTATCCGCTACGGCGAACTGGGGACCGTCTATCGGTATGAGCGGACGGGCGTCCTCCACGGTCTATTGCGGGTTCGCGGCTTCACGCAAGACGACGCACACCTCTTCTGCCGGCCTGATCAAATTGAAAGCGAAGTCAGCCAGGTCCTGGACTTCACGTTCTTTATCCTTGGCACCTTCGGGTTTACCGAGTTTGAAGTGTTCCTCTCGACGAAGCCGGAAAAGGCCGTCGGCTCCGAGGAGCGTTGGACGCAAGCCACGAGCGCGCTCGAAGCGGCCTTGAAGGGACGCAACGTCGCCTACCAGATCGATCCGGGCGAAGGCGTCTTCTACGGACCAAAAATCGACATCAAGATCAAGGATGCCCTGGGTCGCTCTTGGCAATGCTCCACCATTCAAGTCGATTTCAACAATCCCGAGCGGTTCGAGTTGGGCTATATCGGGGAAGACGGCAGGGTGCACCAGCCGATCATGATCCACCGAGCCCTGATGGGTTCGATCGAACGGTTCTTCGGCATTTTGATCGAACACTTCGGCGGCGCCTTCCCGACCTGGCTCGCCCCGGTTCAGGCGACGGTCATGTCGATCACGGACAACCAGCATCCCTACGTCGCCGAGGTCGTGGCCCAACTCAAGGCTGCAGGCTTCCGCGCCGAAGCCGACCTGCGAAATGAAAAAATCGGGCTCAAGATTCGAGAAGCGGAAAAAGCAAAGGTTCCATTTATGTTTGTGGTTGGCGACCGGGAAGTGCAGAGTGGGACTCTGGCCATACGGGGCCGGAGCGGGGCCAACCTCGGCAGTATGACCGTCGCAGGAGCGCTCGATCTGCTCCGTGCAGACCTCAAGCCGGCAGGGCAGCAACATTCACTGACACAATAAGAGGTGTCTTATCGTCCCCAAACTACGAGTTAATCGGGAAATCAGAGTGCGCGAAGTCCGGGTGATCGGTCCGGAGAGCGAACAGCTCGGCATTCTTCTGACAGCTGATGCATTCAAACAGGCGCAAGATCAGGGCTACGACCTGGTCGAAATCGCACCGACGTCTGTGCCTCCCGTATGCCGCATTATGGACTACGGGAAGTACAAGTTTGAGTTGAGCAAGAAAGACCACCAGAATCGCCGGCACCAAAAGTCGACGCAGGTCAAAGAAATCAAGCTGCGTCCTCGGACGGATAAGCACGACTTGGAAATCAAGGTGCGCCAGATCAAGGGTTTTCTGGCCGACGGCAACAAGACGAAAGTCGTCTTGACCTACCGAGGCCGTGAAATGGCGAATCAGGAGATGGGCCGATCGCTCATGAATATGGTCATTGCAGAAGTGGGAACGGAGGGCACGATCGAGTACGCCCCCCGCATGGAAGGGCGCAGCTTGATCATGATCGTGGCGCCGAAGTAAGACGGCGGCCCGAACGCTATTAACCAAAGGAAGCACCGACATGAAGAAGAGGAAAATGAAAAGCCATAGTGGAGCCAAGAAGCGGTTTACCCGCACCGGCTCCGGGAAATTGGTCAGGAGAAAGGCGGGCAAGCGCCATATCCTCACCAGCAAGACGCAGGATCGGAAGCGCCGGTTGAGCGGCGCGGTTCTCGTCGATAAGACCAAAGTTCAGGCGCTGGATCGCTTGTTGCCCTACGCCTAAACAAGACCAGACGGATCGCGTTAACCAAAAGGAGTATTGACTCATGCCTCGCGCAAAAGGTGGCCCAAAAACAAGACATCGTCGGAAGAAGCGGCTCAAGCTGGCCTCAGGCCAGTACGGCGGAAAGAGCCGGCTGTTCCGGACGGCAACAGAATCGGTCGATAAAGGTCAGGCCTACGCCTATACGGGACGGAAAAACCGGAAACGGGATTTCCGCGTCTTGTGGATTGCGCGCATCAACGCGGCAGTTCGGGCGCATGGATTGACCTATGGCCGATTCATCAATGCCCTGAAGAAAGCGAATATCCTCCTGGACCGGAAGGTCCTCTCGGATATGGCGATCAAGGATGCCACAGGGTTTGAGCAGCTGGTCGGTCTCGCCAAGCAGCATCTTGCCCCGGCGATAGCCTAAGCGCAGCCGCCTCGCAAGAGCACTCTTCGAATCATTGATTTGGATAGATTGCGGGTCTTGAGGAATGCGCCGACTGGCGCAGGCCTCAAGGCCGTTCGGCTAGGTGCGTCAAATCGATTTCAAACGCCACGGCGGGCACGCTAATCTGCCAGCGCTCGAGCACTTCCGGGTGCAGCTCCCCGATCACACCAATCTGTTTCCCCTCAGACACAATGGCCCCCACTCGTCCGGCGAGAAACGACGGATGCTGGATCGGCTCCAAACTGTAAGTCTGGTTCACATAATAAAACAGCGTGTCCAGGCAGGAATGGACTTCGGAGAAATGCGCATCGGCATGGGCGATCATGCCGCCCAGCACCGTCACCGTGCGGGACCCGAGCGGCTGCGTCAGATCCAGCTTGGCCACTTCACCCGCCTCGAACAGCCTGTGGGGATAGAAGGCCCGGTTCGATGCAGCTTCCACGCGAAGCAACGACGGCAACATCCATTGGCGCAAGGCGGAAAAATTCTGGGACATCACATTGTCCACCTCGACCAATTGCCCCCACTCAGTCCCTTCCAGCCTCATCGCATCGCGCAGGTCTTGCGGCGAACCGAGGATATTGGAAATGATTTCTTGAAAACCCATGCCGACCATGAGCGCCCTCACCCGGTCGGAGACTTCTTCGATGCGCGAGAGGCCACCGACCGTAAAATCCGAGGGCATCACCGGTAAAAAATCTCCGTACCCGCGGCTGATCGCGACATCTTCAACGACGTCCATCGCATGCATCAGGTCCTGCCGATAGGGCGGCAACGTCACCGTCACATGTTTACCGCTGGCCTTCACCTCATAGCCGTAGGCCGTCAAGGCCTTCGCCACTTCCTTGGCGCCAAGCGTCTGTCCAAGGGCCTGCTCGATCGTACTGACGGGAAGCTTCTGTGACTTCCTGAGATCCTGCGGAGTCACGACAGTTTTGCCGAGAGACGTTTTATAGGGATAGCGCACGTCGATCGGCTCAATGGCCGCGCCACGATCCGCCAAATTCGCCGCGAAAATATTCAGGGTCAGGACGACCATCGGCAGGTCTGTGCCGGTCACTTCGACGAAGAGGGCATCGTCTCCCACCTTCACTTCGCCGACCTCGCGGCTATTGATGATCGGCGGGAAAGACAGGGCCTGTTGCTTCGCGTCACGCAGGACTGGCAGACGGTCCTGCCCCGCGAGGATCCCGCCGAACTCCAGCCCTTTGGGATGGACAAGCAACATCTCCCCCAGCGTCATGACCGTATCCATGCCCAGCGGCGTGAAGCTCACGTCGTCCGGCTTCACCAAGTCATAGGCAACAGGAAACTCGATCGCCGCGAGCCGATAGATCCCGATCGACACAGTTTTGCGTTTGCGCCCGAACATCTCGGCGAGCTTTTCCTGTGTCTGGATCAGCTGCGCGAGACCTTCCTGGGTCACGCGGTAGCCGGTCGCAGTACAGGCCGCCACGAAGGGCCGGACCTTCTCCATGCCAGGGGCCACGTTCAGTCGCTTCAGCACTTTCGGCTTGGCCGTCAGAAACTCGTACGGTGCAAGCGAACCCTGCCGCTTCACCCGGATCTGCCGCGCAATCCCTTCGCAACACCAGAGGTCGGGACGGTTGCTATCTTGCAGCTCGATGCGCAGCTCGCCGCTGTCGGGGTTCTGCCCCTTCAGCTCACCCTTCACGAGCATCAAGGACTCTTCCAGTTGCTCAATCGTGATCGACTGGCGAGCCTCTCCAGGCCCTGTGAGCAATCCTTCGAGATCCTGTTTGAAAATCGTAATCGTCGGCATGGGAATGCTAGAAAGCCCCCTTAGTGGAGCGAATGAGATCGAGACTGTCGGTGAACAATTCCCGAATATCGTGAATGCCCAGCGCCACCATCGCCATACGGTCGAGCCCCAGCCCCCAGGCGATCACCGGCACGGTCACGCCCAGTGGAAGGGTGACCTCCGACCGGAACAGGCCGGCTCCACCCAGCTCCATCCAGCCGAGCTTCGGATGACGCACGTGCAATTCAACCGAGGGTTCGGTGAAGGGGAAATAGGCCGGGAGGAATTTGACTTCCTTGGCCTGCGCCACTTCACGGGCAAAAAGGTTCAGCAGGCCGAGCAATGTGCGAAAGTTAATATCTTCGCCGAGCACAATCCCCTCCACCTGGAAGAAATCGGTCGCATGCGTCGCATCGACTTGATCGTAACGGAAACAACGGGCGATGGAGAAATACTTTCCCGGCACAGCCGGCTGTGCCGCCAGCGTATGGGCCGAGACGGCCGTGCCCTGGCTCCGCAACACCAAACGCCGCGCACGCTCCATATCGAAAGAATAGTTCCAGCCGGTTGAACCGGTTGAGCCACCGTCCTGATGCGCCTGCGAAACCCGGGACAAAAACGGCTCTGCAATCGACGCAGCCTGTTTCGGTTCCTTGACGAAGTAGACGTCATGGATGTCTCTGGCCGGATGGAACTGCGGCATGAAGAGGGCATCCATATTCCAAAATTCTGTCTCCACCAGCGGGCCCCGCATTTCCTGGAATCCCATGCTCACCAGTTTCGTCTTTACGGTATCCAGAAACTCGCGATAGGGATGTTTCTTGCCCGGCGCAATCCGCGGCGCGCGAAGACTGATCGTGTACTTACGGAACCGCTTCGTCCGCCAGCTCCCGTCTTTCAAAAGCTCTGGAGTCAGCTGGGAGACCTCTTCCAGCACTCCCTGCTTCGAGAGCTGCTGCGCTGCCTCGATGCCGGCAGCAGACAGTTTGAGCGATCTGGCCACCCGATCATCGATGCGGAAGGGTTCCTTCGCGTTCCCTCGTTTGACCGCATGGTCTTGAATAACCTGCCGATGCGCCTCGGGGAATGCCTGCAGCTCGCGCGTCGTGCCATGAAGCTGTTGCAACAAACCCCGTATCGCTTCCGCCGTCTGGCTTGGCCGACCGGTCGATTCGAGACAGCCGCCTTGCACGATGAGAAGCGCGCCTTCTTTCTTGAGCCGTCCGATCGCGCCGCTCACCTCCGCCGGTTCCAGCCCTTCCCGCGCTTGAATGTCCTGAATGGTGAGGCGCTTGCCGGTTGTGGCAGCGTCGCGGGCCGCGGACAGGACCCGTTCGATCGGGGAATACTTTTCAAAGTACAGTTCGCCGATTTTGGTGAGGGACACAATCGGCGTCACCGTCTCGGTATCAACCGTGAGCAACGACTTGGCCAGCAGCCATTCGACCGACATGCTCAATTGCGAGGGTTCTAAGCCTGAGGTCTGCGCCAACTGCTCGGTCGGGAGCACCGCAGAGGGATCGGCTCCGAACGTCGACAGAACTTTGACTTCGAGAGGATGCAGGCTGTCGATGAGGGAAGAAATATCCACCCGCGAGGCCTATCGGTGAGCAGAGACGCGTTGGGGCGTCGTGGAAGAAGGTTGGCCGGCTGCGCGCATCGCAGCAATCGTCGCGGCGTAATCTGGACTGGAGAAAATGGCCGACCCGGCGACCAACACGTCGGCGCCCGCGGCTAATATTTGAGATACATTGTCGACCTTAACGCCGCCGTCCACTTCGAGCAACGCGCGGCTCCCGGCCCGATCGAGCATGGCGCGGGCCGACGTAATTTTCTTTAAACAAGAAGTGATGAACTTTTGCCCGCCAAAGCCGGGATTGACCGACATGATCAGCACCAAATCCACCTCGGCAATGATTTCCTCAATCGTACTGAGCGAAGTGGCGGGGTTCAGGGTCACCCCTGCCTTGACTCCTCGTTCCTTGATTGCCTGCACCGTGCGGTGAAGATGAGGACAGGCTTCCACATGCACGGTGAGATAGTCCGCGCCGGCGTCGGCAAACTCGGCGATAAAGGCATCGGCGTTGGTGATCATGAGGTGAACGTCGAGCGGCAGCTTGGTGACTTTTCGGAGAGCCGCCACGATCGGCGGACCGATAGTCAGATTCGGCACGAAATGCCCGTCCATGACATCGATATGGAGGAAGTCGGCCCCGGCCCGTTCCACGGCTGCCACTTCATCGGCCAGCCTGGCAAAGTCAGAGGCTAAGATCGAGGGGGCGATATAAATGGGGCGTGCCATCACAAAACCTTCCTCAGTCGTGCGGCGTAAAATCCGTCCATCGAGAACCGGTTTCCCACGGTCGAGAGCGCGCCTGACTCAGTGACAAATTCCTGTGCCGCAGGCGGGAGCCAGGAGGAGACGGACTCACGCTGGAACTCCGCATGGGCACGGCAGAATCGCTCGATCACGTCTTCGTTTTCTTCCGGCTCCGTCGAGCACGTACTATAGACCAGCACCCCGCCAGGCCGCAAGCATGGGACCACCGCTTCGAGGATCTGATATTGGAGCGTCTGATGCCGAGGGAGCAACTGCTCATCCTTCCGCCACTTCGCTTCTGGATGGCGCCGGAGCACCCCGAGCCCGCTGCAAGGCGCATCCACCAAAATCCGATTGACCAGCGGCTGGCCCGCTGCTGATTGCTTCACGGAGGGGCCCCATTCACGGGGCTCTCGGATATCGCCGGCAATCGGCACGACGTTCTGCACTCCGAGCCTGCGACAATTGGTTCGCACCAAATCCAACCGGGCCCCGCTCCGATCGACGGCGTAGATGGTTCCCTTGTTCTGCATCAGCTCAGCCAGATGGGTGGATTTTCCTCCCGGCGCCGCGCAGGCATCGAGCACGATCTCGCCAGGCTGAGGATCCAGGAGGAGCGGCACCAATTGGGCCGCTTCATCCTCAACATAAAAGGCGCCCTCTTGAAAGCCGGGGAGCGAAGGCACAGGGCCTCCGTCCGCAAGCACGATTCCGAACGGGCTTACGGTGGTCGGCCTGGCCGTCACACCGGCTTGGGCAAATTTTTCAAGGAGCGCGGCTCTGGTCGTGACCAGCTGGTTCACCCGTAGCGTCATCGGAGGCGCAACGCTCACCCCTTCGCAAGCAGCTTCCGCAGCGGCAGGCCCCAGCCGCTCCACCCAGCGCCGGCTGAGCCAGGTCGGAACCGAATACTTCACAGAGAGAGCCTGAGCCGGATCCTGATCCATGCTGGGCCATGGCTCAGGAGGATGACGCAAGAGCGAGCGCAACACCGCATTGACGAGCCCGCTCCAGTCCCTGCCAACTGTGCCGGCAAAGGCTCTGGTCAAGTTGACCGATTCATTGACGGCGGCAGACTGAGGAATGCGATCCAGAAACAATAATTGATAGGCGCCGAGCCGGAGCACCATCTGCACCGCGACGGGCAAGCGAAGCAGCGGCTTGTCCAAAACCGGTTCAAGCCGCCAATCGATGGTCGCAAGCCGCCGCAAAACTCCATAAGTGAGCTCGACGGTGAGAGCCCGATCACGGCCATCGAAAGAGCAGCGAGCGAGGGCTCGGTCCAACAACACATCGACTCCCTCCTCGCTCTTCTCTGACTCCACCAGCAACGAGAGGGCGATCGCACGGGCTGACGGTGCGGTCTGGGCAGTAAAGAGAGATCGAGGACCAGATGCCATAGGTAACTCAAATGGGGGAATGTTACGAGAACGCAGGCTCCCCTAATAGGCTGTAAGAAAACTCGGTTGATACGGAAAGCATGGCCAAAATATTCCATACAGTGCTGGGGCCAGAATCACCTCAGGATGCTCAAAAAGGCCGTCCAGCAAGGCCGCAGCGAGCGATCAAATACGAACTTCCAAGCTTGCTTGTTTACGTTATCCCAGGATGGCCCGGATGAGTCCCCCCACTGCGCGCGTCCAACGAGGCCCTTCCGAGGGCGCGCGTTGCGCGAGCACAGGGGACTCACCGGGGCATCCCTCCCCTGCTGGCGGGCTTTTTCAGCATCCTGATAGCTGCAATCCGACGGCAATCGGGTGGCCCGCCACATATTGAGAGACGGCCATCCGGCGGCTATTGGCCGGCTGCAACTCCAGCAGGGCAAGGACTCCCTCCCCGGTCGCGACATGAATCGCCTCGTTGGTGACAGCCACCACTGCCCCTGGAGGCCTCGTGGCTGGGCCTGGAAGGGCCTGGGCTCGCCCGATCGTCCAACGGTCACCTCCCGGCACAGCCGTATAGGCTCCAGGCCAGGGAGCCAGGCCACGGACCCGATTGGCCAGAGCCACGGCTGACAAGGTCCAATCGATAATCCCATCTTCCTTCTTCAGCAAGGGAGCCATGGTCGCTTGCGAAGAATCTTGCGGCTTCGGCACGAGGGTACCGGCCTTCAGTCGGGCAATCGTCTCGACCAGCAACCTGCCCCCCAACTCTGCTAACCGTGGCGAAAGGGTGCCGGCCGTATCGTCATCGCTAATAGGAATGGCCTCTTGAAGCAACATCGCGCCAGTATCCATTCCCTCATCCATCAACATGGTCGTAATGCCGGTTTCTCGTTCGCCGTTGATGATGGCCCATTGGATCGGACCAGCCCCGCGATATTTCGGAAGCAGCGATCCATGCACATTGACGCAGCCAAGCGGAGGAAGCGAAAGGACCGCCGGAGGCAAGATACGCCCGAACGCCGTGACCGCGATCAAATCCGGCTTCCACCCGGCCAACGTCTGAAGAAATTCCGGGTCCTTCATCTTGAGGGGCTGCAGCAGAGGAATCTTTTCCCGCTGGGCCAGGAGTTTCACCGGCGACGGAGTGAGGACCTGACCGCGCCCTTTCGGACGATCCGGCTGCGTCACGACGCCGACCACGACATCGTCCGACTTCAGCAGGGCCTCAAGAGAGGCAGCCGCAAAATCCGGCGTACCCATAAACACAATATTCATGTTATCGCTTTAGCATTGCAGATGCGCGAAAGCAACCGGGCCGCACGGCTGCTGGCTTGACTTGCCGTTCAACCCTTTGTTAGCATCCTGATGCGGGGTGGAGCAGCCCGGTAGCTCGTTGGGCTCATAACCCAAAGGTCAGAGGTTCAAATCCTCTCCCCGCAACCAACCAGTTCTTTTTCCTCTCAACAACTTACTTGATCAGCGGTTCTCACGGCCCCCACTCGCGCAATCTCGCGCTGAGATCGCAAGGATGCCGAGAGCCATCAACAACGATCATTACCTACGATGCAACTGGGTAAAATTTGCCTGATGGGTCTGGATAGCCAGGCAAAGGGATTCTGTTTACCGTGCCTTTGCTTCCTGGACGTGAACCAAGGCGTTCCTCTGCCAGCCTCCGAGCAGTCTATCCCCACAAACAGACCCACCATATTGTCTGAGATCTGAAATCCATCGATCTTTCGATTGGTTGCAAGGTCCGTGGGCCTATACGCGATCAGCGACTCGACCATCCTGCCGATAGCCGAGCGCACAGCCCTGTATCATCCATGTACGCTCAGTCCGTACGGAATTGAACTGGGCATCAATGTTTTCCCGCAGTGCCATTGCGTAAGTCGTAAGTAATCTTACCGGACCGCATAAATCCGAATATAACGAACAAATGGGAGGGGATCGTGACTCAGGCACAAGGATTGCGAGGAGGTCCTCAGGGCTGAGGCGCGGCGGCAGGCATAGGGCCTCTCGCATGGCCCTCACTCAACACTAACCAAAGGGGGCGGGCCATGAGATCATCTGAGAGAAAGCGCATGCTGGCATTGACGTTCGCAATCACCGTCGTGCTTGCAGGGGGAAGCTTCGCATTGGCGGAAAATCAGCCATCTGAAAAGATGGACACGGCGCCGGGGCTGACGCATGAAATCATCGACGGCGAGGTGGTCAAGATCGAGGGCGACGTCTACACGGTTCGTAGCGGCTATCCGGATAATGGCAGCGCGAGCCAGGCGCGTGGCTGGGGCGGCTCCTTGACCCAGAAAGAAGTCCGCGTGTACGTCGGCAAAGAGACCAAAAAAATCAAAGGGGACAAGAAAGTCGGAGATAAGATCCGAGCCGAAGTGACGTTCGGCGGCTTTGCAAACTCCATTCAGTAAGGGCTGATGGTCACTCATCGAGACGGGCTGGTCCGCAAGGATCAGCCCGCTTCGTTCATTATTCATCGCTCACCGTTCAGCGTTTCATGGCTGCCGAGAACGTTCCCGCAAGATGCTCAAAAAGTTCGCCCAGCAAGGCCGCAGCGAGCGAAGAGGCGAGGCGTACCCTTGCCGTACGTTGAGCCTCTGAGCGAAGCGAGAACGATGATGGCGGACTTTTTCAGCATCTTGCCGTCATTCGTCGGAGCCGAGCCCTAACAACTCCGCCAGCTGAGAGACCGTGTAGGACGTGCGGGAGTCCAAGATAATCAGCCCGATGCCAGCCGCCTGCAGAACTGACTGAATCTCCCGCCGCCGCGCAACCTCCTCAGGCTGAGGGGGCGACCCCTCCTCCAGCAAGACCACCTGCTCCACGATCTTCGATCCAGGATGGAGCAACACAAAGTCGAGTTGCTTCAGCGCGATCTTCCGCAAGACGTGCAAGCGCGCCTGCTTCTCTCCCTCGACGCTGACGATCGACCAGAGCGGAACCCGCGCGAAGACCAGGAAATGGTCCTGCACAGCCAGCCATATCAGGTTGTAGAGCAGGAGATCCCTATCGGTCAGCAGGGGCTGGGGCCGCAGCGTGACGCCGGCAGGAAGGACCATGGCCTCGTTCTTGAGCGGCCCATTGGTCGACGAACCCTTCAGCTGCCAGAGCAGAAAAACTAGAAACGCGACCGCAAGGACGATGAATAGATGTTCCATCGTGCTCTATCGCGAAGGCAGGGAGTCACGCCAGCTTGGCCCGTTCGGCACAATCGTGCCAAGGATCACGGGATGCGTTGCGCCAGTGACCGACGGGATGTTGCCCCACTGGCCTGTCACGGTTTGATAGGCCAGCAGGGCGAAGGCCACCGCTTCAAACGACTTACTGTCCCATCCGATGGCGTCGAACGTAGTGACCGGCACCGGAGCGAAGACCGTCGAGAGATGAGCCATGATCGCGCGGTTGCGGACGCCGCCGCCCCCCACCACCACTTCATCGATCTCGCCCTTGATCCAGCGCCGCGACGTGCCCACCGCCTTGGCAGTCCAGAGGCTGCAGGTCGCCAACAGATCCGCGATCGAGAGGCCCCGTTGCTGCTGAATCGAGATCAGCACGTCGATCAGTTCCGGGCCGAAGGCTTCCCGTCCGGTCGATTTGGGTGGCCGCTGGGACAGAAAGGGATGGGCGAGCAGCTTCTTGAGTAATTGCGAATCGACCTGCCCCTTCATCGCCAACTTCCCACCGCGATCCATCGACAGCCGTCCCTCCGTCAACCGCGCCATGAGACTGTCCAGCACCATATTGGCCGGCCCCGTATCGAAGGCCTGCACCCCGGCCAGGTCTCCGCCTTTCGGCACGTAGGTCACGTTGCTGATGCCGCCGAGATTCACGATCAACCGCGCGCGGCGCGCATGTTTCATGAGCAATGCATGGGCGACCGGCGCCAAGGGAGCCCCCTGGCCCCCTGCGGCCATGTCCCGCGTCCGAAAGTTCGCGACCGTGGTAATGCCCGTGCGCTCGGCGATCACCGCAGGCTCGGCGATTTGCAGGGTCGAACGGATCGTCCCGATGCCTGGCACAGAGATGCCATGAGGCAGATGGTGCAGCGTTTGGCCATGAGAACCGATCAAGGCCACCTTGCCCGGCTGACGCTTGGCCTGCTTGATCACGCGCAATGCCGCCTTGGCAAACCATTCACCCAGCAATACATTGAGGTGACAGACCTCCGCGACCGTCCCGGACACAGAGGCGGAGAGGATGCGCTGCTGTAACGAACGGGGGTAGGCGACTGTGTGGGCCGCGAGCGTCTTCGCCTTGAGGGTGCGGCCTCGCCCGGTAATCTCCACGAGCGCGGCATCGACTCCATCCCCGGAAGTTCCGGACATCAGTCCAACAACAAGCATAAATGAAGTCCTCCCATGACCGTCGCGCAACCACAGGATGCTCAAAAAGGCCGTCCTCTTTGTCCGTCGTTCGTGAAGCGTCGTTCGTATCTCGTCGCAGCCGCAGAGGTGGGCTTTTTGCGAGATACGCTTCGCGATTCACGCTTCACAGGTTTCGAGAACGCCGCTGGCGGACTTTTTCAGCATCCTGTTAGGCTGCTACGCTAATGGAACTGCTCGATAGGGTCAAGCGGAAGCGCGCCGCGACCTCCCCTCGAAGTTTTTCAGTAGCCTGCTAGACAGGCGTAATGGCCGACCGTATGATGGCGAACACGAATCGAGAACTGCTTTCCAAGGACCTCATGACCGCACGGGACCTCATCGACACATGGGCGCGCCGGCTTGAAGCCGAACAGAAGCAGGTGGGCAAGACTTCGCTCGACCAGCCCATCACTCAGGTCTCATGCCGCCTGGTGCGCACGATCGGCACCTTGCACCTCTACGAGCTGACACTTCCGCAGGGCTCCTCCCTCGCACATGACACGCCCCTCTCCATTATCCCGCCGGACGACATGGAGCCGACCGAAGGCCTCGTGCTCGGCGGGCAAGACAATGTCGTCCTCGTCCAGACCTTCGATCACATCGGGCAGGCCTGTGCCGATGCGACCGTGGTGCCGGATCGGGCAGGCCTTCTGGCCACGGCGGCCAAGCGATTGCGCGACATGCTGGCGCAGCCTGACTCCTATCGGCTCGGTCCGGCAGACCGATTGGCGCCCCTCCTCGAAGCGACGGGAGCAGGAGAACCGTCAGGAGCCGGAGCAGGATCGTCGATCCTCTCGACCATCTGGTCGGACGACCTTTCAGTGCGACGGCAACGATTGGCCACGCTGGCCATCGAACTGATCCGCGCCAACAAACGCATGCTGGTGGTCTGCCCCGATCACCAACAGGCGGACGCACTCATCGGCACGATCGCGCGGGCCATGAAAGCCGCGGGGCTCACCTATAAGACCTGGGTGACTCGCTATGAAATGGCCTTGGCCCAGCAGGCTGATGGGATCGGGATTCAGGAGCTGGGGTTCGAAGCGCAGATGCACCAGTTCTATGCCAAGTCTCGCGCGGACAAGGCCGCGCTCCGGCGCAAGTACGAGCGGTTTCGCGAACTGACTCCTGTGTTAGCCTATAAGGCGCAGAAACAAAAGGATCTCGATGAAGTGCGCCTCCTGGAATGGCGCTTGATGACGCAGCTCACCGATCTCCAGAACAAGATCAAAGACGTGAACGCCACTCTGGCGGAATACGAAAACCTCCCGCTCTTCCGGAGGCTCAGCCTGCAAGCCGTCGGGAAAAACGTCGCATCCCTGCATCAATACCTTGAACTGTACGAGAGTCAATGTGCCGAACTGAAGGGAGAGCTCGATGTTGCCAAGACGCGCATCAATGAACTCGTGCCGGAAGCCGCTGTGCCGAAAGACATGCGACCGGAGTTCGACGAGCTCAAGGGAGACATCGTCCATCTGGGCGGGACCAAAAAAATCCGTGAGATACTCGCGGCGGAGGAAGACACCAACCGGCAGGCCTTCATCCAGAATCGGCGGCTCGTGGTCACCACGGCATCGCGAGTGCTGAGCGATCCCCTCTTCAGCCGCGTCCGGTTCGACGTCTTGATCGCCGACGAAGCCCCCCGGATCGCGGCGGCCCCCCTGCTCGGCGCAGCAGGGCTAGTCCGCGAACGGATCGTGCTCAGCGGCGATACGAGGGACATCGCAACCGCCGGGCTCTGGGCCTCACGAGCGGCGCATATCAGCTAATTCACGCCCCTTGCTTGACTGGGACCTCCATAATTCAGGATAATCCCCTTCCACCTCGATGTGCCGAAGTGGCGAAACTGGCAGACGCACTAGATTCAGGGTCTAGCGCCCGCAAGGGTGTGCGGGTTCAAATCCCGCCTTCGGCACCAA